>CAYTHV010000196.1:0-4195 GCA_964437685.1 uncultured Pirellulales bacterium
GTGTGAATACCGTAAAGAGCCTTAGCTGGTATTTCAAGCGTTCCGAGCGAATCCTGTTCTGTACGAAATTGCTGGGTCATAGCATTTAGCAAAATACGTCGTGTTTTCCGCTCGCTACTGCCGCGAGCATTTTTTCGCTGCGCTGACGCGGCGTATCATCCATATCCTTGAGCGTCTTTTGGATTAAATCCATTCCAATGGCTTTTGTCTGTTCTGATCCATAATCCTGCAAATATTCCAAAAATGTGGACAGGGCGTTTGGATCACAATGTTCCTTAATCAGCCCCGGTTTTGCCATATCCATAAAATCCTGACCGGTTCTGCCAAGCCGATAACAGCCGGTACAGAATGACGGGATATAACCCAGTTTGGCTACGTCTTGAATGACTTCGTCAAGGCTGCGATGGTCGCCAAGCGAAAATTGCGCTTCATCCAGTACATCTTTGCCTTCGGTATAGCCGCCGGGATTCGTTCGTGAACCGCCGGAAATTTGCGAGACACCCAGCGCAAATGTTTCCCGCCGCATGTTGGGAGTTTCGCGTGTGGACATTATAATCCCCGTGTAAGGAACCGCCAACCGCAATATGGCAACAATTTTACGAAATTCGACATCTTCGACCGGTTTTGGCGGATGGGTGGCCATGTCCGATCCTGTTGCCGGTTCTAAACGCGGCACACTGATTGTATGCGGACCGATTCCAAATGTCTTTTCAAGGTGTTGGATATGCTGCATCAGCGCCAATATCTCAAACCGCCAGTCGCACAAGCCAAATAGTACGCCAATGCCTACATCATCGATCCCGGCCGCGATGGCTCGATCCATTCCGGTAACACGCCAGTCGTAGTCTGCTTTCTTGCCGCCAAGATGGACGCTTTTGTAGGTTTGGCGGTTATAAGTTTCCTGAAATAGCTGATAGGTTCCGATTTTGGCAGCCTTAAGCTGTTTAAATTCCTCGCTGGTTAGCGGAGCAACATTGGCGTTAACCCGCCGGATTTCTCCCGGGCCAACTTTTACGCTATATATGGTCTCGATGGATTTGAGGACATATTGGAAGCCTTCTTTGGGATAAGATTCACCAGCCACAACGAGAACACGTTTATGTCCCTGTTTAACCAATTCCTCGACTTCTGTTGCAATTTCAGGCTGTGTCAAGGCTCGGCGTTTGACTTCCTTATTTTTCGCACGAAAGGCACAATATAAACATTCATTAGAACATAAATTCGAAATGTAAAGCGGTGCAAATAACACCAGCCGACGGCCATAAATCGTTTCCTTGATTTTTTTTGCTGCGTCGAACAGTTCCGCCAAAAGTTGTGGATCGCTGATGGTGGCCAATGTGGCGACATCACTTAAATCTAACCCTTTCATTTCCAACGCCTTGGCGATAACCTCACGAATCGCAGACGCTTCCTTGCGACAGGCCTTGGCGAGCGTTTGCTCGATAACATCTTCCTGTATGAAATCTGATTTCGTAACCATTTGTAACTCCTAAACTTAAGTCATAAACCTCCCGTGGAGGCGAAATTTATATATCGTTTAACTACGCAATAGTATAGCGATAGGTTTTACGATTTGCAATAAATATCGCAAATTATGTTCACATATAGTACAAGATGCATATATTGTACGCGTATATTGTGAAGTATGGAACAATAATAAGGATTATATTCATTTTAGCCCAGATTTTTAAGATACTGATATTCTTATGATAACTGTTGCCGATATTGCCTCTTAGCGATAGAATAACAATGCGTTTATAATAAGATGTTATCTGAGGTGAGCCTTCGGTATTCAGCCAAAAAAGGATTTTATAGAGTCTCTTGCAGAATGAGTCATTATTCCGTACAACATCGTGGCCTTGCTAAACAGGTAATTAATGGTCTGCAACGGCGGGGCGGACCTGGGATGGGGTTGCGAATGACTGCCATGATAGATATCATTTTTCTATTACTGACTTTTTTTGTTTTGACCGCTAAATTTCAAAAGTCCGAAAGTCAATTACCTGTTGTCATGCCAAAACCTGCAACCGAAACGGCGGCTCTGCAAACTGCCGGGCCAATGAAAGTACGAATCGATACAATTGAATCCGGCTGTGAAGTTGCTCTGGGTGAAGATACAAAAATAGTATTATCGCGACAAAATCTGGATGCAGGACTTGCCAATCTTTCCAATCAATTTCTCACGGCCGCACAGTCGTATGATATTTCGACACACGGCCTTGAACTTTACTGCGACAATGCGGTTCAGTGGGATTATGTGGTTAAAATCTACGATGTTTTCTACCGAATGGGCGCGACAAAAATAACATTTGTAACTCGGGAAACATCTGCGGGTGATGTAAATAAATAAGGGTAAAGACGAACCGTACTGCTGGAGAAATTAAACATGGAAAGTGGACGTAAGGCGGCATATTTTTCAATGGAAATCGGTCTTGAAGAAGGAATGCCCACCTACAGCGGGGGTCTTGGAATATTGGCAGGGGACACCATTCTCTCTGGGGCGGACATGAAAGTGCCGATGGTGGCGGTATCACTGGTGCACCGCAAGGGCTATTTTTTTCAGATTCTCGGCCCGGATGGATGGCAAACTGAATCGCCCTATCAATGGGTTGTGCAGTATTACTGTAAAGAAATGCCGGCCCGGGTTAGCGTTACAATCGATGGACGGAAGGTACATATTCGGGCCTGGCGTTATGACGTCAAAGGCGTTACAGGATATGTTGTGCCTGCTTATCTGCTTGATACGGATTTACCCGAAAATTCTCCTGCAGATCGCGAATTGACACATTATCTGTATGGACGCGATAAAGCATACCGGTTGCAGCAGGAAATCGTACTGGGAATCGGCGGGGTGCGGATGCTGCGAGCGTTAGGTTATACGGACATAAGAAGGTTTCACATGAACGAAGGCCATGCGGCCTTGCTGACTCTGGAATTGCTCGAAGAACAACTTGCCAAACAGGCGCATACGGATATCACCGACGAAGATATTCAGGCCGTACGCGAAAAATGTGTTTTTACAACGCATACGCCGGTTGCCGCTGGACATGACCAATTTCCTATGGATATGGTAAACAAATTAGTGGGAAAACACAAGGCGTTTGAAGCACCACAGATTTTTTGCTGTGACGACAAACTCAATATGACTTATATTGCCCTAAATTTAAGCCATTATGTTAATGGCGTAGCAAAAAAACACGGTGAAGTATCACGTCACATGTTTTCGTCCTATGCGATTGATTCAATTACGAATGGAGTTCACGCTGGCAGATGGGTTTGTCCGGCGATGGCAAAGCTTTTTGATCGGCATATCGCAGGGTGGCGCGAAGACAATTTCAGCCTGCGATATGCAATCAGTATCCCGCGTGAAGAAATCGCTGACGCCCATGCTGAAGCCAAACGTGAGTTAATCGAGTATGTTAATCGACAAATGAATATCGGGATGTGCGGCGATGTGCTGACGCTTGGATTTGCCCGCCGTGCAGCGAGTTATAAACGAGCCGATTTAATATTCAATGATATGGAACAACTGAGGAAAATAAACCGGGAGGTTGGAAAATTCCAGATTATTTATGGCGGGAAAGCCCACCCAAATGATACGGAAGGCAAAGAGATAATTAAACAGATATTTAAAGCCGCTGAACAGCTGCAAAATGATATAAAAGTGGTTTATTTAGAAAATTATGATATGTCGGTGGCAAAAATTTTGACGGCCGGCGTAGATGTGTGGCTAAACACGCCGCAGCCGCCCATGGAGGCGTCCGGAACCAGCGGAATGAAAGCCGCGATTAATGGCGTACCATCATTAAGTGTTTTAGATGGCTGGTGGATTGAAGGCTGCATTGATGGAATGACCGGCTGGTCTATTGGAGAATCAAACCGACGACAGGAAGATATAAATGGTATAACTGCAGATCGCAGCAAGGATGCGGCATCGTTGTATGAAAAGCTGCGTCTGGTCGTAGAGATGTATTACAACAATGAACATCGATTTGAGCGAATTATGGCCATCGCCATAGCGATGAACGGATCCTTTTTTAATACGCAGCGTATGATGCAGCAATATGTGCTAAAAGCATATTTTGAATAGAGTTGCCCAATATAAAGCGTTTTGAAGTCTGAAAGTAAAAGATTTATAACGTCCTATAATGTATCTTATGTTACATTCAAGAGGGACGCCAGTTTGGGATGGATT
>CAYTHV010000197.1:0-4163 GCA_964437685.1 uncultured Pirellulales bacterium
ATAACCATTTACGCGACTTAGCTCATCCATAATCAACTCAGCCATATACAACCTCCGTTATTCATCAACCTGACGACTCTGTTTTTGCAGAACCGTCTGTCTCGCCTGGGCAATCTGATGCTGATACTGATTCAGATTTTCCGACAAATACTGTTCCCAATCTTCCGAATTCCAAATCTCGATATGGTCCCGAACGCCAACAAGCGTCAGCGAATTGCCGAGATTCGCCCGTTTTTTAGATTTTTCGGGCAAAAGCAATCGTCCCTGCCGATCCAGCTCGACCCTGCTGGCCATCGCAAAAGTCATACGCTCGAAAGCGACGACTTCGTCCGGGGCAGCCGTCCCTGGCGCACCGGCAAAGGCGATTTGCTGAAAATACTTCTCTGGATACAGGCAAAGCACACCATTAGCTCCCAGTGCCAAGTAAAAATCGCCGCCGTATTCCTTAACGTCGATCTGACTACGGAGCTTGTTCGAGATGAAAAGCCGGTTCTTCTCATCGAGCGTGTGCTCAAACTCGCCTGTTAATAGTAACATTGTATTTTACTCCACCGGACAGTCTATTTAATGGGAAATCATACCACTTTATCCCACTGCGTCAACAATTTTCATCGGCAAAATACACTTTTTTTATTGGTCGAATCTCCGATTTTCCCACTTTGACTTGATCACGATTGTCGCTGTGCACTATATACAGACCGTATGGACCACAAAACAACAATATGTGCCATTTCCACCCACAAAATATTTTTACTTGAAAATAAAAATTATCCTGAAGAAATTGTTATGTAACCTGTGAGATACGTTATATCAGAATATTAAAATATTTTTGAATCCAGTTATACTTTTTTTAATAAACATAACTTTTACCGCCAAAATGAATTGCTTAGAGAAACTCTTGAGTTTGTCCAATTTCCACTTTCATCAAAATGGCTTTGTTTGGCTACTTTGTACAGCCAACAATTAGACGGTGGATGCCAGATGATAATACTAAAAAAGGTATTTTGGATTCAAATTTATTTGTTATAAATATCTCAAGTAACAATCGGCCAAATCCCTTCTTGCAATTGGGATTCGGCACTGTCAATTTGTCAACTCAAACAATACGGATGTTTTGCAGGGACTTGCTGATGCCGTCTATTCCGATGGTCAAGAATGCTTTAATCAATTCCGCAAATCATTGAGCCAGCATGCTGTCGTTCAATACGAATGAACTATTTCTAATTTTCAATCCTGATTACATGTTTAATTTATTTTTATTGCCCAACCAACTTTAGATATGCATATTCCTCAGTTAAATGAAAATTCAGTGCAGACAGCCGAGGCGCCATGCTCAATTCTCTGTCCTGCAAATTTCGCGTATAGTTGTATCTGCCAATCAGAATTCGCCAATCCTGGCCGGGAGCGAACTTTGTTCCGAACGAATCCAATTCATCAATAGGAACCGCCATCTCCGCTGTCCATAATTGGTCCCTGTCATTCCGATTATTAACCTGTCCAACATTTACCGCAGCGACAAGCATATCAATTTTATAGTTTTCAAAACAGCTTGGCTCTTTTAAGCATGACTTGTCGGTAAAGAAGAAAGTTGTTTTTTTGCTCAAGGGTGTCACATAAAGCTCCCAATAATAACTTTCTTTTGCCGGTTTTAGAAACAACTCGCACACATCGCCATATCGATAGTGATGCATTTGATCTTCGTTGCCTTCCGCCACGATATCGGAGTCTTCAAAAGAAGCGGCTAAGTAGAAGTATTTCTCATCCCAGGCAAAACGCACTCGCCCCGGCTCTTTGATCTTGTCGGAAGAACGATCACCTTTCGACAAACTCAACTCATAAACAGGACAATCCTTCCAAATCTCCTCATCCAGAATGCCGTCAACTTTTATGGTTTCTGGCGTATAGATTGCCATAAATGTCTTTTTTTCCGCAGCACGATTTGTGGACTTTATACCCGTTGAACATCCTGCGATGAAAATTAATAACACACAAACAATAATCCGATAGAATATCTCAGAAATTCTCATTTTTATATCCATGAAAAATCATATAGTTTTGTTATGTATGCGTTTTTAACCATTCCAGTAATTCGGCTGCTTCCTGTTCATTTTTCGCTTCCACATCATACACAAGCAATTCAGGCTTGAATCGTCCATGGATCGATTTGACCTGCTCAGGCGTTCCCGCAATCACAGCGGCTTTACCCGATTGCTGAATTTTGTCAATCACTTCAGGCCATTCAAACGCCGGCTTGTTATAGCTGCCGGGCTGCCATTGAATCACATCAATGTCTTTCATCTGGCAAATCGTATCCAGATGCTTGAGAGCATCGGGACCATCCAGATGGAAACAGGAATTATCTAAATATGCCGCCTCTTCTTCCAATGCCGGAAGGACAAATTGCTGCATCATATCCGGACTCAACAAAGCAATAAAATCAGCGGATACGATATTGTATTTTTTTCTACTGTACAATGCCAGACAACGGTCGGCGATGCCATATTCTCCGGCGGCGCCAAGATCATAAAAGGTCTGGTAAATGAATGAGTACTGCCTGCGGACATCAGCCATGGCGCGAGCGACAAGATCGGGAGAGTCGATTATGTCAAAGAGCAAGCGCTCTGCCCCGCGAAGACCTTCGAGTGTGTCAATGTTCGAGTGGAGGTCAAGAATATAAATCAGGCACTTGCCCTTGAAAAATTCACGAGCGGCCGTATGGTAGTCTTTCATGCGGTTAAAACAGACACTATTTTCCGCAATCCGCAGGGGCAAAAACCGGCTCCAATCATCCACGATTTTTTCCGACCAACTGGTATTGGTATCCTCCGGTCCCGCCACAATTGGCGCACCGAAGAAGCCGGCCATCTGATCGGGACCAAAGCCGGGCCGAAAGCCGGGCATGCACTCACCCAGAAATGCGTGTGAATCCAGGTATAATTGATGTTTGGCAAACGTCTGCCTGAAATCACCCATAACCGGCTGAATAATCGCCGGTGCGACGGCATTGGGTGTCTTTTTTGCCCAAATCACCGTACACGGACGATCTATTATTTGATGTTCCCAGAATGCATCCCAGTATTGTTTGGCGCGCGAGAAATCAGGTTTGTGCTGCAATGACAATTCAGACATTCTCTAATTGCCTCCCGGAATCGGACGTGTACACCTTTTGCGGCACATTTGCCTCAACCGTTTTGTCTCCGGCCATCAGCCTTGCATCGCTTACATAAGCAATTTTCTCGTCCACATCACTTTTAGATACCACATCAGGCTTGGGCAGCCCACAGACAAGATCGTCGATATAAATCATTTTCCCGGTTTTGATTGAATTATTCGCGGCAATACCTACAAGAATTGAATAGGCGCCCTGCACATAGTCGGCCGCCCTTTTGAGCGGGTCAACGGCAGGAACTCCGAAGATGTCTTCCAGCAGGACAATATCGCCGCCGCCGTGCGCACCTACACCTTCCCAAATTGGAATTTCATACGGTGTTTTAAAATGCGGATAGATTTTCAGCGATGTTCCCTCGGCAATCAGGCCGCCCTGAACAGTACCATCACCATTGACATACGAGGTTTCCTGACACAACTGCTCCAGCCTGCCTTTGGTACCATTGATTTCCAGACGATATCCTTCCCACGGCATAAACGCATTGAGACTGTAGGTCAAAATCGTTCCATTTTGATATTCCGCAACCAAACCGACCGAATCTTCGATATCGATATCGTTTCTAAATACACAACGGTCGCGAAAATATCCATCATATTGTTCATTATCCAAATAAAGTTCCTTGATCATTGGAATGGTGCGCATGTCCAGATGATAATTGCATTTATGGCTCACCTTACAGTTCAGGCAGCGGTCACCATGCGATTCAAGACCATAACGTCTGGCTTGTTCGGCATTATAAAACAGACGCGAGCCTCGCGCGAAAACAGTCTTGGGAATAGAATTAAGCCACCAATTCACAAGGTCAAAATGATGCGTTGATTTGTGGACTAATAAACCGCCGGAGTTGCTTTTGTTGCTGTGCCACCGGCGGAAATAATCCGCCCCATGATTGGTATCCAAACACCAATCCAGCTTCACAGAAAGTATCTTGCCGATAACCCCGTCCATCAGCAACTGTTTGATCTGCGACCGCGGCGGTGAATACCGGTAATTA
>CAYTHV010000198.1:0-896 GCA_964437685.1 uncultured Pirellulales bacterium
TGTTGGGATCAAGAAAAACCACCGTCTTGATTGCCGCTCGTCCTGTTCTCCCAAACAGGTTAATCGTCATCTCCTGAAATTTAACCTTGGAAATCGCTGCGGTCTTAAAGACGCTTTCAATACTTTCAATGAATATCTCGCGATTAAAATGAATGCTGTCCTGATACGACGGTGAAATCAGCGGCGCAATCGGACGAATATCTTTGGTAATCGCCGCATCGCGGCAGGTATAAATCACCGTTTGAATCTGTTCGTAATCCGTGGCAACCGCATAGTCCAGCCCAAATCCTCCGGCCGCAATCAGCACACCAGCCAAAATCAGCCACAGTCCCTGCTTCTCCGCAACATTATTGCGAATCCAGACCCCAACAATCAAAGCCACAACACCAACAATCAACAGCAGCCACGGGTCTTCATACAAATTCCACATCAAACGCTCCTATCGTATCGCTTAGTGCAGGGTTATTTTCTTTCTCGCCAGCTTTTCATTGCCCTTCGGCTCGGTCAGGTCCAGCCGCAGCGATGTCAGCGTAATATATCCCGCCGCAATCGCGGTCGTATCCACCCAGCAATTCGCATCGTGTTTGTCACGATGTTTCCCGCCTGCAAGACGATATACGCATTGCCCTTCCTGTTCATCCACCGTATGGAAAAACTCATCAAAACCGCAGGACGACTGGGGCACCACTTTGATACCCTTGGGCTTTCCCTGTGACAATTGCGGGATATTGATATTGACCACTTCGCGCGGCTGAATCGGCAAAAGCAGCAAAGTCTGACCGTTAAAGGTGGTCTGACCGCAGTTGTAAACCGCGTCACAGACGATGCCGGTTTGCTCCAGCACACTCTTCGGGGTGATGATCGGGTTGGCTTCGTGCCGATGCAGAATAACTTCG
>CAYTHV010000198.1:906-4116 GCA_964437685.1 uncultured Pirellulales bacterium
TCACATCCACCGCGTAATCCGCCGCCAAATCCGGATTCCACGGGTCTTCCATCGCAGCGCTGACGGCAATAGCCGGCAGATTGTAAAACGCAGCCTCAATCGCGGCGGCAACCGTCCCGGAATAGAATACATTGATCCCGATATTGGCGCCCTGATTCATCCCTGAAACCACAAGGTCGATAGGCGTCTTTTCGCCGACCAATTTGTTGACCGCCAGCTTAACGCAATCCGCAGGAGAGCCATCCACGCTAAATCCATTGAATTTACCCATAATCTCCAGCGATTGGCAGGTCAAATCCCGCAGGGAAATACTGTGGCCCGCGCCGGATTGAACATCCGCCGGAGCAACAACCGTAACCTGACCCAAACGAACCAGTCGTTTATAGATCGCCGCCAATCCTGGGGCGAAAATACCATCATCATTCGTCAATAATATGTGCATAGAAATCCCTTTTCTTCTTTGCCTGATACTCTAAAGGCAAACGCCCCGAAAGTCAATTGACCTTTTCCATCTATCGCATATAATAAGCCGCATGACCTTTTGGAGTCCATATAATAGCAGCATGCACGTGATCATGAGCCGTGACGAAGTCCGCGCGTTTGACGCGTGGGCGATCAATACCCTTCACATTCCCGGCACAGTTCTGATGGAAAATGCAGGTCGCTCTGCTGCAGAAATCGCCCTCGACCTGCTGTCCGCCAAATCCTCAAATCGGGCATGCATCTTTTGCGGAGCAGGCAACAACGGCGGCGACGGATTTGTCATCGCCCGTCACCTGCTCAATCGCCAGGTTGACGTACAGATAATCCTGTGCGCTCCGCCGGAGAAAATCCAGGGCGACGCACTAACCCATCTGACAATTTGCCGACAGATAAATCTGCCTATCCATACACTGGATTTGACCGAAAATACGCTACGCCGCCAGATTCAGGGTTTCACCGCCGGGTGCGGGCTGATTGTCGATGCCCTGTTTGGAACCGGCCTCAAGGGCGAATTGGCCAGCCCTTACGCAGGTCTAATCGCCTGCCTGAACAGCCTGAACATCCCCATCCTTGCCGTGGACATTCCCTCGGGGCTTGATTGTGACCTTGGCATTCCGCTGCCGGTCTGCATTGAAGCGGCCGCAACGGTCAGCTTTGTTGCCGCCAAACGCGGGTTCTTCCAAAGCGAACAGGCCGCCCATGTCGTCGGGACCCTCTACATCGCATCCATCGGCATTACAACAAAAAAGGCCCGGAGCTAAGTCCGAGCCTTGTGTGCACATTACAATATAGGTATTATTTGGCCGTCTTTGTCGCCAATAAACCCTCGTATCCAATCAGGTACAGGAACCGCTTCTGGTTAAATATCGGCGCTGACAGTGTTTGGGCAGCATCCAACTGGGACTGATACATCTGAACTGCTTTGATCGAATCTTCATACTTCTGCTGCAACGTTGGGTCTAAATCCGTCGCCGCCTGTTCCGGACGCACCATCGGCGTCGGCTTGCCGCCGACAACGACAAAATCAGTATCTATTGTGACTTCATCCTGGACCACGCCGCCCCATGATTCGATCATTTCCCGAATCCGCTGGTTGCCATCACTATCCATATTGCCATCATTGTTGAAGTCAAAGGCACCCAGAACGACAAACCGGTTGGTTGTTTTGCTGTCCCAAATCAGGTTGGCGACAAGGTCTTCCTGAACGATAGGATTCTTCTTGGTACCCTTGACAATCCGTGCAACGGAAACCTTGGGTTCAACCTGGAAGACTTCGATTTCAGCTTTACCCTCTCCGCTTTCCGGAATAGGCATATTGCGATCAAAGACGGCAAAGGTCAAGCCGCGATAAACGTGATCTTCCGATCCAATATTCAGATAAACCAGACTATTATTCAAATCCACTCGCAAAATGCTGGCATCGGCCTGATACGCGGCGACATCCTTATCCGGTCGCGGGCGGATGGATTCCAGCTTGGCCAGAGCCTCTTTGAGCGATTTATCCATTTCGGCCATCTTAGTCTGGGTATCAGTCAGTTCCATCTGCTTCTGGCGGAGCTTGTTTTGTTCATCTTCGAGCCGTTTGTTGGCGGCCTGAAGCTGCTCATCGGCGGAAGCATTCATCTGATTTTTCAATTCATCGTATTTCACCTGAATGTCATTGGCATTGTTCTGCTGGGCCTGAACCTGTTCGACAAGCTGTTTCTCTTTAAACGCGGCCTCTTCTTTGGCGGCATTAAACTCCGTCTGCAACTGCTCGTACTGGGCCTGAGCAGCGGCCTGCTGGGTACGGGCATCGTCGAGTTTGATTTTCAAGTCGGTAATCAGTTTGATTAACGCTACGCCGTCGGGACCGACCGCCGGACTCATATCTGCGCCAAGCGTCTTGCCTAATTTTTCAATTTGCAGGGTAATATCGTTGAATTTGACATCCGCGGACATGTCCTCGGCAGGCACTACGCCGGTGACAACTGAAATCAGCTTATTGTAAAATTCATTGAGCATTCCAAGATAGGTCGTGGTACCCTCGGCTTTGCCGACAATCTTACCCAGCGAACCTTGTTCCTGAATATTGGCGATTTTGAGGGTATCGGACTTATTATTCTCCAATTGTGTACGGTATTCCTCGCTTTTAACGTAAAATACCACTGCACACACCACCCCAACGATAAACAATGCGACAAATGTAATGAGGGCATAAAGCATCGCATTGCTTTGTGTTCTGGCCTGAGCCATAAGACAACTCCTTAAAATATCAATAATTCCGCATTTTCACATGTACCAATAAGAATGTGATAGTATCCAGAATCTTAGGGGATTCGTCAAGAAAAAACACCCCAATTGGGTTCGTTTTGCAATTGTAGATTGTATATTGTAGATTGTAGATTGTAGATTGGTTGGGTCGGAAAATTGGGTTCGTTTTGCAAAAGTGGTTTTTTGACAGAATAAACGGGATTTACAGAAAAAGAGTAACCGCAGATTTCGCCGATTACACAGATTAAATGGGTTCGTTTTTCCGATTTGGGTTCGTTTTGTATTTTTGCCGCAGAGGACACAGAAAAACACAGAGGGGAAATGGGTTCGTTTCGACAATATATCAAAAATCAAAGATAAAAAATCAAAATTGAGGAATCGCCTGCGGCGATGAGAAATACAGCGGTACAATAGAAGACTTTGTGAATCTGGAAATTGGGTTCGTTTTGCAAAAATAGTTCTTAGTTCGTGGTT
>CAYTHV010000199.1:0-4064 GCA_964437685.1 uncultured Pirellulales bacterium
TGTACGCATGGAGTATTTTTTCCAAACCGATGATGGCGCAGTTCGGCTGGACACTGAAACAAGTATCCCTGACCTTCAGTATTGCAATCTGCTTTCTGGGTTTGGCGGCGGCGTTTCTGGGCAAAACAGTGGAAAATCTTGGCCCTCGTCGATCCGGCATCCTCGCAGCCGTTTTCTTCTGTTCGGGACTCATCCTGTCCGGCATTGCCTGTCAATCTGGAACTCTTTGGCTGCTCTATATCGGGTATGGAGCGCTTGGAGGAATTGGCATTGGTATTGGTTATATTACCCCAATTTCCACCTTAATTAAGTGGTTTCCCGACCGAAAAGGACTGGCTACCGGTATAGCGATTATGGGGTTTGGATTTGCATCCGTTATTTTTCGTCTTATCGCTCCGTCCATTCTTAGCACACTCGGAATCCCGGCCGTTTTTTACATTTTCAGCGGTATTTATTTCGTATTGATTCTCAGTGCATCGCTTTATCTCGCCCCGCCTGAAACAGGTCAGAACGCAGCCGCCCATAAAAGTGAACCGTCATCAATGACTTCTCAGCAGGCGATTAAAACGCTTCCATTCTACTACCTGTGGCTGATGTTTTTTATCAACGTGACCTGCGGCATCGCAATGATTTCCGTCGCCTCGCCAATGGCACAGGATGTCGCCGGGATGTCGGTTCAGGCCGCCGCGACTCTGGTTGCCATCATCGGGATATTTAATGGATTAGGGCGATTCGGATGGTCAAGCATCTCGGATTACATCGGCAGGCCCGCCCTATGGCTGATATTTTTCGCCATTCAAATCTTCGCCTTTTTCTTTCTCGGAGATTTGCATCACCCGGTCGCACTTGAAATCGTGTTATGCCTGATTATCACCTGCTATGGAGGCGGATTCGCCTCGATGCCGGCTTTTATCAGCGATATCTTTGGAGCCAAAAATGTTTCAGCCATACTGGGGTTAATTCTGACCGCATGGTCAGCCGCTGGAATCATCGGCCCGATATTTACGGCCTGGATTCGAGAATCCACAGGGTCTTACGAGAAAATATTCCTGGTTTTTTCCGGAATGATTCTGGTGGGATTTATGCTGGCATCGCTGCTGGCAATTCATATCAAAAAAAATCGGCTCAGGTTTCCCTAAGCCGATTTACATATTTAACTTTTCTGACAGGCTGGTATTACTTGCCGGCCGCCTGCTTATCGCGTTCACGTCTGCGGAGAATCACTTCTTCGGACAGCTTTTGAGGAACCGGGGCATATCGACTCATTTCCATGGTAAATGTCGCCATCCCTTTACTCTGGCTGCGGACAATTGTCGCATAGCCAAACATGTTCGCCAGCGGCACTTCCGCCTGAACCACGGTAACATTGCCGCGATTATCGGCGCCCAGAATAATTCCGCGGCGGGAATTCAAATCGCCGACAATCGAGCCCTGATATTCAGTCGGAGCTTCAATTTCCACTTTCATAATCGGCTCCAGCAGGCATGGACGGGACTTGCGAAACGCTTCAGTAAACGCATCGCGGGCCGCGATACGGAACGCCATTTCACTTGAGTCCACGGCATGGAATGAACCGTCATCAAGGCACATCTTGCAGCCAACAATTTCATAGCCGGCCAGAGGGCCTTTTTTCATCGCCGCCTGAAAGCCTTTGTTGACAGCGGGAATATACTCGCCCGGAATACGGCCGCTGACGATATTGTCTTCGAATTCATAAGGATCTTCAGCGTCCAAAGGCAGCGGGATCAGTCGGCCAACCACATGTGCGAATTGACCGGAACCGCCGGTTTGTTTCTTATGTTTATAATTGTATTCCGCTTCCACAGTCGGGGCTTCACGGTAGCTGACATTGGGAGCGCCGACAACCACCTCGGCCTTATACTCTCGCCTCATCCGCTCGCAGTAGACGTCCAGATGGAGTTCGCCCATACCGGCAATAATCGTCTGCCCGGTTTCCGGATCCGTCGAGACACGGAATGTCGGATCTTCTTTCATAAATCGGTTCAGGGCCTTGGCCATTTTTTCCTGGTCAGCATTGCTTGCCGGAGTAATGGATAAGCTAATCACCGGATCAGCAACATAGATACTTTCCAATGAATAATTAATGCCTTCACCGCAAATCGTATCGCCGCTGGCACAATCCAGTCCCAGCAATGCGATAATATCGCCGGGTCCGGCATCGGAAATATCCTCGCGGTCATTGGCATGCATTCGAACGATACGTCCTACACGCTGCTGTTTATTCGTGCGGGCATTTCGATAATGCTGTCCTTTGGCGATGCGCCCCTGATAGACACGGGTATAGTTTAATTGTCCATATGTCTCGTCAGTAATCTTGAAAATCATCGCTACCAGCGGAGATTCCGGATCGCTGGCCAAAGGAACTTCCGAGCCATCATTATCATGGTCGCGGGCAAAGCTGCACCGATCCAGGGGACTGGGCAGGTAGTCGCAAACGGCATCCATCAGTAATTGAACGCCTTTATTTTTAAATGCCGAGCCAAGCATCAGCGGCACAATATCACGATTAATCGTCGCTTCACGAATCGTCCGGCGAATTATCACTTCATCCACCGGCTTATCTTCCAGCAGCAGCCCCATCAGTTCATCATTGAACATACTCAGTGCCTCGAGCATCGTATGACGGGCGATCTGGGCAGCATCGGCATACTGGGCTGGGATCGGTTCGCGAATCACATCGTCGCCGTTGTCGCCGACAAAAGTTACCGCTTCCATCTTAATCAGATCTATGACACCCTGAAAAGCTTCACCCGAACCCATCGGAATCTGAATGGGAATGGCATTCAGCGCCAGTTTTTCACGAATATCCTTGCAGACACGTTCGCAATCGGCGCCGGTGCGGTCCATTTTATTGATGAACGCGATACGCGGTACCCGGTATCGTTTCATCTGCTGGTCTACTGTAAATGACTGGCTCTGAACACCACCAACCGAACAGAGCACCATAATCGCCCCGTCCAGAACGCGGAGTGAGCGTTCCACTTCCACGGTAAAGTCCACGTGGCCGGGAGTGTCGATCAGATTGATATATTTTTCATTCCAGACAACCTGGGTTGCCGCAGAGGTAATGGTAATGCCCCGCTCTTTTTCCAACTCCATAAAATCCATCGTTGCGCCATTACCGGTGTTGCCTTTCACTTCATTGATGCGGTGAATACGTCCGGCATAAAACAGGATTCGCTCGCTCAGCGTGGTCTTACCTGAATCGATATGAGCCGAGATACCGATATTCCTGATTCTACTAATCTTTTCCATATAACTTTTTCAATCTCTATAAAACATTCAAATATTCTCCGGCGGTATACATCTTCCGCCGGTTTATTTCTGTAACATTTTAATCGTCTAAATCAAAACCTTTTCTGCACCTATACAACCAGCTAATCTAAAACTGCGGTTTCGAATGCAAAAAGCAGGCGTTACGTTACTTAGAACCCCCTATCACAAGTAACAAAGAGTCATAATTTACCATTAAACGCATACCAAATCAAGACTTTTTTTGTTAGTTTTTTATGAAAGCACTTCGCCCATGGTTTCAGACTTTGAGAAAATGGGTTCGTTTTTTAATTTTAGATTGGAAATTGCAGATTGTAGATTGATGAGGTCGTGAAATTGGGTTCGTTTTGAAAAAACCAAGAACGGAAGAACATAAGAACCCAAGGACCCAAGAATAATAGGGTATCGCCTGCGGAGATAGAAATGCAATACCCCCTCCCAGCTTTGCCGTACTCCCCCTTGAAAAGGGGGAGAGCTTTTCGGAAAATGGGTTCGTTTTTTAATTTTAGATTGGAAATCGCAGATTGTAGATTGACGAGGTCGTGAAATTGGGTTCGTTTTACATTCTTGTCTTCTTTCATTCCTGTATTCCTCCTTTTTGTCCGTATTTAGTTTTAGCTGGGGGTTAGCCAGCCGGAGGGGAAACACTCCCTCTATTTATAGAGGTGAAACTATAACTTATGGATTATTTTTTTGAGGTTTTCGGATGTTTAAATTTTGTAAGCATTGGCCGGACAAGGAGAAGAAATTTTTGCATCTTTTTTTATTTT
>CAYTHV010000200.1:0-4059 GCA_964437685.1 uncultured Pirellulales bacterium
CACCACGAGCCTATCGATTAGCCTACTCAAAAAAATAACTGCAACACTATTACTAGTCGTCCCTGAAAAAGTTGTTTTACGCTGCCGCTTCTTTTTGCAAGTCCACGGCAGCCCAGTAAATCCAGAACATACGTTCGATTTTTTGCAGTCTTTCCATCAGCGCAGGCCAAAAGACGGCCAGTAACTTGCGTAAATTGGCCCCAATTCCCGCCAGCAGCGCATTGATCCGGTCTCCCACGATACCCTTGAGGAAGTTTCGCCCCATCCGGTTGTCGGATTTGAGGTGTCCAATCTTCGGCTCCACAGCCGACCGACGCTTCTTTCGCCGTCGCAATGCCTGACCGGCCGGGGTACTGCCGCGTTGGCCGGTGATATGCACCTGGGCATCTCCGACGTAATCATGTCCCCGATACCCCTTGTCCACGAAAGCTTCGCTGACCTGTCTGCCGGTAATGCGTTCGACCTGCTTGATGGCGCCCCCGAGCGTATGCCCATCATAGGGATTGCCGTGCAATGCCTGAACCCCAACAATCCAGTTCTTTTCATTGGTCAGTGCCACACTAACCTTGCAGCCAAACTCATAGCGTTTATGTGCCTTGCCCTTGCTGATGCATTCCACTTCCGGCGCATCAATGCTGTATAACTTATCGCTGCTCTTTTGCCTTTGCGCCAGGAGTTTCTCGGCACGTGCCAAAAACAACAAAAGGGTCTCGTCCAGGAGCGTGGCTTTGCGGCGAATATCCCGAACCACACGACCCAACAGCGTATGCAGGGCTTTGGTACACCGACCCGCACGCCTATACTGTTTGGCATGGGCATAACGGCCATGCTGCTTGAGCAACTGCGGCGCCTTGCGAACATAGGTCTGACGCAGGCCAAGACCACGACGCTTGGACAAATTCACCAGACGCAGCAGCATCTTGGTGTACAGACGGGCATCCGTAGGAAAGGCGATCGCTTTTTCCTGGACGGTGGTATCCACCGTCACCTTACGCAATTGCTGTGAGGTAACCTGGTTGAATTCCAATGCCAGCCGAATCGTCTCAGCCAGCAATGCTTCCAGTCTTTCAACCCCAACCCGCTGACGCCACTTGACCATGCTGGTCGGATGGATGGGACAGTCATGCTGCATGTAGTCATACCCGCAGAAGAACTGCCAGTAGGGATTTTCAATCCACCGGGCAATCACCGACTCATCCGATTCGTCAAAGGTATGCTTGAGATAATGCAGGCCGACCATCAACCGGATCGCATTGCCGGGACGACCCATGTCCTCGCTGTAACAATTGGCAAACGCAACATCAAACCGGGGCCAGTCGATTACCCCGGCCAGACGGCACAGTTCGTGCTCAAGGTTGAGAATCTGATTGAAGTGGGAGCGGAACAGGTCAAACGGGCTGGTCGATTTTATTTTGGGCTTCATAAGTCATTCCATTTTGCAAGGTTTTGGGAACAATTCCATTCATTTCTTGCATTATAAACTCCCCTAAAATAAATGCAACTCTTTTTATTGTAAAGACTTATGAATTTTTCAGGGACGACTCCTTAGTGTCATAAAATTGAAACTTCTCGGTTCCGACGTACTTTTAGTTGGCCCACTCTCGTCGGGAAATAGAACATTTTAGTTCAGCTCCGCCAGTTCGCTGTCTGCGGTCAGCGGAAATCTGTCGTCTATCTTTCTCATTTGTCAATTCCTCCGCAGGCAGCAAGTTCCTGCCTTCTCCAGTCTTGGGTTCTTAACTTATTGCGATTCCTATAGTTAACTCTTGAAATCAATGTCCCACTTGACACCAAATCAAGTTCTCCATTAAGCTGTGTTCTGTAGTTGAAATCCGGGTAACAACACTTTAGCCGTTGGGCTGTTTGGGCTTTGTCATTCCCACGAAGGCGGGAATCCAACGTAAAAAACATCCGCCGGAGGCGGTTTCCTGTTTTTTACAAACGGCTAAAATCTTACAAATCTGGATTTTTTTGCTAAAAACGGTTTTTCAAACCCTGCAAAAAAATCTAAAATGAGTTGTTGTTATGATTTTGACAAAACAAACTTAACATTGAAAATGGAAATTTGAGAATGGAAAACATGACATTATCTTCGTCCTGCAATGCAGATGGCAATCCCATCCTGGAGGGCAGCCGCACAGAAACGCTGATTGGAATCGCCGAAACGATGATGCAAAATGGCTGCGATATTGGCGTAATCAATGATGCGCTGATTAGAACCAATCGGTTGCGGTGTCGTCCGCCGCTGGATTACAAGAGGTTGGGGGACATTGCCGCATCAGTACGTCGCTCTGCCGTTCATCGTCAGGGTTTTGTGATTCTCGATAGTGCCTTTCCTGACCAAATCGCCCGGGCGATGTTGGATTCCGGTGTACCGATCCGGTGTTATGATGAGGATTGGATGATTCTTGTCGACGGTCGTTATCGGCCGGTGGATGCTGGCGAGATTCGGTACAGAATTTATCAATTCGGCTCCAAATGCAAAGTGCGCAGTCGTGCCGGCAATAGTTCGGATGAGTTGGGTTATGACAAACTCCGGCTAACCCCGCGTCTGGTCAGCGAAGTACTCGAGTCGCTCAGTTTGTTGACACCTGCTTGGATACCTCTGGAGTGTGTACCGCCCGCTTGGCTGCAAAACCCTCAATTGCGTCCTGACCCCGATGATATCATTGCTCTTGATAATGCCCTGATTGATATCTCCGGCGATAAGCCTGTTCTGCTTGACCCGACAGAGGATTTTTTCACCCAGACCTACCTGCCTGTCCAATATGATCCGCAGGCAGCCTGTCCGCTCTGGCTGGAAAAATTGGCGCAGTGGTTTCAAACGGACCCGTTCTGGGATAGCCCGGATGTCGAATCTGGCCAGTTGACCCCGACTAATGATTCATCCTGTAAAACTGTCGATCAAGTCAGTATCTCGATTTTGCAGGAGTGGTTTGGCTATGCTCTAACCCGCAAAACTTATTATCCCAGGATACTCGGCTTAGCTGGCCCAGCGCGAGGCGGCAAGGAGGTGATAGCGAAGATTTTGCAGACGCTGATGGGGCGGCAAAATACAATCTCCTTAATGTTGCCGCAGCTAACCGGCAAAGTGGGGTTGCTTGCTCTGTCCTGCAAACACGCGGCAATCGTTCACTGTGCAGACCTGAGCAGAGCAAATACTCGGATGCGCCGTGCCATCGATGGACTTGTTAGTATCGTTCAGCAGGACTGTTTCCAGCCGGATCCGTCCAGGCAAAAACAGGTTAAAATGGATGCTCGCATTCTGATGTTTGCCGATTATTTGTCCAATCTGTTTGACCCTGAAGATCGGCTCAATGAATGGATGATCCGTCTCCAAACGGCTCCTGAAACCAACGACAAGCAGGATTTTCGCGTGGAACAAAAACTCCTGACCGAACTGTCCGGTATTTTCAATTGGGCATTAGAAGGGTACTTCCGGCTTAGCACAAGGGGCTATTTTCAAGACTCCCCGGCAGAGCGGCAATTTCACCAGATGGACGATCTGCCCGATGGATGCATCGGCAATTTTGTCCATCAATGCTGCCGGCTTACTGTCAATGCTAAGCTGATATGCCAAGACCTATATCATGGCTATAAACATTGGTCATCGCGCAGGCGCTGTCCGACGATGGGGCGAACGCGATTTTACGAGGCATTGTTGCTCGAATTTCCGGATTGTACTCGCTCCAAAGTCCGCCTGACCGAGTCTAACTCAAATCCCCAATGGGTCTTTCATAATATCGAATGGAAACCTCAGTTTTCGTTAGGCCATCGCTAAAATATCCACATAACAGTTGTACCATGAATACAGGATGAATAATCACTGTAAATGGTTATACGGAGGATTATTTTTATCCTAAAAAACGCACAAAACTTTGGAACTTTGGAACAGCGTCCGGAAAACGGTGGACTGGTAGCATTGCGGCCCATAAGCTGTGTTGTATCTGTCCCCGCTTTCCAAACAAAGCCATTATGACAAGATTTTACTCCGCTTTGCCAGATGGCTGAATACGGATGATCCCTATTATGTTGACAACCGAATCGAAACGTCAGTTG
>CAYTHV010000201.1:0-4029 GCA_964437685.1 uncultured Pirellulales bacterium
GCTTGAGCCGTTTTTTAAATGCCTTAAATGCCCGTTTGAGCATCTCCGGATCTATAATATTGTTTTGTCCCTGCTGACTTTGTTCTGTCATAATATGACTCCAAGACCACGTTTTAATCTATTTCTGTTTTCTCGCCTGCGCGGGAATGGCAACAGTAAGGATTAGCTTACAGTCATATCCTCAAAGCAATCGGGGGCTTGTTCTCTGAGTTTATCGAGGATGGCCATTGCCACTTTGCGGATTTCCCACTGGGCCTTTTTCGATGTGCGGGTCCTTATAATATGTCGCCACTCCCTGAAATTTGCGGAAACGACAATCTCGCTTGTGCAGGCATTGGGCAAAACAAATCGGGCATCTTCTTTCTTTAGGCCGCGGTTGCGCCACTTCGCATACATCTGGCGGATTACATCCATATCATTATGGTAGTCCTGCAAAAATTCGGCTGGCATTTCTTCCGGCACGACATAGCTGAACTTGTCCTCGTCAACATACCGCTGGGACTGCTGCGAAACCGCCATCAGTCTGTGTCTGACAAGCTGATGCGTCATAGCGCGTGAACAATTTCTAATCCTGAATGTCGCATAGGCGTGTTCGAGCGGCGATTCGTGTTCCATTTTAATCAGACGTTGAATAAAATTGGAAGCGGAGCCGTCGTCGATTTTATCAAAACTAAGATAGCACGTTCTGCCTGCTTCTTCGATAACATTCTGGGCGTTGGGCGTAACTGCTATCAATGTAACTTCAAGCTGATTTTCCATAGTCGAATCGGTCATTTTATTAAATCCTAAGATGGGTTTGTTGTTTTAATTTCACTATCCTGATTTGCGGCGGCCTGGCTGACAAGGAACATTACCGCCATTCGCACTTTCAATCCGTTTGCCACCTGGTCGAGAATAACGCTGTTGTTGCCATCTGCCACTTCCGACTCGATTTCGAGTCCTCGATTTATCGGCCCAGGATGCATTACGATAATATCCTTTTTTGCTTTTTCCATTCTCTCAACCGTCAGGCCGAAGAAGTGCGAATATTCCCTGACGCTTGGGAACGGATTGCCGCCGAGCCGTTCAAACTGGATTCGCAGCATATTTATAACGTCGAGTTCTTCGATTACGGCATCGAGGCTGTGGCTTACTCTTACGGGGAGTTTATTGACTTGGGCGGGCATCAGCGTTGGCGGGCCGACGAGGATGACCTCGGCACCGAGTTTGGTAAATGCCCATATATCGCTTCTTGCGACGCGAGAATGGGTGATGTCGCCGACGATTCCGATTTTGAGGCCCTCAAGCGAGCCTCTTTTTTCGCGGATGGTGTAAGCATCCAGCAGGGCTTGCGTGGGGTGTTCGTTGTATCCGTCGCCTGCGTTTATCACGCATGCGTTTATGCTTCGCGAAAGTAGAACCGGCGCTCCGCCTGCACTGTGGCGGATTACGACGATGTCTATGCCCATCGCTTCAAGATTTCGTGCGGTGTCGAGCAGAGTTTCGCCTTTGCTGACGGAGCTGGATGTTTTGCTGAACTCTACAACGTCGGCGCTTAGTCTGCTTGCAGCCAGCGTAAAGCTGTTGCGCGTTCGGGTGGAATCCTCGAAGAACATATTGACGAGGACTTTGCCGCGAAGGGCTGGAACCTTTTTTACGGAGCGGGTGCTGAGATTCTCAAAACCTTGAGCAGTGTCGAGGATATGCGTTATTTCCTCGACTGAGAGGTCTTTGATTCCTATCAGATGCTTGCGGGTCCATTGAAATTTATTTGTCGTTCTATTCATCTGTCACCTTTATTCAATCACCACCTGGTCAATATCATCTGATTCTTTGAAGCTGACGCTGATTTTATGTTTCGGCGAAACCTCAACGTGATGGCCTACAAAATCGGGCTGAATCGGCAGTTCTCTGCCTTTGCGATCTATCAGAACCGCCAGCTTGATTGCCTGCGGCCTGCCGAATTCCATAATCGCATCCATCGCGGCGCGAATCGTTCTGCCGGTCTGGAGAACATCATCGACAAGGATAATTGTTTTGCCTGTTATGTCGAAATCAATTTCGGTACTTCTGACCTGAGGCTGCTGGGTGCTGTGCGGGTCGTTAAGGTCATCGCGATACAAAGTTATGTCCAGTGTGCCGCAGGGGATTTCATGGGCCGTCTTTTTTTCCAGAACTTTAGCAATCCTGCCTGCTAAAAAAACGCCTCGGCTCCTGATACCTATTATTGCTATCGGTGCATCGGACGCGGGGAAATCGGAAATCCATTTTGCACATTTTTCGACGATTTGCGTAATGTCTTTAGATTTGAGTACAATATCCATACCTGAAGCATCCCTTATTTTTGCATTTTCGGCGAAAGTTTAATCGTCGGGATTATAACGGCGAACCTGAAAAAATTCAATAGAAAGCAGGGAACAATTATAGTAAAATCTTCAAAACTAAAGATTTAACTAATCAGGGATAATCTGTGATACTGAATGTCAGCAAATCCGTTCTCAAAGGTCAGGTCGATATACCTGCCTCAAAATCGCATACCATTCGTGCCGTGGCGATAGCGTCTATGGCGAGCGGGAAAAGTGTAATTCATAACCCGTTAATATCAAGCGATGCACTAAGTGCCGTCAGTTGCTACAAGGCATTGGGCGCACAAATCGACACCAGCGATGACAATAAATGGATTATTAAAGGCGTTAACGGCAAAGTGAAAATGCCGGGCGAAACCATTGATGTCGGCAATTCCGGCACGACCTTGCGGCTGGCGGTCGGCTCGGCGAGCCTTTTTGACGGCAAAGGAGCTATTCAATTTACTGGCGATGACCAGATACAAAATCGCCCGCTTGGCGAATTGATAAAGGCGTTGAACGATTTAGGCGCAAAGGCTGTTTCAGTAAGGGGTAATGACAAGGCTCCGGTTGATATTATGGGCAGATTAAAGGGCGGCAAGACGCAAATTAAATGTGTAACCAGCCAGTTTTTGTCGAGCCTGTTATTGGCGTGTCCGCTGGCTGACGGGGATAGCGAAATTGATATAACCCTTTTAAATGAGCCGGATTATGTTCGTATAACGATGGACTGGCTTAATTGGCAGGGGATTAAGTACGAGGCAGCGGACGACCTGAAACATTTCAAGATACCGGGCAGGCAGGGATATAAAGCCTTTGAAAAACGCATACCGGCGGACTTTAGCAGTGCGACGTTCTTTTTGTGTGCGGCGGCAATGCTTGAAGGCTCCGATGTGCTTGTTACAGGGCTTGATTTCACCGATAGTCAGCCTGATAAAGCGGTTTTTGATTATTTAAAGCGGATGGGTGCCGATATTTCCATCGAGCCGGACGGCGTGCGGGTAAGAGGTTCAAAGCTCAAAGGCGCTGTGATAGATATGAATCGTACACCCGACGCATTGCCCGCTATGGCGGTTGTGGCCGGCGTTGCCAAAGGGCGGACGGAATTGGTAAATGTTCCGCAGGCAAGGGTTAAGGAAACCGACCGTATCGCGTGTATGGCAAAAGAATTAAAAAAATCTCGGGTTAAGGTTGAAGAATTGGAAGATGGGCTTATAATAGATGGGCTTGGTATGGCTGGCGGCGACTTTGACGGCTACCACGACCATCGGATTGTGATGGCCATGGCAATAGCGGCGATGGCGTGCAAGGAAAAAAGCACGATTTCTACCGCTGAGGCGATGAATGTTACATTTCCGGGATTTGTGAAGTTGATGAAGTCGCTTGGAGCCAATATCAGCCTGTAGGCGGAAAATTGTCTGCCGTCGACCGAAAAAATACGGATAGATCCCTCGTCGCTTTGCTCGCTCGGGATGACAAAGGGATAAATTATCCGGCAGCTTCCGCTGCTCGGCTTTAATGTCTGTATCCCGCCTTTGCGGGGATGACAAGGTGGTAGTTTTTAGTTTAAGGTAAAACCACCCCGGCTTTCGGCCACCCCTCCTTTGCAGGAGTGGAGCTTGATGGCACAAAAAATAAATTTGATTGGTATTATTAGGAGTTTGCGATGTTCGGCTGTCATTTTGGAAGATTGTTTCAGGTAACT
>CAYTHV010000202.1:0-4025 GCA_964437685.1 uncultured Pirellulales bacterium
ATTCCAATTAAGAAGGGAGTCTATTTTCTGGATGATGCCTGTTTTCCCGACGGCAAAGGCAGAGAACTCAAGGCGTCGGATTTTATTTATGCTCTTAAACGTGTCGCAAACGTAAAATATGCCAGCCAGAACTGGAGCCTGTTTGACGACCGGATTGCCGGACTGAACGATTTTCGTGAATACACCAAGGGCTTTAAAAAAGAATGGGATGTGGATTATTCCAGGTCGGTTGAGGGCTTAAAAGCGATTGATGATTATACGCTGCAAATCAAGCTGACCCGGCCGTGGCCGCAAATTCTGGAGATTGCGTTAAACGATTATTGTTCGTCGCCGATTCCGCCGGAAGCGATCCAGTTTTATAAAATGGATATTAATGCTCATCCGATTGGTACTGGGCCTTATCGACTTAAGGTCTGGCAGCGAAGTTCTTATCTTGAACTGGAAAAAAATCCAACCTGGCGGGGCGAACTGTATCCTTCCGAGGGCGAGCCGGCGGACAAAGAAAACGGTTTGCTTGATGATGCGGGAAAGCCGGTTCCTTTTGCGGATCGTGTTATTTTCCGGATTATTCAGGAAGATCAGCCCAACTGGTTTCTCTTTATGCGAGGACAGTTGGATGTGATGTATATCCCCAAGGACAACTTTGACAAGGTGGTTTCAATTCAGCGGGGACTAACCGGTGATATGAAAGACAAGGGAATTGATCTGACTATTTTCAACGACCCTTCGACATTCTGGATCGGGTTTAATATGAAAGACCCTGTTTTAGGACAGAACCTTCCGTTACGAAAAGCGATTTGCCGCGCCATCGACCGGCAGAAATTGATCGATATCTTATTTAACGGGCGGGTTCAGGTTGCTCACGGTTTGGTTTGCCCGGGATTAAATTCGTATGACCCCAATATCAGCAAATATGGCTATTCGAAATATGACCTTTCGGAAGCCAGGGAATTGCTTGAACAGGCTAAAGCGATTCATGGCGGACCGATTCCCAAACTGCGGCTGGATATGCCCGGCACCGATACGATGTCCCGACAAATGGGGCAGTTAATCCAGCGGCAATTTGACCAGGCGGGCTTAAATCTCGAAGTGGATTATATGGATTTCCCGACCTATATGGAAAAACAGAACAAAGGACAATGCCAGATGTTTATCAGCGGTGTTTCCGCCAGTTGTCCGGATGCGATTGATTTTCTGGATATGTTCACCGTTAAAAATTTCGCGCCCGGCAGCAATAAATTTTTCTATTCCAATCCGGAATATGAAGCCTTGTTTAAAAAAGTCGAAGGGATGCAGAATAGCCCCCAGCGGCAGGAACTATATCGGCAATTAGAACATGTCCTGCTGGAAGACTACCCGGCAGCATTTTTGAACCATCGCAGTTCATTTTATTTAACGCATCATTGGTATAAAAACTACAAACCCTTTGTGTTTGGATACGGCTCTCTGAAATATCATCGTGTGGATGTTCAGGATCGCCGGCAGTATTCGGAACTTCTCAAACAACTTAAAAAGGAGGGCAAATGACCGCCTTTATTATTCGCAGACTGTTGTATATGATCCCGATTGTTTTTGGCGTATTGCTGGTAACTTTTACCTTGTTCACAGTGATCGGCGGCGACATTTCGATGCAGATTGCCGGCAAAAATGCCGACCAGCAGACCATCGATGAAATTCGCCACGAATACGGATTTGACAAGCCGCTGTTCTTGTCATGGGACAGCCAGTTTGTCGATCATTTCAAGAAAGCCCTGACCTTTGATTTCGGCCGTGCGCTGGATAGGGAACGCATCGGAGCCAAAATTCTGCGAGGGCTTGGGCCGTCCCTGATGCTGACCGTGCCGATGTTCATCGGAGAATTGATTGTCGCTATCAGCCTGGCCCTGATTATCGCCTTTGTCCGCGGCACAATATGGGATATTTCCGCGGTGGTGATTTGCGTTGCGGGGATGAGTATCCCGTATCTGAGTTTTATCATCTTCGGCCAGTATTTCTTTGCCTATAAACTCGACTGGTTTCCAATTGTCTATCTGCCGGAAGAGCCGATGATTAAAAGTGTCGGCTTGCCGATTTTGATCGGTATTCTGGCCGGCCTCGGCGGAGAGCTGCGTTTTTATCGCACGATTATGCTCGATGAAATACGCAACGACTACGTCCGCACGGCATTCGCCAAAGGATTGACCACCCGTGCGGTGCTGTTCAAGCACGTCCTGAAAAATGCGATGATTCCGATCATCACCAGCGTCGTACTGGCGATGCCGAGTCTGATATTGGGAGCGTTTTTGCTGGAGCGATTCTTTGGTGTCCCGGGACTGGGCTACCTGATGATTGAAGCCATCGCCGCCCGCGACTTTTTTATTATTAACGCGATGACCTTCATCTTTTCGTTATTAATTGTGATTTTTACATTGCTGACGGATATTTGTTACGCTCTGGTCGATCCGAGAATCAGTTTCAAATAGATTAAAATGATATAGGATAAATATGGAAGAAACAACAATACAAAACACGGCTTCAGTCTCACGCGGTTACTGGTCGGATGCTTTTCGCAGGCTGCGAAAACGAAAACTGGCGATGATTTGTTTTGCAATCGTCATCATTTACGCCGCGATGGCGGGCTTTGTCTGGGCAGGCGATCTGCTGGTGACAAAGCTGCACTGGAAAATACCGCTTGTGCAATGGAACCAGCAGGTTGGGGCAAATTACCAAAAACCGCTGGCTGAGTTCGACTATGTGCCGGAGCTGCAAACCGAAAAAGTTCACGGCTGGTCGCTGTTCGGTACGGACTTTCTTGGGCAATCTACGCTGCGTAAAACCATCTATGGCGCAAAGACGGCAATGATGGTCGCCCTGTGCGCTTCGATTATCAGTATCCTTATCGGCGTACCTCTTGGCGCGATTGCCGGCTATTATCGCGGCTGGGTGGACGATGTGGTCGTCTGGTTTTATACGACGCTCGGGACGATTCCGTATATTCTCCTGCTGATGGCATTTGCCGTGGCCTTACGCAATAAAACAATATGCGGCGTGGAGATTCGCGGTTCAACGGCCGTCTTTATGGCCATTGGGCTAACCAGTTGGGTCGGCCTGTGCCGACTGATCCGCGGCGAAATCATCAAGCGTAAGGAAAGCGAGTATGTTCTGGCTGCCCGTGCGATGGGATGTTCCGATTTTCGTATCCTGTTTACCCATCTCTTGCCGAACGTCTTTCATATTATTCTGATCAGTTTTTCACTGCGGTTTGTCAGTTTCATTCACGCCGAAGTCATCCTGAGTTTTCTGGGTCTTGGCGAAACCGACAAGCCCAGTTGGGGCGCCATGATTGACGCGGCTCGAACCGAACTGGCACGTGATGTCTGGTGGGAAATGGCTGCCGCGACTGTTGCGATTTTTGTTATCTCCCTGGCGCTGAACATCTTCAGTGATGCCTTGCGAGATTGTCTGGATCCGAAATTGAGAATGGACTAAAGCTGATGAACGCAAATGATAATCTACTTTCGGTGCGAAATCTTTCAACGCACTTTTTCACCCAGCAGGGACAGGCCAAAGCCGTACAGGATGTCAGCTTCGACATTGCCGCGGGACAAACCGTTGCGCTGGTCGGCGAAAGCGGATGCGGTAAAAGTGTCACCTCGCTGTCGATCCTGCGGCTGATTCCCGACCCCCCGGGAAAAATCGTCGGCGGACAAATCCTGTTTAAAGGCAATAATCTTCTGGACCTGCCCGAAAGCCGCATGCGGGCAATTCGCGGCAATGATATCGCGATGATTTTTCAGGAGCCGATGACCAGTCTAAATCCGGTCTTTACCATCGGCCACCAGATTACCGAGGCTATAAATCTTCATCAGAAAATCAAAGGTCAGGCGGCAATGAACCTGGCGATAGAAATGCTGCGAAAAGTCGGCATTGCAGACCCGGAGCGGCGTGTCGAAGAGTATCCGCACCAGATGTCCGGCGGAATGCGTCAGCGTGTGATGATCGCGATGGCTCTGTCCTGTTCGCCGGGCTTGCTGATTGCCGACGAG
>CAYTHV010000203.1:0-4010 GCA_964437685.1 uncultured Pirellulales bacterium
GGATGACCGCGACCGCACAGCAAATATCTGGGCTCAGTCGATCCAACATAAAAATTTCTATCAGGTCGAATACCGAATAAGACGGCATGATGGGATTTATCGTGATATGTCAGTGCGCGGCATACCGATCATCGAGCCGGATGGCCTCGTCCGTGAATGGGTTGGAGCCTGTACGGACATTACCGAACGCAAGGTGGCGGAAAACGGACTTTATCTCAGTCAGGAAAGGCTTCGCTTGCTGGCTGCTGAAATACAAATCGTCGAAGAAAAGCAGCGCAGGCAGATGGCAAGCGACCTGCATGATTCGGTGGGACAGATGCTGTCATTTGCCGTCAGGGAACTCAAGTCCCTGCAAAAAAGTATTTCCGGAAAAGCCTCGCAATCGATACACGAAATTTCCGATCAGCTTGATGATGTAGTGCGGCAGGTCAGGACCTTAAGTTTTGATCTAAGCCCCAGCATTCTTTATGATCTTGGCTTTGAGGTAGCCGTTGAGGATATGGTTGAGCAGTTTGCCAAAGATAGAAAAATTCAGTGTCGCTTTGAAAACTGCAGCGATCCAAAACCTCTGACCGATAACAGCAAAATATTTTTGTATCGTTCCATCCGGGAACTGCTCATTAATGCGGTTAAATATGCTAACGCCTGCAGTTTAAAAGTCACGTTACTTCGATTGAATAGGGACTTGACCGTGATTGTGGAAGATGACGGCCAGGGTTTTAATCTTGCCGATTTGAAAGATCTGGCCGGCAGACCCCGCGGATTTGGCCTATTTAACATTCGTGAACGTCTCAACCACATTGGGGGGCACTTTGAAATCGAATCCGAAAAGAGTAAAGGGACTAAAGTAACCTTGAAATTGCCGCTTGATATAACAGAGAAAGGAACGTAGATTATGAGTATCAAAATACTCCTGGCCGATGACCATTCTATTTTGCGTCATGGATTAAGCAGGTTGTTTGAACAGCAGAATGAGATTAGAGTTATAGGCCAGGCGAAAGATGGACATGAAGTCATTAACCTGGCGCAGCAGTTGTCGCCGGATGTCATTGTCATGGATATTGCGATGCCGGAGCTTAACGGGATGGAGGCGACACGCAAAATTACGGCGGACTTTCCAAAGATCAAAGTGATAGGGCTTTCCATGCACTCTGGCGACAAATATATCCGGGAGATGTTTAAGGCCGGAGCCAGCGGTTATTTGCTGAAGAATTGTCCCTTTGAAGAGCTGGTTGAGGCGATCAAGACCGTGATTAAAGGAAAGACATTTATTAGCCCATCCATCGGAGAGTCGATTATCAAGCAGTATGTCCGCGGGGATAAAGAAGAAGACTCCGTGTTCTCCATCTTAAGTCAAAGAGAACGAGAAGTCCTGCAATTGATGGCGGAAGGCAAAAACACCAAGCAAATCGGCCAAAATCTGCAGATCAGCCCCAAGACTGTAGAGGTCCATCGCCTTCGAATCATGGACAAACTGGATATTGACAATATAGCGCAACTGACCAAATATGCCATCCAGGAAGGCTTGACAACTCTGGAGTCATAGCTGTAAAAGTGCGTTTTGATTGAATTTGCATCGGGTCTTCAATTATTAAACGGCCTTAGCGGTCAACACATTTCTGTGAAAGTGGTCTTTGTACCTCTTCCTCTGTTCCATCTCACATAAAGTCCCATATTAAGCAATTACGCCGTTCACTATAAGGATATTGCCTATTTCCAGCACTCTGCCTACCGCATAGTATGAGCGTATAGAATTCGGTGTTGGTCGAGATTTCTGAAAGGAATGGAAATATGGATGACAGCGGTGTAGATCAGGAACGGAAAAGGTTTTCCGGAGCAGGAAAAAAACCGGCATTTTCCAAGTATAGTAGCGTAATCGCCCATAACAGTAGACGGCGGTTTGAGAAAAAACAAGCATCCAGATTTCAACTGCTCGTACGCATCGACGATACGTTGTCGAGTGGAAAGGCATTACGGTTTAACAAAGATCAACAACAGATAGTGGCCACTGCAGCGTCGCACGAAGTTCGCCCCGACAAGATCGAACAGGGCAAAAGACTGTTGCACTGCAGCGCTGCTGAACTGAAAGAAAAACTAAACAAAGCGATGGATCGCATCCTGGAAAACCTATCAAATTGCGGGCAAATAGTATAAGACATTTTTGAAAAACAATGGGAATTATTTAAAAGGAGTGCGGGCAATGAACGGAGCAAATGCGATTTTGGAACGCGCCAAGTGTGATGGGTTGCCAAGCAGTTATGGGTGTCCTGAGTGCGGCGGACCGATGTTGGAAGTGGAGCGAACCAGGGAAAAAAGACTTTTATTTATATTGCACAGATGCGTTGAGGCTGAATGCGGTGGGCGATGGCTCGAAAAGGCCGTTGCGGCCATAAAAGACTATTGAAAATTATTGAAAATCGGCAAGCAAATCAAGGCGGCATTGTTTTTGTCCGATTGGATCGTGCCGCAATTCCACACGAGCAGGAAGCCCTGGGGCGGATTTATCATAATTATATCAGGCTTTGAAAGATCGCTATCAGGGTGTTGAGATCTTTAGCCTTTTCGAGCGGGTTTATACCGAGCATTTTACGGTCGTTGAGCAGTCTGTGACGATAAGGCCATGGACTTCCGCAGGATGCAGAAAAACACCGCCTAAGACATAAGAGTTTTCTCCCCTCCGGGAAGCCGAGGTCTTATCCCCGGCTTTCTTTGAAAAGTAAAAAAAAACAATAATAACAGCGTGGGCAAAGCCCACCCTACTGGAGATTTAAAATGATTACCGAAGCAAAAGTGTATAAAGAAGGCGATGTGCTGGATCATACGCCCGTTTCCGCCCTCGTCGGCAGACAGGTTATCTCGGTCGGCGATCTTGCCGCCATCGCACAAAAGGAAGCTTTATGATGAAAACAAATTGGAATGAAAGTAGTTGTATTGGAGTTCGACAGATTGATAAAGACCATGAACGGCTGATAAAGATACTCGAGCAAATTCAGGAACATCAGTATGATAATGTCAGATCAGAGGCCATTTCGACTATCATTGATCAACTGAGGGAGTTTGTGTCCTGTTGTTTGCGAAACGAAGAAGAATATATGCTCAAGATTGGCTTTCCCGGCTATCAGGCCCATATAAAACAGCATAAGCAGTTCAGGAAAAAAAACGCCGCCTTGTGCATTGATGTGATGAATCATAAAGAGATCGCCCCCCAGGATATTTACAACTTCCTGTCCGATTGGGTGGCAAATCATTTTCCGGATTCCGATAAAAAGTTACAGGTCTTTCTGGAAGCCAAAAAGGCACACAATGAAACAGTATGTAATTGTCAATCGCCCGTAGGACACCCTGCGGCGCACATTTATCTCCTTGAAAAATAAGAGGTTATGAATCCACCCTCGCAACTGGCGTTTTCTGCCTCAAAATGCTATAATTCCGCAGTCGGTTTCCAGTTTTCCTCAATTTAGCGAAGATTCAAGACCAGATTATGACAAACAACACCGAGATTATCAACGCCGCGGTAACCTTGATCATTACTGCCACAAACGAATCGGCAACATTTACCACTCCCCCTCCACATACACCTTTTTCGCCAGCCAGCACTTGCAATCACTCCCACCGATTGAGCGGACAGTTCTGGTCTTTGAGTTTCGCCTTGGCAACGAGTCTGCACTTGCAGATGGAGCAGAACATCTCAGCTCCGATTCTATATTCTTTGACTTCCAGTTCAGGTAGTACGGTTAAGTTGTCGATGTTGACGGCAATCTTGCGGGCGTTCTTGCCAACCCACCCCATGTAGCCTGCCCAGTCATACCATGTCAGATGGTCACAGGTGCGGCACACCGCCAAGCGTTTTTCTTCCATCTCGTTTGGACTGCTGACCTGGGCAAGAACATTGCCCACGGCGATGTTCTTTATCGCCTGATAAACTGCCTTGCTTTTCGAGAGTACAGCTTGACAACAACTCATCATCCACCCATCCAATCTGAAAGTTCTCCAATCTCATCACACTGACA
>CAYTHV010000204.1:0-3942 GCA_964437685.1 uncultured Pirellulales bacterium
GGTTAGATTGATCCGCGCTTTTAATGTCCTCCGTCAATATGAAGAAAAGGATTTTGCCCCTGCGTATGAAAGACTCGCACAATATGTTCTGCCCGGTGGATTAATGATCGAGGGGACGTCGAATCCGTTTGGCAGTATTTGGGCGGCGAACCTTGCGCGGAAAGTGGAAAGCGGCTGGAAAATGGAGGCGCTGGTTTTCAGCACCAGTTTTCGCATGGGCTTCGACATCACCGACTTTCAAGCCGTGCTGCCCAAAAATTATATTCACCATGTGGTGCAAGGTGATTTGATCTACGATTTTTTCGAGGCGTGGAAACGGTCTGCGGCAGAGACGTCTGCGGCAAAAGTGTTTGGGTTGAAACAGTGGTTTGCGGCTTCAGCAGAGAGCCTTGCGGCAAAAGGCTACAAAATTGAGCTTCACAAAAAATGGCTGTCGAAAGGCTGGTTGATCTGGAACAAGTAGGAACAAGTTTCCAGCGGGGAACGTCTTAAAGACGCTCAGTTTTTATTTTTTTTCAAGAAGGAAAAAATGCACACTCATCGAATTTATTTGTCAGTAGCTGTTTTATGGATCGTCAGTTTGGCTTGTGCCGCTGTGCCTGCTTTTTCCACGCCTGATGCGGGAGCGATCAGCACGGCCGCCGCGCAGACTGTGATTGCCGGACTTACGCAGAATGTGCCGCAGGCAACTTCATCATCCACGCTTGCGCCAACCCCAACATTCACATTTACGTCTGAGCCGCCGACGTTCACTCCGACAGAAACCGCTACGCTGACGCCAACGCTCACGGCAACGCTGGTTTTTACTCCCTCGCCGCTTGTCTCATTGATCAGCGTCTCAGTGCCTACCAATTGCCGCAACGGTCCTGGCAAAGTGTACGGCATGGAGGGCGCATTATTGGTCGGTGATTTTGCCGAGGTGTATGGCCGCGATCCAACCAATAGCTACTGGTACATCCGCAACCCTGATTCTGGGCCTGAATTTTGCTGGGTGTGGGGAGAGTACGCAACGCTGACGGGTCCGATTTTATTGCTGCCAGTATTTACCCCTCCGCCAACGCCGACTGCCACACTTACCCCATTGCCCACTTTGACTCCTACGCCATTTCCTGCTTTCAAAACGGACTATGCAAATTTGGATACGTGTAATGGCAGTTGGTGGGTGGAAGTCAAATTGAAAAATAGAGGCACGCTCCCGTTGAAGTCTGTGAATATTTCAGTAAAAGATACCGTCACTAATATTGTGGTTACAAATCTTGCAGATGGATTTACAAACATGGATGGTTGCCTGTCAAAAACCACAAAGGATACGCTTGGTGTGGGTGATACCTATTTATTAAGTGCGCCCGCTTTCAACTATGACCCGACAGGACATGCAATTAAAGCGGTAATTATCCTTTGTACCAGTACAGGTCAAAAGGGATCGTGCGCCACGAAAACAATGGACTTTACACCGTAAAAAGCTTGATATATGAAACACTCACTTAAATTACTTACATTCTTATTTATTGTAGCTGGCTGTACCAGCGCGCCTGCTACTCCGGCGTCCGCACCCACAAAACAAACGATTGTGTTCAAGAATACTGTAGTGAGTCTGACCTTCGATGATGGCGATGCCGATAATTATGTCGTCCGCTCCAGTCTTGTAGAAAATAATCTGCGCGCTACGTTCTATATTGTGAGCGGATTTACCAATTCAAATGGCTATATGTCCGATCAACAATTACGCGACCTGTATAATGACGGTAACGAGATCGGTGGGCATACACTGAGTCATACTAAACTTTCGGAAGTGCGTGGCGCAGAGCTTAAACGCGAGATTTGCCAGGACCGCTCCAATTTGCTCGCGTATGGTTTTGAAGTGAATTCCTTCGCCTATCCTTTTGGATATTATGACGATGAAGCAAAGCAAGCTGTCGTGGATTGCGGATATGGCAACGCCCGTGCTGTGTCTGGCGGTCCTGAGACATTCCAGCCGGCCGATGCGTATGGCTTGCGCGCCATGCCCTACATTGTCAGCGACACACGTTTTCCCAAAATGACCCGCTATGTGACCGAGGTGGAAAATGATGGCGGCGGCTGGGTGATCTTTGTTTTTCACCATGTCTGCGATGGCTGCGATCAGTACGCAATCAAGCCGGAAACATTTTTCAAATTTGCTCAATGGCTTGGTGAGCAACAGCCCAATGGACTTGTTGTAAAAACGGTTGGGCAAGTGTTGGGTGGAAAGTAATTTACTTCCATGTTCTAAATAAAAATCGGACAGTTTTCTTTTCTTTCGTATCCAAAATAGCGGCGCCCGCATCTGAAAATGCGGTATAACTCGAAAAATGTAAGGCAGTTTTATATCATCTTGATTCAAAGCATTAACAAGTTATCAAAAAAACAGTAAAATATATGTAGGAGACCATTATGCCCTCGTTAAATGACATCCTGGCTGTAATTTTAGGTGGAGGGCGCGGAGCGCGCCTCTATCCGTTGACGCAAATGCGTTCCAAGCCCGCTGTACCTATTGCGGGTAAATATCGTCTCATAGATATTCCCATTAGTAATTGTATTAACTCCGGGATATATCGTATTGCAGTCCTTACGCAATTCAACTCAGTATCTTTGCATCGCCACATCACAAACACCTATGACTTTGACGCCTTCCATACTGGCTGGGTGCAGATCTGGGCTGCAGAGCAAACCATTGAAAGCGCAGACTGGTATCAGGGAACGGCTGATGCGGTACGCAAGCAAACGCTTGAGATACTCTCCAGCGGGGCTAAAAATGTGCTGATCCTTGCGGGAGATCATCTTTATCGCATGGATTACAAGGCAATGGCCGAATATCATTGGGCGAACAAAGCCGATGTTACGGTGGCTGTCCAGCCGGTTCCAAGAGAAGAAGCCTCGCGGTTTGGCATCTTGAAACGAGAAACCGATGGTCGAATCTCATCTTTTGTTGAAAAGCCAAAAGACGCCGAAACCCAAAATAAATTCATTAGCCGCGATGATGTCGAGCGCCCGTTTCTTGGCTCAATGGGAATTTATATGTTTAAGACCAGGGTGCTGATGGAACTGCTTGCCAGCTTCCCAAGCTATCATGATTTCGGCAGCGACATCATTCCCCAGGCGATTAAGACTCATTCGGTATTTGGGTTTGATTTTGACGGCTACTGGCAGGATATCGGAACGATCCGCTCTTTCTACGAGACCAACCTGGCACTTACTACTCCAGAAACCCCGTTCAATTTTTACGATCCGAAACTGCCTATTTATACAGATAGACGCTTTCTGCCCGGCTCAATTATTGAGGACAGCAAACTTTGTAACGTGCTGGTCGCGGAAGGGAGCCGGATTCAGAAATCTGACATCTCACATTCGATCATTGGGATTCGCAGCCATGTCTCAACTGGAAGCACCATCAAAGACAGCATCGTGATGGGCTCAGATTATTATGAACGCGGCGAGGAAGGTCTCCCCATTGGGATTGGCGCAAATTGTTATATTGAAGGCGCCATCCTTGATAAGAACGTGCGTATGGGAGATAACGTTATCATCCGTCCGTTCCCGCGTAATACAGATATTGACAATGAAAAATGGTATGTGCGTGATGGAATTGTTGTCATTCCAAAAGATGCGGAAATTGAGTCAGGGACGAAAATCGCTCCTGAGTAACGCATAGTTCAAAATTGCCCTTCATATAGTTTTGTATGGAAGGTTTTCATCGAAAGTTTTACGCGAGGTCGCAAAGAGAAAATTTTAATCTTTGCGACCTCGCGTTGGATACCTGGCAGGCTGCCTGACGAGCTGAACTATTTTCCTTGAACTGCAACCTACTTGTAATTACCAGATGGTGAGTGTGGCGTAAGTCAACATTAAAATTATGCTATACTCGCATATATGAAGTCACCGCGCGAATATTGGCCGCGCTGGGCAGAGACCTTGCGCCGTTAT
>CAYTHV010000205.1:0-3928 GCA_964437685.1 uncultured Pirellulales bacterium
AGAGAGAACCTGTCAGATTATAGGTTTGTCCCATGACCATACTCAGAATATAGTTCAAATCGCGTGAATTGACTCGCTGATAGTTTCCAAGGGCCTGATCGGCCGACTCGATGATCGCATCGATATTGCTGTTGTGGGCTGCGAACTGAGTTTTGAGCGTTTCAACCTGGCTGGTCAGGGTTGCTTTCTGTGTGTCGATATCCGTGGTAATCTGCAATTGCTGGGCGGCCAGTGCATCGTGGGATGGCGATGTCTTTAATCCCTGCAATTTCGTCTCTGCGGTCTTTAAGTCGTTCTCTATACGCTGAAGATGCGGCTGAACGATAGCAAGCTGGGAGTTCACGACCGACAGGGCATTCTCAGCAGCCTGTGCTTTAAGCGTATACTCTTTTTTACCTGCCAGAAGATCAAATGCGGCGTTTTCCATCTGCATCCGCTGATCGCCTTCGGCTCGCTGTGCCTGACGCAGTTTTTCATCCGCCTCGTCCTCAATGGCCAGCATTTTGCTATGATTTTCGGCAAACTCTTTATCGAGAGTCTCTTTCTGCGCAAGAAGGTCTTTCTCTTCTTTTTGCGCGGTGACTATCTTGCCTTTCAGGGAATTCGGCTCCTGCTCGGAACCAATCCATTTTTCCAGTTCCGTAATTTCCGTGCCGGCCAGGGCGATCAATTGTCCCGTCCGTCCCAATTGCGAGGCTAAATCGGCTAACTGCCGGAGCGTCCGATCCATCGCTTCGGTATTGCGATTGATCTCGGCCATCGCCAACGGCAGCGAGGCACGATCCTGCTGGGCTTTGGTTGTTTGCAGGTCGGCGGCGGCCAGCAGGGACGCATCCGCCTCGGAGCTGACCTCGCTGGCACTGATCAGAAGCGATCGCATCTGGTCATTTGCCGCGGTCAGGTCGTCATCTTTGCTCAATGTTTCCAGCACACTGACGGTGTCTTGCTGGAGTTTTTTCACTGCTGCATCATGCGGGTTGTCTTTGCAGCCGTTAAGCAGGGCAATTGCTGCACCGAGCAGCAGGGCCAAAATCACATTTGTTTTTTTTACACCTCTCACCGGAAATCTCCATAAATAAAGCCTTTACGAACGCTGTATTCGTACCAGAGGAGGCGTCGGCTGTCAAGTTATTTCCCGCCCATTTCTGCCTGATTCCTGCGAAACCGCTGCGGGGCAAGGGAGAATTTCGGTTGTTTTTGTTGATTTTGGCGATACAATATCTTGTTTTAATCAAGTAAGCATTATCTGAAGCGTCAAAATGAACAGCAAAACGGTAACTGAAACCGGCAGGATCAATCTTCGCCTGCGGGATTTAAACAAGACCCTGACGACATTGTCGATGCCGTCGATGGTTGAAAACTGCCTGTATTCGCTGGTCTTTATCAGCGACACGGTTATCGTCGGCAGGCTTCATAATGAAAATTATCTGGCCGCGGCGGCGCTGGTGGGGATTTTGATGTTTCTGGTCACCGCGCCATTTATTGCCCTGTCGATGGCCGCAACCTCCATTGTCGCTCGAAGCTGGGGAGAGCTGTCGTTTGAAACAGCCCGCAGGCACGCCGGGTGTGCCCTGATTGTCGCGTTTTTGATGGCGTTGGCATTGTTTGCCGCCGCAAGCCCCTTTGCCAGTGAAATTATGTCTTTTTTCGGCGCCGCCGAAGATGTTACCCCGGATGCCGCCAAATATCTGCGAATTCTTTTGATTTCCTGTCTGACGGGTCTTCCGATGATGGTCAGCAATGGGATGCTGCGGGGCAAGGGCGATACCTTTCGCCCGATGCTGATTACCGGGATGATGAACGTCGTCAACATCGCAGCCAGCATTATGCTTGCGTTTGGATTTGGAGTTCCCAAATTAGGCTTTTTCGGCGTCGCATGGGGGACAGTCATTGCCCGCACAGTCGGCATTTTCTTTTCGATGTGGCTGCTCATCGGCAGCAGAGGACTTGCCCTGCGGATAGAGCACTTTACGGAAATATCGCGGAATGTCCTTGGTCGGCTGTGGTATCTGTTCTGGCCGGCGTATATGGAACGGGGTCTGACATCTGTCTATTATATGCTGTTTATGAAGATGGTTGCGCATCTGGGGACGACCATTTTAGCGGCGCATCAGGTTGCGCTTCAGCTTGAAAATCTGGCGGTCATGCCCGCCTGGGGATTGGCGACCGCGATAACGACGATAGCCGGGCAGGCCGTCGGCGCCGGCCGTTACCGTGTCGCGCGGATCGCCGTCAAAAAAGTGGTCATTGCCGTCAGTGTGCTGATGGCGGCCTTATGTGTGATTTTTTTGGTGTTCGGCCCGCAGGTGGCGCGTCTGTTCGGCGCAACGCCGGAAGTGGTCGGACTGGCGGGGCTGGCGACCCGGCTGGCTGCGATCGAACTGCCGTTTATGGCGATTACATTTGTCTTTATCGGTGCCCTCCGCGGCGTTGGCGATACCCGCTCGCCGATGTATGTCAGTTTCGTCAGTATGCTGATTTGCCGATTGGGCTTTGTCTGGCTGATGGCGTACTATTTGCACTGGGGATTAGTTGGCGTCTGGCTGGCAACCGCCATCGACTGGATGGTCCGCGCAACGGGCTTAGGCTGGTTTTTCAAACGTGAAGCCTGGACGCTCCTCCACGAAAAAGAAAAGCAGCGGTTTGAATCGTAAGAGAAAAAATTAAAAATCAAAATGCAAATATCAAAAAAACAATAAGACCAGAAAGCTGAATTCTGGCTTAACGATCATTTCTTAACTCTATTTTTTACAATGGATTATAAACGAATTGGCGTTGATTTGAGTGCGATTCCGTGCTAACTTCTCGTTAAATTCCGAGGTTTCTATTGACTATCCCGTGCAAGGTAGATATACTTTTACCTAATTCCGGATAGGAGAATAACGCCGCAGTTTGGATGGACGGTTGGATGGAGAAAAAAAGACAATTTAATCAAAGAATATAACCCACTGAATGGTCAGGTTAAGTCTAAGCCGCCGGTGGGTTTTTGCGTTGGAAGAGGAAAATCAACTTTAGAGAGAGGAAAGAGAGATGAATTCACGAACTGTTCAATTATTGTTACTATGCTTGGTTTTTCTGTATCTTGGCAATTGTCCATTGAAGGCTGCCAATGCATACAATGCCGTAGAGATTGATATGGGTGGTAATTTACAAAGAGTTACGTTTGGAGCAGATATAAATAATTCGGGTCAGGTTGTGATTTGTAATGGGAGTCGGCAATGTTATTTATATAAGAACGGACAGCTCACAACCCTTAACTTTCCGGACTTGATTTATGAAGTGCATATTAATGATAATGGACAGGTAATTGCGCAAACCGGTGATGATAAGAGTTACCTATATACTAACGGAAGTCGACAATTGCTAAATTTTTCATCTCGCAGTATCAATAATCAAGGCGTTATTGCAGGCACCAATTTTGATGGCACGGCATTTATATATCAAAACGGTGTAAAAACTGTGGTTCCAGGTGTATATGGAGCATATGGAATAAACAATAACAAAGATGTTGTAGGCTCAAGAGAAAATAGCCAGTTTGGAAATATTGGCTATCAGTATTCAAATGGCAGCCTTACAAATCTTCCGACAACAGGCTATCGCTATTATATCACCGCACAAGACATCAATGATAATGGGCAGATTGCGGGTAATGGTTACTATGACCTTTACCACGTGCAAGGCTTCATTTATGAAAATGGCAATATGCGGCTTGTGGGGCTGCTACCTGGAACTACCGATAGCTTTGCCCATGATTTAAACAATAAAGGTCAGATTGTTGGTTGCTCTGCAGATAACAATGGCAAAGCTTTTATCTATGAGAGTGGAATAATCCAGAACCTTACAACAATGGTGAGTTTGCCCAATGGTTATTATTTTAGTCGTCCCTGAAAAAGTCTTTTTTGCCATAAATTTAGTCAAGCTGCTCTTT
>CAYTHV010000206.1:0-3881 GCA_964437685.1 uncultured Pirellulales bacterium
GGAACTTGAAGTTAAAGAGCTCAGAATGGGGGCGGAGGGGTTACAAGAGGATGGCTGGCGAAGAAGGGGTATTTGGAGGGAGAGAAGTGGCCGGAGGGTAGATGGTGAGATATTTATAGAATCGCACCACATCCGCCAGGTCGCAGGTTCAAGTCCTGTCGGGAAGAGCCATAATTCAAAAACTTTTTCTGGGGAAACCAGCAAAAAAGGCGCTGCAAGCCAAAGCTCACAACGCCTTATCTTTTATTCAGATTGGAAATACCACTATCATATCAATAGCTTTAATACAATGTTTTCGTCATCTGTATCAATAGCCATGTACTTCTTTCGCAAGGAATTCTTTGATATGGTCTGGTGTATCTTCTTTGGAAATAAGAGACACGAAAATATTTGCTGCTATCGCCAAAGGCGCACCTATCCATGCAAAGTACCATGCATTTAAGTACACATTGATAAAGTCCTGCGCAGGCAATGTGCCGCCGAACTTACCGACTATAAAGTAAAGCAACGCAATAAATGATACTGCTGAGCCGGTAATCAATCCTGCCCATGCCCCGGCACGGTTTGAACCGCTCCACCAGATTCCCAGAAGGAATAGCGGAAAAATCGTACATCCTGCAAGTGACAAGGCCAATGCAACCAACTGTGCAATCAGCGCTAATTTTGCCAAAGCGACAGCAGCTACGCCCACAGCCATCAAGATAGTGCCCGCACGTGCCATAAACATCTGTTGTTTCTGAGTTGCTTCGGGGTTAACAACTTTATAGTATAGATCGTGTGCAAACGCAGAGGCACCAGCAACCAGCAGACCTGACACAGTTGAAAACGCTGCGGAAACCGCGCCAGCAGCCAGCAGTCCAACAATAAGAGGAAATACGTCGCCTAATTGCGCGGCGTATACTATGATTGCGTCTGGAGTGAGTTCGCCTACCTCGGGATTCGAGGACAATATTCTGGCAAATGAAGAATATACCGGAGCACTCCAGTATACCAGACAGATGAAGAACAGACCCCATACCACTGACCAGCGAGCATCTTTGGCACATGGGACAACATAGAAACGTTGAATAACATGCGGCAGGCCAGCAGTGCCAATCATCAGCGAGAAGCAAATCGCTATCCACTGGAAGGCGCTTTGGCCGGTGGCAGGATCCCAAGGCATCGCGAACTCCGGCGAAGGTAAAATGGCGAAGTCATGCCCCATTCGATTCATTAAGCCCTTTACCGGTTCAAGACCTTCTACAATATCTGAGACCGTACCGCCATAGCTTATCTGTGGAATGAAAGGGAAATAGCCAAACTTATGCGCCAGAATAAACAGCGGCAGTATAAATGATACAATCATGATAACATACTGAATTTGCATGTTCTTGGTAGCACCAAGCATGCCTGAGATCAGGGTATACGAAAGTACCACAGACGAGCCGATAATTACCGCCCATGTATAATCAATTCCCAGTATCCATTTGAACATCAAGCCAATGCCAGCAAACTGCCCCACACAGTAGCAGAACGAGATACAAATAGTCAGTCCGGCGCCAAAACCTCGAAGCCCTTTAGAATAATAACGATCGCCGATAAAGTCACTTGCTGTATATTTACCATAGCGTCTGACTTGGCTTGCCATCAGGATAAGCAGCAATACATAGCCGCCTGTCCAACCAACAACATAAGACAGGCCGTGATATCCTGAACCGTACATTATAGCCGCCATACCCAAAAATGAAGCGGCACTCATCCAGTTAGATGCGATTGCCATGCCCGCTCCAACCGGCGAAATCTTTCTGCCCGCCGCCCAATAACTAGAGGTATCTTTGGCTTGGTTAAATAGACCAACAATAACAAAAACTGCCAGCATCACAATAAGCAGAATAGCCGGAAGCGGCTTGAATGTCCCTTCAAGTTGTGTTGCAGCGCCAGCAGCAAATACATTGCTGCACAAGCACATCAAAATTACAGACAAAACGCTTATTTTAAATAATTTTAACATTAATCTCTCCTTTATAAAAACGTATTTTTTGTCTGTTAGGATTATTTCTCTGTGAAACCGTATTTTGTATTGATTCTATCAATCAATATGGCATAAACCAGACACAGCAGCACAAAAAGAATCAATAAAAACTGAGCTGTATACCAGTAATGAAACGGAAATCCAAGGAACTTTGTATCGGTAAATGCGCTGCGATTATGCACTAAAAACAGTTTCATTATTCCCGGCAAAGCACCCTTACTTTTATCACTTAAAAACATGGCATCTGAAGAAACGATAGAAGTTGGCAACAAGTCGGTCATTAGCTTATCAAAACCCGTATCTGACAAGCCTATAGCTACAACTATAGCTTGAGTCTGAGTATCAACTGCCTGGGATAGCGTCTGGTCAACAACTGACCCATCTTTGATAGATTGCTCGTCTGCCAATTTTTCGTAATCAGCAGCGTAAGTTTTAAGTATTGCTCTTTGATCAGCCGGAAGAAGGGAATTTACAGAGTAGCAAAGTGCTTCCTTCAAAACCGCTTTGTCTGCATCGCTGACGGCAATATTCTTGCCAAGTACTGACAAAACAGACCTGCTGAACTGTTTTTGTGCATCCTCATTTGCGGTTCCATTTTCGACGCTTGGCCAAACCTGTTGGAATGTTTCATAAGCCGGTTCGGGCGTTGCCTTGTTTGTTAACATAAGCAAAACCTGGAATCCAAACACTGCCACTGCCCAAATAATGACCATAATGGAGATCATTTTCATATCTGCGCGTGCGTGCGCTGATTTGGGCTTAAAAAAATTAACATCATACTTGCCCTGGTCGGAAGGTTGACCAGCGCGCAGTTTCCTGTCCTGTTTATCTGCCATATCATTTCTCCTTAAAATTGTTCTAATTGGCTTTAATATAAACAATCCCAAATTATCATATCAATAACTTGGGCAGATATAACCATCATGGTCTATTACGACAGAATATGACCATATCTATAGCCAGTAGTATATAGGATTGTCGACTACAGGACAATTAAATTATTGAGTACGTCAGTAATCTATATTTCGAACAAATGGACGATCTCTGACGTCAACCCGCCAGACTTGTTGTATTTTCGGCATTATGTAATCTCTCCGGCAGATGCAGTATAGACAAATCGCAAAACGTGTTTTTAGGCCAAAAACAGTGTTTATTTTCAAAAAAAATGGTTCAACTCCCAAAAAGTTGGTTAATTTATCAGGCAGCGAAAGCCTGTTTTACCTTTAATGCAAAGTATTCTGAATCATGAAAGCCATAAGCTTTACGTTTGATAACCTTGATTTTGTTATTGGCTCCTTCCAGCCGGCTGGTTCCGATTGGATAGTCTGCATGGTTCAGGATGCCATATTCAAAGAACCGCAATCGTCGGATAAATGCCTGCACCGACGGATGTTCAATGGTTTCCGCCATACCGCACCAGTCATCCAGCGTCTTTTTGGCTTTCCGACGGTCGCTGTAGTAATAGACCATTTTCAGCTGACCTTTAAGCACATAAAGAATGCTCAGTGTTTCATTCAAGGCCAATACTTCTTCAAGGCGATTATGCTGGTCATCCTTGAGGTTTTCAGAGTTCTTCAACAACAGGTAGCGGCTGCCTTTCAGCACCTTCTTTTCCTGCTCGCTCGCCTTGCCATATTCATCCCGGCGGACATTATCGATCACCTTTCCAAAGGCCTGAACTACATGGAAAAAGTCAAAGACGATGTGAGCCTCCGGACAATGATGTTCGATGCGGTTAATAAAAGGTTCCCACATATCAATCGCCACCGCTTCAATGCCTTGCTTTTGTTTGTCGGCCAGTTCAGCGAAAAAACGATCCAGCGTTTCTTTGTCACGATTTTCACCCATCCAGACAATCCGGCCGCTGAAA
>CAYTHV010000207.1:0-3874 GCA_964437685.1 uncultured Pirellulales bacterium
AGAGCAGCTTGACTAAATTTATGGCAAAAAAGACTTTTTCAGGGACGACGAATTACTTGTCGAATTTTTGGGTATTTTGATGTCAGTCGCTAATCCTCCAGCTCGATGCGCATAAAAAAAGACCCTGCTTGTCCTGTAGAAAGCAGGGTCTTTGGGTATTCAATAAAAGTCTGTATCAGGATGCCTTGGCGTTGTTGACCGTATGCCTGTTGCTGTCATCCTGTGGGTGCTCTTCACTGTTGCCGGCGTTCTTTTCTTTCTGAATCGCCAGATAGATTTCCTTACGATGGACGGCTACGGAACGGGGGGCGTTGATACCCAGTCTGACCTTGTCGCCGCGGACATCCACGATGGTGATTTCCACCTCATCGCCGATCATAATCGACTCGTCCTTTTGTCTGCTTAAAACCAGCATAATTATCTCCTTGGTCGCTCTGTGCCGAAAATCGTGTTTCGTACACTTCGACCTATACCTTTATATACGTAGGATAAACGCATCCAGGTGTGAAAATCGGGCATCCGGCCCGCTTTCGTCTGGCACATCCTATTTCGGCAGTTGGGGACAGGACAAGTAGAGCATTTTCTCATCATTACCGAATTTTCTCTACGGTATCCCAGATAATTATATATAAGTATTGAAATAAAAAAAGTTTATGTAATTCTTGAGGAAATTGAAAAAATAGTGTGTTGTGAAAGGAATGCCTGATTATCGGACGAAATCAAGCCTGCTTGGGTGTTTCCTGAGACTTTTGGGCGAATTGGCACCCTGCAAAAGCTCCTAATGTCCCAAAGGCAACCATTTGTATCGGCAATATGCCGCAAATCGACCGGAATACATACGCAACCGGCCAGTACTGGGTCATTTGCTCCAGTGTCGCCGGGCTGGCCGCATACCGCATCGCAATAAAAACAATCCCTGCGGCACAGACCATAGGAATGATATAACTTATTTTAAAGAAATGAGTTGTGGCGTATCCAGCCGCCAGAAATGAGATACATACCGCAAAGGCGATCTGCCCTTTGCCGGGCTGGCCGATAACATAACCCAGTTTCGCATCGGGCTGGCGAACATCTTGAGCCAGAATGCCAATCAGAAACCAAACGAGAACACCCGACACCAAAGCGGCGATCAGCACATTGCCCGGATTAACACCTACGGTTAGCTTCCTTGGAGAGTCAACTTGCTTGCCGCGGTTTTGGATAAGCCAGCCAACCAATACACCCAGCAACCCAGCGGCGACTAAAATGAGCCAGAAAAGACCTTCCCAGCACAGAATCGCATAGACTTTTTGGCGTTCAACAACTGTTGAATTTGTCAAAAGCAAAGATCGCATGTCGCCGGAGGCAAAAACCCACACGGCAAGACCGGCAGGAGCGGCCAAAGGAGCCGTCGTCGACCCCTTTGGCCAGCTTGCCAGATATGCTGCTAAACCTGATGCGAAAGCCAATCCGCAAAGGATCAGCAATTCGCCGGGATTAACCATATTATCAACCAGACAGATCGCGCCGAGCGGATCTTCGGGCCTGACCAAAGGCCAGCCAACCCAGCCGACGAGGACAACTCCAATCAACAACGCAGCAAGTGTACGCACGCGTGTCAGCCAATGCACATTAAACAGGCTCAGCAGCAGATAAACCGCCGCCAGCCCGCCGCCAACTCGTACTAAAATGTCGTAACTTAATGCCATAAAAGTCGTTCCAGTGGCCGTACAGTATCAGCACAACCCCGACCGGTCAAGATAAATCAGACAACTTAAACTTTTGGATATCCGCCCAGAAATTCGGTTTTGGGCAGTTTTCCGCACAGCGGCGAGGCATACTCAACAAACGCCTGCGTCATTCCGTTGCCGTCTTTGTTGATATATTCATCCGGTACAGATTTCGTTTTTTCTGCGACGTTGGCCAGTTCGGTACGGAAATACTCGACAGCATAGTTTGCGCCATTGCCGGTACGCTTCATCGCGACCGAGCCATGGTTTTCTTTCATCGCAAACTGGACGGCTTTGCGGCCGCACTCGCGGGCTTCTTTGACATCGCTTTCGGACTGCAAACCGGCAAAGCTGCGCTGCAGATAGCCAAACGTGTCCGCGCGGACGCGTTTGATATTGAGCTTGCCTTTGATCTGGCCGGCCAGGAAGTCGGCCAGAGCGCCGGTGCCGGAAAGCTGCACATTGCCGTGCGAATCGCGTTCGGCATTGGCGGCCAGCTTTTCCGCCCAGGTTACGTGATCCACATCGCCGATACCTTCACTGACGGCAATCACGCAACGCCCCAATTTTTTATAGACACCTTCGACATCCGACAGGAACTTATCCATCGTAATCGGCCGTTCGGGGAGGTATACCAGATGCGGGCCGTCGTCATCACGCTGTTTGCCCAATGCCGCCGCTCCGGTCAAAAATCCGGCATGGCGACCCATAATGACATCAATCTTGACACCCGGCAATGCGCGGTTGTCGAGGTCGTCGCCCATCACAGCACACGCAACAAACTTGGCAGCGGTGCCGAAACCGGGGCAATGGTCGGTAACCAGCAGGTCATTGTCGATGGTTTTCGGGACATGGTATGCCTTCAAAGCATAACCAGCCTGCTGGGCCATGGTATTAATGATATGGCAGGTATTGGCGCTGTCGTTGCCGCCGATGTAGAAGAAATACCGGATATCGCGTTTCTTGAATACGTCCAGAATTTGCGAGCAGTATTCCGCGTTCGGCTTATCGCGGCTGGAACCCAGCGCCGAGGACGGCGAGCCGGCAACCAGCTCCAGCGTACTGCTGGACAGCTTTTTCAGGTCGATAAAGTGTTCTTTTTTGATGCCTGATACGGCGTGAATGGCGCCGTAGAGATTGGTAATATCTTTGCATTTGACGGCTTCTTCGATCACACCTACGAGTGAGGCGTTGATAACGCCGGTTGGGCCGCCGGACTGACTAACTATCGCATTTGCCATAATAAGACCTTTCAAGACTCATTTTTACCTTTTTACTGTTTCCGAAACGGAGCGATTATACAAAATGACCGGCCAGAATCAAGGCAAAAGAGATTCCGATTGCCACGGCAAGTAAGGAGAAATTTGGGTTCGTTTTTTCGATTGTATATTGGAAATTGCATATTACAGATTGGTCGAATTAGGTTCGTTTTGTATTTTTGCCGCAGAGGACACAGAGAAACACAGAGGAATTTGGGTTCGTTTTGCAAAAAGCTCCCAGCTTCCAGCGACCAGCCGCCAGCAAGATTGGGTTTGTTTTGAAAAAACCAAGAACCGAAGAACCCATGAACCCAAGGACTTAAGAATAATAGGGTATCGCCTGTGGCGATGAGAGATATTGCAACGTAATAAAAGACTTTGCAAGTCGCGAAATTGGGTTCGTTTTGCAAAATAGTTTATCGTTGAGAGTTGATAGTTCATAGATGTAATTGGCTTTGGGTTTGTTTTATATTCCTGCATTTCGGTATTCCTTCTTTTTATGTCCAGTTTGCCTTCTTTCTCCTTCGCGCAGGATTTTTCCCCTGCACCTGTTTGCATTATACGAACATTATACGAACATGTGCAAGAAAATTTATAAATTTTAAACACTAAATTATAAACAAATTCAAAAGGGGAAATGGATAGAAAGAAGTCAGAAGTCGGGAGTCAGAAGTGGAATTTTTCTGTTTTTAGTAAAGAAATGTCTTGTTGGTTTGGCGGGGAGCTGTATAATATGCACCGGCAAGGTCGTCATTGTTTCTATGATGACGGGCGTGAGGTTGCGGCATAGTAGAAAAAGTAAAAAGGAAATGGTAAAAGGAAACAGTATTAAGGCTGAAGGGAAAATAACAAACCGCGTGGGCATAGCCCACCCTACCGACTATTGTCAGAAAAAGTGTCTGACCC
>CAYTHV010000208.1:0-3862 GCA_964437685.1 uncultured Pirellulales bacterium
ACTCCGCATGGCCGACCGCATTAAAGATTTTCAGGCTGCCGAGAAAACACAGACGGATCTAAACGCGGTACTGGAAAAGGCCAATGAATTCGGCATCCAGTTCAGTCAGTCCGCAACCGCGATGCTCCTGAGCAAGGGACTCGATTATGTCCCCCAGCTTCCCGTCAATACCGCGATGATCTTCGAAGGCATCAAGAAAGAATTCGCCGACTGGCGGCAGATCAATATCACGGAGATGGAAGCAGAGATCAACAAGCTTCTGCCGCGCATCGCCGCGTTGAAGGCTGAATACGCCGGTGACCAGCAGATCATCTCGTTCCTTGATCAGGAACAGGCCGCAATGGAAGAACAAAAGACAAAAGGCTTCACGGAAGAGACTGCCGACGCGAACGCCCTCGAAACCGAAACTGGCGATATGTCTCTACCTCAACAACCACTCTAAATTAAATGGCAAGGATGCCCGGCTATGAAATTGTCGGAAGTAATTCGTCTTGAATGTGTTAAACCACAGGCTTCAGTTGAAGACAAGGCTATGGCATTGTGCGAAATCGCTTCGCTCGCCTGCAAAAGCCCGCTGTGCCGCAATATCTCCGAAGAAGCCATCCTCGAGGCGCTTCAGGACCGGGAAACGCTCAGCTCTACTGCTCTCGGCAATGGCGTCGCCATCCCCCATTGCAGGCTCAGCAGTATTCACGACTTTGTTGTCGGAATGATGTCGGTTCCCGATGGCGTGGATTTCGAAGCGCCGGACGGCAAAAAAATCAGCCTGATTATTTTTTTCATCGCCCCGACTACCGACAATGGCGCTCATGTTCGGCTCCTGTCGGCGATTTCGCAGGCCCTTCAGGATCCTGCCGCGGTCAAAAAAATGACCGCCGCCAAAACAGCCAAATCCCTCGTCGAAAAACTCATTCAGGCCGCCGAAAGCGACATTCCGGTTTACGAATCGAGTCCAAAAAATCGCCTGACAATCGCCATTCAGGATCAAACAGCATTTAATAAAATTCTCAGCGCACTGGCCGGCATCGAGGGCGTTTCCCTGTCCATCCTTGAATCGCAGAACGCCTACTCGTATCTCAAATCCATTCCGCTGTTTGCCGCCCTGTCGGAACAGGATCATCCGGCATTTTCCAAACAGATTGTCGCCGTAATCGAACGCAAACTCAGCAATGAAATCATTCGCCGCATCGAGACCATCACTGGAAGCCTGTCCGAATGCAGCGGCATTCTCGTTACGGTTCAGGAATTGACCTTCTGCGCCGGGATGCTCGAACTCTGACAATTATTTTCAGAAGGAGCCAGCGCAACTGAAATGGCGGATTTTCGGATTCATCTTTACAGCAATCTTTCAACGCTTTTGTCGGCCGGGCTGCCTATTTTGCGAGCCTTGCATACCGTACAGACTCACGCCCGATTCGGCTGGAAAAAAACCCTCACCAAACTTGAATTCGATGTCAGCCATGGTACGGAACTTTCCGAATCCATGGCCCAGTGGCCGCGTCGCTTTCCCAAACTCGACATGGCATTAGTTCGCGTCGGCGAACAAACCGGCCAACTGGCCGAATTATTCAAAAATCTCGCCGACTGGTACGAACTGCGCCGCAAACTCAAACACATGATGCTGTCGGGAATGAGTTATCCAACGCTTATATTTCACATGGGAGCATTTATTGCTCCAATCCCCAACGCCGTTCTTGGCACTGGCAGCGGATTGGACGCTTACTGGCGCGGCGTCCTCGGAATGCTCCTGCTCTTTTATACCCCGCTGGCAATCATTTTTATCGTACGTCTGATTTTACCGAAAGAAGGTCTCATCCGGCGGATATTCGCCGAAATTGTACTGCTGATTCCCGTAGTGGGTTCGGCGATAAAGTGCCTGGCCATCGGCCGGTTCAGCCACCTGTTTTCGATGATGTACAAGGCCGGCGTCCCCATCATGGAAGCAGCCAGACTCGCCTACGAATCCTGCGGCAACGCGGCGATCCTCAGTCGGCTCGAAGGCGGCTACACCGCCGCCAAACACGGAACCCCAATGTCGCAGGGATTCAGCAAAAATCTCCCCATCGAATTTTTGGAATTATGGTCGGTCGGTGAAGAATCCGGCGAATTAGACAAAACTTCCGCCAAATTGGGGGAAATCTTTCTTGACAAAGCCAAATTTCGCTTTGAACTGATTGCCGAATGGACTCCCAAAATCGTCTACGGCATCATTATGGTCTATCTGGCAATTCAAGTCTTAAAAGGTTTCCAAACCGTCTACGGCGGCCTGATGACCGATTTTTAACACCGCATTTCTCCCTTTTGTGTGTTTTTGCATTCCCGTTTGCCGATATATTATATCGAATCGAACAAGCCACTTCCGATAAGGCTGCACGTGAAGCGATTATTTTACCGAAAAACTCAGCGTCTTCGCTCCAATGCGGAGTTCAAGGCCGTTCTTGACCAGCGGATATCCGCCGGACAGGGTCCGTTTCGCCTTTTCATATCCCCGAATTCGGATGGGCATAGTCGCATTGGCATCTCCGCCAGCAAAACAGTTGGCCCTCCCATCACTCGCAACCGGCTAAAACGCCTGGCACGCGAGGCTTTTCGTCTGAATCAGCACAATCTGCCCGCCGACTTGGATTATGTCTTAATTATTTCCCGGAAAATGACGAAAAAATCAAAATCGGAAAATTCGCAGGCCGATACTGCGATGTCCTATAATCAATTTGAAGCAATGTTTATGGGACTTGTCAAAAGAGTGCTCCAAAAGGTCAAATAAGTCCGACTGGCTGCGATGACGGAACAGAAAACAAAAGAAACATTAGTGGCAATCGGCCCGGCGGCGAAACAGGCCGGAGTCTCGCGGCAGACGGTTCAGTATTATCTGATGATTGGCCTGCTAAACCCGACATTGACGACCGCGACCGGTCGGCGGCTTTTTGACGCCGATGCGATAAAAAACATCCAGTTGATAAGCGAGTTGAACCAGAGCGGCTACCCCCTCCGGGCAATTCGTGATTTATTTTCAGAAAAATTAACCCCAAAAACGAGTCCGAACCATGGCTGATTACTACAGCATACAAAAGAGACGTAACTATATCGTGGGCCTGTTTGTGTTTGTCGCCTTTGCCGCGTTCATCTGGATGCTGGTGCGATTTCGCGATTTGCCATTATTCGTCAGCAAGGCAAATTCATTTTATGTCGTCGTCAAATTTCATGATGCCCCGGGCGTGCAGAAAGAAACCCCCATCCAGTTTTGCGGCTACCAGATCGGCCGCGTCATTGTAGTCAGCCCCCCCCTGCTGGTCAAAGACAAAGAAACCGGCAAAGAATGGCACGAAGTCGGGGTTACGATGGCCATTGATAACAAATACAAAAACATCCCCTCGAATGTCAATGTGATGCTGATGAAACGCGGACTGGGCAGCAGCTATATCGAATTGCGTGCCGATCCCGATAAGCCGCTAACGCCGCTCATTCCAGATCGCCCGGAAACGGTATATCTCTGCCAGGCGATGGAGATCAAAGGCTCCCTCGGCATGAGCAGCGATTTCTTCCCGCCGCAGGTACAGAAAAAGCTCGAAAGCCTTGTAGACTCCATCAGCGCACTGGCCAACAATACCAACCAGATTATCGGCGACGAACAGAACAAAACCAACATCAAAAAGACGCTTGAGCAAATCACCGCAGCAACGGAGCAGGCCAGAAACACGCTCAAATCCGTTCAGAGCCTTTCCGATGTCGGCAGTCAGGAAGTGGTTAAAATCGCCGAGAATCTGGATGCGACACTGAGCCAGTTGCAGCAGGTACTCGCCAAAATCAACAGCGGCGACGGCACTGCCGGAAAACTGGTCAACGATGGCCGCCTCTATGAAAA
>CAYTHV010000209.1:0-3844 GCA_964437685.1 uncultured Pirellulales bacterium
TTAGGTCGTTATGCAATCATAATGTTGTATCCCATTCTACTGAACCAGTGCCAACGTGATTGATTTACACCCTATTCATCCTCTCGCCGTGAATAAAAATAGTTGCGAACTTCCTGGTGCAATAGAGGTTTATCACTTGCCCATTCCCACACACCATCGGCATTTAATCGTAGGTCCGTAGCCGGATCAAAGCAATGCCGCTTTAGTATGGCATTACGCGTACTATATTGACGGTTAACCGGATCACCGTGCCACAAATGCAACGCCATCCCCTGCACATACCCCATCTGTCCGCGCACATCGGCATACAGCTTTTGCGCCCAATTTAGATAATGAGCGTAGAATGTTTCATCGGGTGTGCATCGGATTTTTCTGGCGACGGCCCGTCGTACATATTTTTCTGCCAGTAAGCGTGGCCATGGCAGGCGCAACAATCGGTTCAACAGAAGATTAATTAACCACGGCCATTCTATGTGCCGAGCACCCGTAATACCCCGCACACACGAACTGTCAAATCCACCACCCAAGGCGTGTGAAAAAAGCTCATCACCTCCATCAAGAATAGCAGCATCATACAACCCACGTTTTTTGATCAACGAGCGTCGCGCAGCCCAGGCGATTCCTGGCTGGCCGTGGGCGCTGGCGCCAAGACAAGCCGATTCAGGCCGAGCGTGTAGTTGGCATGCAAAACTTCTCCGTACCGCCCCATCATAGATGTTTTGGTTGCAATCCAGGCGTAAAATGCTTTCACAGGGTTGAACTACTGGCCAGCGGTCTAACTGTGCTGCAGTCTGTATAGCCCAGTCGTGATTGGACATCAAGATATCGCCATCCAGCCAAGCGACTTTCTCAGCAGATGGAGGCAGTTGAGAAACAGCTAAATTGATCAGGCGCTCTTTGAGCCACATTACATCGCGACCCCGCACACGGATGATGTGTGGGGCGGAATCCAACTCAAATGGTTCCACCCCGAAAGCACATTCCACCGTGACAAGCGGAATTTCTGCCGCGCGCAACGGCGCTGCAAACCGTTCGTAATTTTGGCGTTTGGTGCGATAACCAGCCGGGTTATAATAGGTGGTAATCACCCATAAATCGTTGCAAGGTGCATAAAATTCGGCCGGGCGCTGAATTGTCATAGTCATATCTCTTGTGCAGCATTAATATGATGCCCTGTGCAAATATTTCGTTCAAGTATTCGCAGAACACAGCGTTCATCATGCACCCCATAGGAGACCAGGAAGCTGCCACCGTTCAGTTGAACTAGCCCGGTGGGGAAGACGACGCTTCGAGGCGTTAAATGGCTGGCTGTTGGTCGGCGTCGTCGTTCCTCATGTTCAGGGCGCAAGACTGGGTCTGGGCGGATGAAAATGGGTGCAAACGGCGGAGTTGCCGCAAAGCCATAGACACCCCCATAGATTTTCAGCGGAAATAACTGCTCACGCAGCCACCGCTTTATCAGCCTCCACATGTGTTTCTGATCCAGGCTGCGGAGAGTCGGCTTAAGGGTTGCCGGCGCCAATCGTTGTAGTTGTGTACGCGAATGAAAGACCGAAATATATTGTTTCCCGATAAGAACTGGTGGCGTCCCGCCGCGCGGCATCCCAAAATGTCTTGTATAAATCGCAGTATCCCACTTAGATATATACTCCGGTTTGCACAGAACCGGGCCATGGCCGCCAAAGCCCAATCGAAGAACAATGTGGGGAGCGATCTGGTAGATAGCAAAGAGATCGCCTTCATGATCGAATAGCATCCAGTTCTTCTCAATCTTTTGACGCGGTCCATCCAGTAGTAATGGACGCGCAGCAGATCTGACTTGCAGGCTATCCGCATCCAACTCAACCAGGAAAATTTGATTGGGCACAGAATCCCAGTTATTATTGTAATGAATATATAGCCTGCCGCGGAAGATCAAGAAGCGCGGATCATAGTGATTCTCACCACCATCAACAATGGAATCTGACAGCGCCACAACTGAGCCTGACATCACTCGCCAGTTTTGATCCAAGGCACAAATAGCGCAAGCGACTCGCACTCGCGTCGCACTCTCTCGTCCGAAATCAATACGGTAGGCCATGAGCAAACGTCCATCGCAGCGGATGATAGCAGGATTGAAGATAAAGAAGCCTGTTGGCGACCGTCCTTGTAGCCAGCGAGGGGGAAGCAACTCGCCCGGATCGAAGAGACGAGTTGGCGATTCATATCTCATAAGTGCAGTGTTCATACTCAATTCCCCAGCGTCCAATTCGAAGATTCCTCTGCTACGCATTCAAAAGAGTTCTCCCGATAAATTTGGACCGATTCCGTGTAGATGGTGATCAATTCACTGTGGGTAAAACTCCACATTTTTTGGAGAAACACGGTGACAGGCTCTGCCAGCGGGTCGTTGCCAATATATGCACAGACACGCACAACTGTGGCATTCCAGCGATCGGAATACACCAGGTCACATTTGTAGAAAATGGGCAAATATGGCACTTATGGCTACAATTTCCCTGCAGCGCAGAATACGATTCTTTCTTTCCTGAAGTGCGTCCAGGAATAACACATGTGCGATATGAACTGAGCTAATATCATATTCTGTGTGGTTTTCCTTTCCATGCAGTCTGCGATTGCGCAGCGCTACCATAAAGGTGACCGCCTGAGCAAACAAGGACAGACATTCCAGGTAGAAGATATGCCAACCGAGAATGCATGAATGTCAATAGTACCCGTTACCAGTTTTCATCGGCTTCATAACCAAGCCGTGACAACAACCCTGCGTAGCGCTCTTTGAAAGCATCCTTTACTTTCGGTGTGAAATAGTTGCGCCAGTCCCCCGATACACCTTTGCGATAATGATTCCGCTGGTCTTCCTCACCATGAAGCCGCCCACCGGAGCGCCTGTTGAAGCTATTGCGCCACAAAATAAACGTCAAAATCGGTTTCGGCAGGAGTTTGTTCCGCAGCATGGCAAGTCCGAAGCATTTGTTTAGCAAGAATCCACTACCGATTGTAATCGATAATAGGGGCGATAATAGAGGGGTCTTGATACCAAGAAAATCAAATATTTGTTGAAATGCGGCCTTTGGCTGAATGATAAGCGATTCGTATCGCAGTTCAAACACGCGTGGATTGTCGTAATTCCATGTTCGCAAACGTTCAAAGTAGATAGCGCAGAATATAATCTCGGCCAGCAATCCCTCTTCGACATTTGACAAACTCTCCAGACGCTTTCGATGCTCGTAGAGCCAGGGCGATTCATATGCGCTGATCCTGTGAGAATATCGATGCGAAAAATAGCCGGAGACCACAATATCGCGCGGATCCCGAATCACATGGAAACCTCGATAATTTCTATGTTCATTCAGGATAGCAAGCGAGTCATTATCAGCATTTTCCAGACAGATGAGATCAAACGGTTCGGAGGCAAGCATTTGTCGTTTATTATTCAGGATTGTTACAAATGGCTCACGCAAGCTATAGCCCATAGGTAACACAAATGGGAGACCATCAACCTTGGTTTTCCAACCCATTAGCTTGGCGCTTTGAACCATTATTCCTTTGATGTACTGGCTGGCACATTTATGGTGTCCAAAATAGAATCGGGTCAGAGCCTTCATTTCATCAATTTCCCATCTGAATATGCAAAATACGGCATACAGCCTACTCTTTTGCGTGACTTGCTATAAAATCGGGCCATAAATTTGAGTCTAACTCCGGGCATAGAGCAAAAACACGCTGCACATCTTCCTTAAAATAGGCCGCCAATCGCCTCCGCTCATCTATGTTAGGTTTTGCAATAATATAAGTACCGGCGTTGATCTGCTTTTGATAATCTCCAGCCCGAAAACGTTCATCA
>CAYTHV010000210.1:0-3810 GCA_964437685.1 uncultured Pirellulales bacterium
GACTGATGCGGTGAAGTTTGGCAACCTGACGGCGGTGATGCCGATGCAAGCATCGGTGCCGGTGTTTTCGCTGCTGACGCTGTGGATTGGCTGGCACGAGACGCCGGAAAAGCCCTTATCGATTGTGCTGATGCTGCTGAGTATGGCGGCGGTGGGAGTAACGCTGTACGCCGCCAACCGCGAAAAAACCTCCGGCGGCAAACCTTTGTATACTTTTCTATCGCTGGCGGCGGCAATCCTGTTTGGGGTTTCCACTATTTTCGACCGGACGGCGATTGCCCGTGTTACACAGGGAGCGATAGCCTACAGCGCCTGTTGGAATTTGTTCAGCGCGTTTCTGATGGTCGCCGAAACAGCCCGCACCAAAGCATGGCAGGGGGTTTCGTTGTCTCGCTCGTGGATGCCGCTCATGGCGTATTCGCTGGCCGCATTGGCGGCGTTTATCTCACAGCAGTATGCGGTACAAATGTCGATAGCGATTCCCGGAGCGGTGGTGAATGTCAAATCCATCGTGATGCTCCATTTGCCGGTGCTGGTTGTGCTGGGGCTGCTGCTGTTCCGCGAACGTCCCAGGCCGCTGACGCTTGCGGCCAGTCTGTCGGCGATTGTACTGGCGTTTTTGCTTGTGCGGTCGCTGCTTTGAAAGTAGAATAGCTGATAATGAATACTGATAGTGAAAACTAAACAATCAATCATAAACTCCGGGCTAAACGAAAATGTCTATGGATTGGCTTGAAAATCTTAATCCCGTAACGCAGGCATTGATTGCGACGTTATTTACCTGGGGCGTTACCGCCGCGGGTGCTTCGGCTGTATTTTTCTTTAAATCTATCAACCGCAAGGTGTTGGATTTTATGCTGGCCTTTGCCGGCGGGGTGATGATCGCCGCCAGTTTCTGGTCGCTGCTGGCTCCGGCAATTGAAATGGCCGAAAACAATGGTCAGCAGGCGTGGATTCCCGCGGTGATTGGTTTTCTGGCAGGGGGGATATTCATTCGGTTGATTGACCTTATTTTGCCGCATCTGCATATCGGGTATCCGATGACGGAAGCGGAGGGCGTTCATACCCACTGGAAGCGAAGCATCCTGTTGGTGCTGGCCATTACCATTCACAACATCCCGGAAGGGCTTGCCGTTGGCGTGGCTTTTGGGGCGTTGAAATACGGCCTGACCGAAGCCAGTTTTGCCGCGGCGTGTGCACTGGCAATGGGTATCGGGATTCAGAATTTTCCGGAAGGAATCGCGGTCGCCGTTCCGCTTCGGCGGGAAGGGCTTAGCCGATTCAAGAGTTTCTGGTACGGCCAGCTTTCCGGGATGGTCGAACCTGCGGCGGGAGTGCTGGGGGCGCTGGCGGTGATCTATGTCGCTCCCTTGCTTCCGTATGCTCTGGCCTTTGCGGCAGGGGCGATGATTTTTGTCGTCGTCGAAGAAGTCATTCCCGAATCGCAGCGCGAAGGCAATACTGACCTGGCGACGACCGGCGTGATGCTTGGTTTTGCGGTGATGATGGCGCTGGATGTCGGGCTTGGTTAATAAAAAAAGGACAGCAAGGCGAACCTCGCTGTCCTTGAACATCATATTCGACAAATTGTTGTATCAGCCAATTGCGCCGGTAACGGCTTTGAGCAGTGTTTCGGGTGTGACGGGCTTTTCCAGAATCTGCTTAACCGGAAGCCATGTTTCATCCGGCTCAAATCCAAAGGGCAGATTCATCTCTTTGCGGACGCCGGTAACCATAACCACCGGTGTGCCTTTGACTTCGGCGGTTTGCTGAAGCTCGCGGGCAACCGTAAACCCTTCATCCTTGGTGTTCATCATCACATCCAGCAGGATGAGGTTGGGTTTTTCGGCCTTGGCCTTGGCTATGCCGTCTTTGCCGTTGGATGCTGAGGCAACCTGATAACCTTTGGCCTCGAGCAAATTTACAACAGACTCCACAAAATCCGGATCGTCATCAATTACCAAAATCTTCTTTGCCATAGTAGGTACTCCTGTATCTAATATCCATTATCATCAGGCAAAAGATATTCTGCGCCTGACTTTTTTATACCTCATTTTTGTTCTTTTGTCTTGCAAATTCCGTCTTTTTTTCACAAAGAATTCACAAAATGGTACAAAAAGAACCGTTTTAAGCGACCTGAGCGGCGGCTTTACGATACTGATTCAGCAGGGCAGCGACCTTTTTGGAGTCTAATTCTCCATAAATTTTGTCGTCTATCATAACCACGGGAGCAATGCCGCAGGCACCAAGACAACGGGCTTCCTGCAGGGTGAAGATGCGGTCTTCGGTGGTTTGTCCTACTTCAATTTTCAGTTCCCGGTTGAGCGTATCCAGAATTTCCGAGGCGCCTTTGACATAGCAGGCCGTTCCCATGCAAATGCTGATGACGTGCTTGCCGATGGGCTTGAGGTTGAAATAGTGGTAGAATGTCGCTACGCCCCAGATGTGGGCGGTCGGAATCTGCATCAGTTCAGCGACCAGATCCATCATTTCGCGCGGCAGGTAACCATACATGCCCTGCACTTTGTGCAGTACCGCGATCAAGTACGAATCCGGATAATCTTTTTGTGAACAAGTGGCGATAAACGCTTTGAGTTCATCTATTTGTTGTTGTGTTATTTCAGACATTGTTTAATACCTTTATTTAAGGGAATCTTTCGGAATAATTCCTTTTGGGAATTTCTCTTTATAGTGCGTATGCAGCAGTTTGTGGGAGATATGACTGCCCGGTCGCTGCAGAAACTCTTTGTACAGCTTCTGGATATCGGGGTTGTCGTGGCTGCGGCGAATCGTCTTGGAGCGATCTGATTCGTAGAGAGCCTCGGCGCGTTTCTGAAGCGCTTCCTGATCCAGCGGGATGGAATTGGCGCCCGCATAAGGCTGGCCGCCGCCGCCGATACATCCGCCGGGGCATCCCATGATTTCGATGAAGTGATACTTGTTGGGGTCTTTGCGGACCTCATCAAGCAGCTTGCAGGCATTACCAAGGCCGTGTGCGACGGCAACGCGAATTTCGACGCCGTCCATCACCAGCTTGCCTTCTTTGATGCCTTTGAGGCCGCGGATGGCTTCGATTTCGATATCCACCAGCGTCTGGCCGGTGTACAGTTCGTACGCGGTACGAATGGCCGCTTCCATCACGCCGCCGGTGGTGCCGAAGATGACGCCGGCACCGCTGGACATGCCGATCGGATGATCCTGCTCTTCGGGCTTGAGGTTGATAAAGTCGATACCCGCAGACTTAATCATCCAGGCGATTTCGCGGGTGGTAACGACGATATCCGTAGCGACCATATCATCGACCATCAGTTCCGGGCGAGCCGCTTCATATTTCTTGGCGGTGCAGCACATGGCCGCGACGCTGAGAATCTTTTTGGGATCGACACCGAGCTTCTGGGCGAAATAGGTCTTGGTTAGCGCACTCTGCATCGACATGGGCGATTTGCAGGTGGAGACATTGTCAATCAAGTCGGGATAGAACTGTTCCAGGCACTTCATCCATGCGCTGGAGCAGGAGGTAATCATCGGCAGCTTGCCTTTGTTCTGGACGCGTTCGAGAAACTCGGTCGCTTCTTCCATAATCGTCAAATCCGCCGAAAACTGCGTATCGAACACATAATCGAATCCGAGCTTCCGCAGTGCCGCGACAAGCTGTCCTTCCATATTGGAACCGGCCTCAAGCCCAAACGCCTCGCCAATCGCCGCACGGACGGAAGGAGCAAACTGTGCGACCTTGATCAAGGTCGGGTCGTTGAGTTTTTCGAACAGTTCCTTCTTATAGTTCTTTTCGATGAATGCCGCGGTGGGGCA
>CAYTHV010000211.1:0-3809 GCA_964437685.1 uncultured Pirellulales bacterium
ATATACTGTCGGCATCACCGGCCGACGGATTGAATTACTTGAGTCGCTTCGAGCAACCCGACCGGAGATGTTTATCGCGGAACAGATGGATATTGCCCGTGTCGAAGAAGCACGGGATATCTTCAATCGCCTGGCGGAAAAGCTGGGCAAAGTCGATCTGGTCGTCATCAATTCCGGCACAGGTAAGCGAAATCAGGAACTGGACTGGGCCATCGACAAACAAATCATTGATGTCAATATCACGGGCTGTACGGCAATCGCCAACGCGGCAATGCATCTTTTCTTCAAACAGGGTTACGGCCATCTGGTCGGCATTTCCTCTATCGCCGCACTGCGAGGAAGCCGCTATGTGCCCACGTATCCGGCCTCGAAAGCGTATCTGTCCACCTATTTGGAAGGGTTACGCCACAAGGTCAAGCACGAAAAACTGCCGATTACCATCACGGATATCAAGCCGGGATTTGTCGATACCGCGATGGCACAGGGAGATCATATTTTCTGGCGAGCCTCGGTCCCAAAAGCCGCAGAGCAAATCTATCTGGCCATCTGCAAAAAGAAAAAAGTCGCTTATATCACCAAACGCTGGCGGCTGATGGCATGGGTACAAAAATGCCTGCCGGATTTTCTGTATTATCGTGTCTAATCCGTCGAAACTTCTATTTCAATATCTGCAGCAGGTTGATCGTGTCATCCGTCCACAGGTCAATTTTTGAAAAATCTGTTTTTAACGTACTGGCCTTTTGCTGAAGCGCCGGAATCGCAAGAGCGTTCTTGTCCCTGCTGAGCAAAATCCAATCCGACCCCAGCGCACCCAGACGAGAAATCTCATCATTCTCAATCCACATTTTTTCGAGATTAAAATGCTCGGCCATTTTATAGACGACAGATTTTAAGTCCAAATGCAGTGTGGAAAGATGAAACGCCAGGACACCCTCGGGCGCTAATTGTTTCAAATACACCTCAAACGCTTCCTTCGTCAGCAGATGTATCGGCACCGCATCCGAGCTGAATGCATCCACAACCAGCACATCATAATTCTGCGGCGGCTCGCTATCCAGTGTGAGACGTGCATCGCCAAGTACTACATCCACTTTCGCCCGGCTTGCTGAAAGATAAGTAAAATACTTACGCGCCAGCCGTTCGACTTCAGGGTTGATTTCATAAAAACGCACCGTATCGTCGGGTTTTCCGTAAATCGCTATCGTGCCGACGCCAAGGCCGACAATGCCAATAGCACGATGGTCTTGTTTGGGCATATTCTCCAGCAGCAAACCAATACCGCTTTGCGAACTGTAATAGGCAGTGGGAATCAATTTTTTCTCCGGCAATTGAAATTGCAGGCCATGAAAAGTCGTTCCGTGCTGCAAGAGTAATTTATGTTCTTCCGGCTGATTCGGTGATTCTTCCCAAACCGTCAGGACACCAAAAAAATTACGCGTATTGTCAACCGCATTCTGGCCTTTTGTAGTCCGATGTCCCTGAAAGAGAATGCCGAGGGTTCCAACAATGAGTAACGCCGCAACCCAGCAATATCGCCTGACGCGATACGCGTGAGAACCCCCCTGCTGCGCGGCTAACAGTACGCCCACAGTTGCCAGCAAACCAAGATGCAATTCATGATAAACATTAAATATCAGCGGAGCAATGACCGCGACAAAAATACCGCCTATCGCCCCGCCGGCGGAGATTGCCAGATAATAGGCCGTCAGGTGCGACGATTGCGGACGGAGCCGGTACAATTCACCATGACAGACCATCGCACAGAAAAACAGCATCGCCATATAGAGACCGATCAATGTTATCGCATTGAGCGAATCTTCCGCATTGCGGGCATACATCACCCCCGCCATACTCAACATAAACAGGATCATAAACACAGGACGCACATACCACCGCGGGTGATCAAAACAGATAATAAATGACAGCAGATACAAACACAGCGGGACAATCCACAAAAATGGGATTACGGCGATATCCTGCGTGACCGTCGTCGTAACCGCAAGCAATTCGATAGAAGCACAGGCGGGCAAAGCAATCCACAGAAATAAAGGGGTCAGACACCTTTTTGGCTCGTCTCGATGACCATCGGGAGCAATAAAAGTGTCCGATCCCTTTATTTTGACGGCGACGATGGCAATTAACGCATAAAGGATGGCATAAAGCCAAAAACCGACCGACCAGACCTTCGCGATAACCACACGAGCCATCAGCGGCTCAAATAAAAATGGAAAACTCAGCAGCGCCAAAAGCGAGCCGGCATTGCTGAGAGCGTAAAACCGATAAGGGATCACCCCCGGAAAAATCCGGGCAAGCCAGGCTTGAAGCATCGGCCCGGTTGTCGAAAGAAGAAAATACGGCAATCCCACACAAACCGAACAAATCAGCAGGATTTTTAACAGAGGATCATCCCCCGCTGTCGGCTTAAACGAATCCGCCGGAACAATCGACAGGGTTGCAGCCGCTAAAATCAATAGCAAAATCTGATTGATTGCCTGTTGACGGGGGGAAAACCATCGACTGTTTAAGTGTGCCCAGCCATAGCCGGCCAACAAAAATAACTGAAAAAAAAGCATGCAGGTTGTCCAGACGTCAGGAGTTCCGCCAAACCAGGGCAACAGAAAACGTCCAATCAGCGGCTGTACTTGAAACAACAAAAACGCACTCAGAAAAATCGTCGTACCAAATAATAGAATCAAGCTAATCTGTTTTATTTTAGCGTTACTGGACATTAATTATCCCGTACCTTGTTTCTTTAATCGCTCTTTATTACTATGTATCATAGCGCAATAATCGACCTTGTAAAGCAAGAAATGCTGTGAGTTTTCAGATGAAAATAAGCGATATTCCCTTGCTTCTAATGCAATAAATAATCAACTCAAATAAAAAAGATTATTTTTCACACAAAAATCAACATTTTTCGTATTTCACATTAAAAGACGGAGATTGGTCTGATAAATATTGAAAAATATTTAAAAAAAGTTAAAGAACTGATTATTCACCCTTGACTTGCCGGTCGATAGTGACTATATAGTCATATATGGGTCAAATTGATAAAAATACGCTATGGCCAATGGATCGGGCACAGCGAAGAGCAAATAAAACTCGGTCAAAATTGCTCAATGCAGCTTTAGTAGTTTTTACCGAGATTGGCGTTGACGCAGCGACAATTGAGCGAATTACGGACAAGGCAGACGTCGGGAAAGGTACTTTTTACCGGCATTTTGCGGATAAACAGCAGCTTTTACAGGCATTAATTGAAGATGCATTAGAAAAGTTGAACGTCCGGATTGCCGATGATAGTGGAATTGACAAAAGCCTTGAGGGGCTTCTGGAACGGCTCTTTGATGAACATGCGGCGTTTTTTTTGCAGCATACGGAGCAATATATCTTGCTTTTTCAGGGACGTATGCTTATAAAATTGGGCCGTGATTTAACGGGCGAAATTGAAGCCCCATATGTGCGTTACCTGGAAACGCTTGAACGGCAGATTCAGCCGTTCATCCCGGCGGAAATTGAAGCGGCAAAAATCCGCGGGTTTAGTTGTGCAATAGCCGGATTTGTATTTGGGTTTTTCTCATTTGCGATGATCGGCCTTAACCGCGAAGAAATGGAAGAAAGCATAAAGCCTTTACGAAAGGCTTTTGTAGACAGTATGGCGAAGTTCCTGGCCAGATAAAAAACAGGGGCTAAAAGATTTTAAAATGGTTTAAGGATAACTTAAAATGAGCCAACCGCTCAACACAGAAACAGCAGAAATTTCGGAACCTCCCTCTACGTGCGGGCTTGTTTGCGAAGACGAGCCGCCCTCT
>CAYTHV010000212.1:0-3802 GCA_964437685.1 uncultured Pirellulales bacterium
GCAACGCCTGCAACCCTTGAGATGACCGCCCTGATTCTTCGCGATTCGGCTCGGCTGCAGCTTCAGGACACCGAACGCCAGAACCGCAGACGCCAGCGATCCGGCCAGCCACAGATTGAGCCTTTGTACTCGCCTGAGGATGCCGAAACGATCATCAAGCAATTCAAATCTGTACCCTATAAAAAGTCTGTGCCAGTTGCGCCCGGAATCCGGGCTTGCTGGGCAGAAGCCGGACATATCCTCGGCTCTGCCAGCATTCAACTGATTGTCGAAGAAGACGGCAGTACCAAACGTGTCGTATTTTCCGGCGATTTAGGCCCCAAAGGGGCGCCAATCTTGCGGGATTTCGAACCCTTCCAACAGGCCGATATGGTATTTATGGAATCAACCTATGGTGACCACGACCACCGTCCGTTCCGTGATACAGCCGTAGAATATCTGGCAATTGTCAAAGATGCCGTGCGAACCGGCGGCAAGATACTGGTGCCGACTTTTGCCGTTGGCCGTGCCCAATTGCTGACGGTATTACTAAGCTATATGTTCCGCAAGGAAGGCGTTGCCCCATTCCCAGCTTTTCTCGATAGCCCCATGGCTATTGAAGCGACGCGCATCTACACACGTCATGTGGACTTATTTGATGACCAGATGCGTAAGTATATGCGTGAGCGGCTCCTGCGAGAAGACCTGAAAACCCTCAAAGCCACCGAGTCCGTCGAGGCGTCAAAAGCGATTAATGATACCCCCGGCCCATGCCTTATTATGGCTGGTGCCGGGATGTGTAACGCCGGACGCATTCTGCATCATCTCCGGCAGAATCTCTGGAAGCCCGATACCCATGTCATCATTGTTGGCTATCAGGCTCATGGCTCGATTGGACGGGAACTGGTCGAGGGTGCAAAAATGGTGCGGATTCACGGCGAAAAAATTGCCGTACGGGCTCAAATCCATACCCTCGGAGGTTTCAGCGCACATGCGGGGCAAACAGACCTGCTCAACTGGTTTGATGTCATCGCACCGTCGAAACCCCGTGTTGTGATAACCCACGGCGAAGACGAACCTCGCAAAGCGCTGGCAAAATTGATCCAGCAGCGATATAAAATTAAACCTGCAATGCCAACATTAAGCGATATCATTGAACTATAAATAGAGGATTTGGAGGCAGTTATGAGCAAAAAACAGAAACTTAGTCAATGGGAACAAAGCTGGCAAAAGCACTGGGCCAAAGCGGGAACAACCTACGAGTTACCGAATACGTATGCACAGGAACGCGATTTTTTGATGCAGACACGGAGCCCGGAAAAAGAAAAAGCCCGCATGAAACGCATTAACAGCGAGTTTATGCGAGGTTTTCGGCGGCTTTATAAACTTGGCCCGGCCGTGACCGTTTTCGGTTCGGCACGGTTTAACGAGGGGCATCGCTACTACAAGATGGGTGTTGAGATAGGACAAGAGCTTGCGAAGGCAGGCTTTGCGGTACTGACTGGCGGCGGTCCGGGCGTGATGGAAGCCGCTAATCGCGGGGCACATCAGGCCGGCGGAAAATCTATCGGGCTGAACATTCTTCTTCCTCACGAGCAGGAGCCCAACCCGTATGTCGATGAAAGCATCGAGTTTCACTATTTCTTTATACGCAAGGTGATGCTGGTCAAGTACTCCTGCGCATTTGTGATTATGCCGGGCGGGCTGGGTACACTGGATGAAATGTATGAGGCCGGGACGCTGATCCAGTGCCACAAAATTGGGCCATTTCCTGTTATCGGGATGGGCACTCGTTTCTGGAGTCCGTTAAAACCTTTCACGCAGCATCAGATTCGAGCCGGCGCCGTCGGCAAAGAGGAGCTCGGATTTGTTCGAGTAACCGACTCGGCCAAAGAGGCCGTTGAGCTGATTGTCCGCAGTCAGCCGCCGGCGTTGCGGGATCAGCTTAAACCGTTAACCCAATAATGTATAAAAATCAATCCACTCTTATTTGAAAGGCAAACGTATGAAAAAAGGATATCTTGTTTTTAGTTTGGCGGTGATGGTGTTTTTGGGCGGTTGTTTGATGCAAAAGGACAAAACGCCTCAAACCCTGTCAGGCGCAACCGTCAGATCCTCATACAGTCCGTCCGCCAAATTTCCCGCGGGAAGCAAATATGCTTTTGTCAATTTTGCTTCCGACCAGGAATTAACCGGCGAAGCTGCTCAAATTAACCAAAGAATTCAAACATCGCTGGCAAATGAATTCAATAAAAAAGGATTCAAGCCCAGCCAATATACCGATATCGACTTTTTTGTGGTTTATGCGATTGGGCTTCAGCATCAGATCGATGTCCTTGTCGCCAAAAGTCAGGTACAGGGCAATGAGTGGATAGCCGCGGTTGTTTCTGCCGAGGATTATGTCAGCGGCGCGCTGCTGGTTCAGATTATCAGCGCCAAGAGTATGGAGCCGGTATGGCTGGGCGTATTTAACGCCGATATTATGCTGGTTTCCGTCAGTGAACGTGAAAAACAAGAAAGAGTGCGGTATGCTGTCAGGCAGCTATTGCAGACATTTCCGCCTAAGGAATAGTGCCTATACCGCAGCGCAGCATTCTTAGAATTAGTATAAATAGAATAACCATAGGGGTATGCCAAGATGGTCAATAAAATACAATCAAGGTCGGGTTATCGTATGCGTGTTGTGGTATTGACTTTTTTTGTATTGTGGATGGTATGCGGCTGCGGCAGCCCTTACAAGGCTGTCCGATTAAACCCGGTAAAATTATTTGAAACCAAAGGCCAAAACGCCGTCAACTCATCTAACCCAAGTATGGAAACCCGGCAGTATTTGCGGTTGATGTTTCAGGACAAACCCTATCGCAAGAATCCCCAGCAGGTGATTGAGGTTCTTGAGCAGAAGGTGCAAAACGAACCTTCACCGGAAGTTCAAAAAGCACTCGCTGAATTGACACTGCTGGAGGCCCACAAGATAAAGAGATCGGATCCGCAAAAAGCCGTATTCTCTTTGTTAATGGCGGCGCAGTATGCGTATGATTATCTCTTTTCCGAGCAATCCTCTATCGCTTCCAATCCACTTGACCCATCCTATCGGTTTATGGCAGATATTTATGATTTAGCGATAGCACAAGTGATAGAAATGAAAGGTGCGGCGAATATTTGGTGGCCTCGAGATGTTGAATACGAGGGCGTCAAGTATCACTATGAAGTAGTTAAGGAAGGATATGGAGTCTGGGACCCACAGGTATTTGATTATCTTCACAGCTCCTACGAAGTAAGTGTTACAGGTGTAACGAATCAATATGTTTCCAGGGGGCTCGGTGCGCCGCTGGTCGGGATCGTAGAAAAACCTGGAGAAAAAGCAAATTTTGGACGTTTTTATCCGCCGAAGGTTGCCGCCTATCCTGTTTCTGCGGTGTTGTTATTCGACCCTATTCAAAAAACGGATGCCGGCATAACCAGAACGATACGATTGGTTCTGTATGATTCACTGCAGGTCGAATCTGTCCAGATTCAGGGCAAAAAGATTTCCCTGGAAGCGGATTTTACAACGCCGCTGGGGCTTTTGCTTCGTAATGTCAAACCGCTTGAGTTGGGACTTCGCAATCTTATCAACAGTGACATTGCAGTGCAAAAAGCCGGTGTTTATATGCTTGAACCCTATCGGCCGGATAAGATTCCCGTCGTTTTGGTTCATGGGCTGATGTCGTCGCCAGCAACATGGGCGGAAATGTTCAATGATCTGCGAGGGGATCCGGAACTGAGGAAACGCTATCAATTCTGGTTCTTTATGTATCCTACGGGATTGCCGATTATGTACTCG
>CAYTHV010000213.1:0-3801 GCA_964437685.1 uncultured Pirellulales bacterium
TCAATTATAGCGGTTCGCTGATAGATTTGTTAGGGACAATAAGGTTATAATAAATTCATATTTATTGTAGTTATGTCATATTGGTAACAAGTTTATGAAAGCAGTAGAAATATATTCGGGGGTACATAGCAATGGTTGGTAAAGCCAGTGATGAGGAAGCATTGCGTATGAAACTCGACCAATACCATCAGAAGATAGCCGAGAACGTAAATAGTTCTCATAAGATTAAGATATTGGAAGAGCTTGCTCGCAGTTCAGAGGCCTATCTCAGACGAGGGCAATTAACACTGGCCAGGCAATGTTATATGCATGCTGTGCTGCTCACTGAACAGAAAAAGAGTTGGCCGTATATCGGTTTAGGCTTAATCGACTTAATGTTAGACAATTTCGATGAGGCGGAAATGGCATTTATTTCTGCCGCTCAATGTGATGATGATCGTACTGCGGCTTATTGCGGCTTGGCCCGGGTTTATCAACTACAGGGTTTGCTTAAGGATGCTGCCGCGGTTTATGACAATGTGTTAAAGGATGACCCGGATAACATAATGTTACTAACGGGTCTGTTTCGTTTGTGTCGTCAGAGTGGTGAGTTTACAACAATTATTGATTGTCTCCAAAATTATCTAAAAGGACACACCATTGATACCACAATGATGCTGTGCCTGGCGAGCTTGTATTACAAGGTAGACAAGTCAAGTGCAGTGATGGTACTGGCTGAAAGAGTACTGGAACTGGAGCCGGATAACAAGGATGCAGCGCTTATCCTGAGCTGCATAAAAAAGGATAACGAATATGTTCAATCAGCAGCAAGGGGCGATTCCTGCGGTTGTGCCGGAGATTAAGTTCCCGCGGCTTTACCGAAGATGAAATCCCTTTGCTGCCGCTTATAACAAGGTGACGAAAGGTGATGAAATGAGTACTATGATACTGTCTTTATCAGCGTTCTTTGCAGGCGGAGCAGTCGTGTTTTTTGCGATTGCCGCCTGTGCTGTGAGTAAACAGGCCGATGAATGCGGTCAAAACTCTACTTTCTCTCGGAGGGGATCGAACAGATGGCCCCCTCCCTCCGAACTACATTCAAATCGGCATGGCCGGTGTAAATAGAAGCGTTTAGTGATTAAAGAATGACAAGACAAATGATATGAGGTGATAATTGTAAAAACCGATAGTGGTATCCGGCTGAGACTGTTGCGGTGGTCAGCCGGCTGAATCGTACTGGGGGGCTGGTACCAAAGAGCGGATATGTGACCGTCTTTAATCCGGCCTTTTGCTATATCCGGCTGCGATTCCGCAAGACAAGGAGTGAGTGAAGATGAAAGCAAAACACCGAGAGTGTGATGTCGTTGAGGCTGCGCAGCTTACGGGCTGTGCGGTCCGCTGTTGTTTCCATTTCCCAAACTCACCCCTTACCCAAAACGGTCCTTGCTATGCGTCTGCGCGGTTTTATTGCCGACATCGGTAATCCGCGCCGCAGGGCGATTGCTCTTTTAACGAAAGGCTAATGCAGTATGAATATGAAAGAAACAGATTATTTGTATCAGGGATTATTAGGCGTAAGCTGGTTGATCCGGGCCGGTCAGATGCGGCAGGCCGAAACAGCCATGGATAAGCTGCTGGAAAGATTCGACAATGCCCAATTGCAGAACTTTTACAACAGCGAATATGCAACCTGCACAAAAGAAGTCCTTCTGCCGAAGGCGCAAAGCGTAAGCGATTGACAAGTAAATGAAACTAAGCCGCCGGGAAGCGTTTCTCGGCGGCAGAACTTAAACCGTGCGAAAGCACAAAAGGAAAAGGAAAGAAAACTCAAATGAAAACGAAATTAATGACAATGTGTTTAGTAGTGGCCGTGCTGGCGATCGGTTCGGCAGCGCAGGCGGGGATGTATAGTACCACTTTTAGCGAGTTCAACACGGGCTGGTTCTGGCAAGGCGGCTCAGCCCAGCACGGCTGGTCCGGCAACGGCACCAGCGGCACAAGTGGTAGCGATTCCAAGGTTGATGCGGAGATTGTGAATTTGAATGGCAATAACGTATTTCGGCTTTCGAATGCAACCACTTCCGGCAACTATGGCTATACGCATGCCGCAGCGCCGAAGCTTGATTTGGCTGGCGAAAGCGGAACAGGTGCGGTCAATAGACAATTTCAGTACTCGTTCGATTTCAAATCAGCCAGTGCCAACTACCAGAACGGCCTTAATCTTACATGCCCGACTGGATGGCAGGCAGACACGGCATCACGTCATGCACTGCTCTATGTGTATGATGACGCAACAAATGGCTTTTCTGTCGGCTTCTGGGGTACCGATGCTTCAGGTGGTTTTGTTTGGACACAGTTAGCAACCAATTTGTCACGCACAGCTTGGCATAATCTTTCTGTTACCGTTGACTTTGTGGAAGGTGCCAATAATGACGTTGTTTCGGTTGCATTAAACGGCAATACCATTGCTGGGCTGACCACGTGGGAGCAGTACTACAGGAATGCGGGTTCGCCGCAGCCCAACACAGCCGGTATTGACACGGTCATCTTCAGAGCTGCAGGGACTCCCGTCGAAAGCGTTCGGGGCGGAGGTGTATATTTCGACAACCTGTCAATGACATCTGCCGTTCCCGAGCCGGCGACGATGGCGATTCTGGGCCTTGGCAGCTTGAGCATGCTGTTTGGCAGAAGGCGCAAAGCGTAAGCGATTGGCAAGGTAAATGAAACTAAGCCGCCGGGAAGCGTTTCTCGGCGGCACCACTTAAACCGTGCGAAAGCACAAAAGGAAAAGGAAAGAAAACTCAAATGAAAACGAAATTAATGACAATGTGTTTAGTAGTGGCCGTGCTGGCGATCGGTTCGGCAGCGCAGGCGGGGATGTATAGGGGTCTGTTCATTTAACTGTGTAAATGGCCTTATCAATTTACCGCATAGTTCGCTATGCAGTTCCACTTTACCCTTGCTATTATAGTTCATTTTCATTACTTTGTCCAGATCGTTCTGAAGGATAGGGACCTGCTGGAGAGCAACCTGAGCGTCAGGACGATGCCGAGACAGAAAGCTCCCGTCCCGATGTTTATCGGGACCGGAGCTTTTTTTGTTTCTGTTTTGGCTCCTCAGCGAAAAACTCAATAAAACAGCTCCGCCGAAGGCGGATTCCATATTCCTTAAATCTCAAATCGGCCGGCGAATTTGATAGAAAACTGGCTCAAGGCGGCCTTCCACGTGTGGATCGGCATCGTCCATTTTTTGGCAATGTTCAGCAGCGCCAGATAAAATATCTTCAGGATGGACGCATCGTTGGGGAAGGCCCTGTCCTACGCAAAAACCCATCTGACGGCCAACGTCAGTGAACTACCTGACCCAAACGAGATAGAGTTGCTCTTTGTAAAGTGAAGATTGATAGATTTGAAGCCGATTTGGCTGGTTCAAAAGTCGAATTTGAGACGATTTTTCGACCTCGGCGCAGACCATGACTGTGGCGACCGCCAAGCATTCACGTTTTATGCAACGCGGGTATAGATGTGATGCAACCCGCCGAGAATTATGACATCCTTTTCGGATAATAAAAGTTGAGAAGTAGCCTACTGCTTTTCACCTGCCAAAACCGGTGCGCTTCACGCAATGAACGCAATGGGGTGCAATGGGACGCAATAAATGCAATGAAAATCGAATTTCCCTTGGCTTTTGTCGCGAAATATAGACCCTTGTCCTAAAAGAGGTTACGGTAAATCGCAACAGTTTTTGGCAGGCCGCACGGGCATCGGATCACACCCGTGAGGTCGCAGGTTCGAGTCCTGCACCGCCCAGTGTTGTAAGTTA
>CAYTHV010000214.1:0-3799 GCA_964437685.1 uncultured Pirellulales bacterium
GCAGCAAAACACCACTTTTACTGCAAAGTAATCACTTTTTCAGGCACGACTATTTTAATAGACCTTTTGGAATTAATGACAACGGATTAATAATCGGGTTGGCTCAGGATCCTTTACATTGGAATTTAGGAAAAGCATATTTGCTGACCCCAATCCCCGAACCCTGCACGCTGGTGCTGCTGGCTTTGGGCGGAATGATGTTAAGGAAATTAAAAAATTAAAATCAAAATGCAAATATCAAAATGACAGTGTAAAAGTTAAAGATAATCAGTTGTAAGCAGGGCAGGTTTTGCCTGCACGAAATCTTTTACTTTTCTTCCAGGTTGCGGTTCTTCTTTATTTTGGATTTTCCCAAGCCCTCGATATAAACGGCAACATCATTGCTGTCTTCCAATAGTACACAGACAGTTGTCAGTACCAATTCCTTATCACCTATGAAACTGAAAAAGGTTTTACCTTGAGGGATTTTGGCTTTATACCAATCCGGGGAGTTTTTATATGAGGCATATGGTCTTGGATCATATGCACTGCTATTACCGTCTTTTTTAGAAAGTTCGTCTGTGATATCTTCCCAGTCACCAGTGTTAGAAAGAAAATTTTGAAGAGACACAAATCCATTATAGTCGGTTTTAAAGCTGATTAAGAAAGTGTAATCATTATCCGGCCCGCCTGCTAATCGCTCAGCGGCTTTTAAAGATAACATCTTCTCAGGGAATTTATATTCGCCATGTTTTTTGACTGTATTCACAACTAACATAGGATTGGATTCGTCATAAGGTTCACCTGCAAAAGCAGCCAAAAATATACAAATAATAACCGCTGGAGGGATTATTGATATTAGTATTCCACTAATTGCTTTTAGATAGCCTTTCAGGTTTGGTCTGCATGCTCGTATTTGAATAACTCCCGCGGTGCTAAGGAGTACAGACAATAACCAAAAAAATAATGGGAGAATCGCAGGAATCTTAAAAGAAGGAAATAATATCAACAGCATCAAGCATACCAAACCAGTTAGCGAAGTATACAGACTCCACTTTGCCAGTTGGCTCTCTTTTTGAATGACACCTTTAGTGTTTTCGCTCTCCATTTTAAAATCCTTTTATGCCGTATCAAACTCAAAATTTTTGTAACATTTTAGCCCAATGTAAATGCGGCGTTGGGAGTACAGGCTTTAGCCTGAAAAATATGGAAAAGAGAATTTTACCAGCCTAAAGGCTGTACTCCAAACAATACCTTAATATATAGCTAAAATCTTCTTCTATATGACAATATTAACCAATCGTCCCTTAATGACGATGACCTTTTTCGGCGTCTTGCCTGCCAGTGCCGCTTGCACTTTTTCGCTGGCCAACGCAACCTTTTCCATTTCCGCTTCGCTCGCGTCGGCGGCGATGACGATCTTGTCTTTGATCTTGCCCAGCACCTGAACGGCGATCTCGACTTCCTTTTCTTTGGTTAACGCCGCGTCAAATGTCGGCCACGCTTCATAAGCCAGCGTCTGGTTATGCCCCAGCTTAGCCCACAGTTCCTCACAGATATGCGGGGCGAACGGCGCCAAAATCAGCACGAACGGCTCAACGACCGAGCGCGGACGAACATCCAGCCGTGCGGTGTGATTGACAAAAATCATCATCTGGCTGATGGCGGTATTAAAGGCGAATCCATCGACATCTTCAGTTACTTTCTTGATCGTTTGATGCAGCAGCCGCAGTGTCGCCTCGTCGGCGGGAGCATCCTGTATCGCGCTATGCAATTTGCCCGTTTCCGCATCGACGAGCATGCGCCAGACCTTGCCGAGAAATCGATGTACGCCCTCGACGCCCTGCATGCTCCACGGCTTGGTTGCTTCCAGCGGGCCCATAAACATTTCATACAGCCGCATCGAATCGGCGCCGTATTCGGCAATGACGTGATCGGGATTGATGACGTTGCCGCGCGATTTGCTCATCTTCTGATTGTCTTCGCCGAGGATCATTCCCTGGTTGATGAGCTTTTTGAACGGCTCCTGCGTGGTCGTATAGCCCAGATCAAACAGCAGCTTGTGCCAGAACCGTGAATACAGCAGGTGCAGTACCGCGTGTTCGGCGCCGCCGATGTACAAATCCACCGGCATCCAGTATTTTTCCTTTTGCGGGTCGAATGCCGCGTTGGGATTTTTCGCGTCCATATACCGCAGATAGTACCAGCAGCTTCCCGCCCACTGCGGCATCGTATTGGTTTCGCGTCGGGCTTTTGTGCCGTCCGGCAGCGTGATGTTGAGCCAATTCGTCGCCTTGGCCAGCGGCGGCTCGCCCGTGCCGGTGGGTTTGAAATCTTCCATCTCCGGCAGCGCAAGCGGCAGTTCTTTTTCATTCAGCGCAATAATCCGTTCATCTTCGGTATGCAGAATCGGGAACGGCTCGCCCCAGTACCGCTGCCGACTAAAGAGCCAGTCGCGAAGTTTGAAATTGACGGTTTTTTTGCCCAAGCCTTTTTCATTCAGCCAGGCTGTGATTTTTTCTTTAAACTGGGGTGTGGATAAACCGCTAAATGCCCCGGAGTTGATTGCTGTTCCATCGCCGACAAAACAAAATTCACCTTGTTCAACCAGCTTTGCAGCATCCGCATCTTCGGGTTTAACTACCGGAATAATCGGCAGGTTGAATTTTTTGGCGAATTCAAAGTCGCGTTCATCATGTGCCGGCACAGACATAATCGCGCCGGTGCCATAGCTGATTAAAACATAATCGCTGATCCAAATCGGAGTTTTCGCCCCATTGACCGGGTTGATCGCATAGGCTCCGGTAAATTGGCCGGTCTTGTCTTTGGCCAAATCCGTTCGGTCTAAGTCGCTTTTGCGCGAGGCTTGCTCTTTATAGTCCGCAACGGCTTTCTTGTATTCGGGTGTGGTAATCGTATCGACCAGCGGATGTTCCGGCGACATCACCATATACGTTGCCCCGAACAGCGTGTCCGGCCGCGTCGTAAAAATCCGCAGTTTCGCCGAATGACCATCAATATCGAAATCCACTTCCGCGCCGACGCTCTTGCCGACCCAGTCGCTCTGGAGTTTCTTGATGGATTCCGACCAGTCCAATTCTTCCAATCCATCCAGCAGCCGCTGGGCGTATTTGGTAATTCGCAGCATCCATTGCCGCATCGGTTTGCGGATGACCGGATGGCCGCCGCGTTCGCTGACGCCGCCGATGACTTCTTCATTGGCCAGCACCGTTCCCAATGCCGGACACCAGTTGACCGGGGCGTGAGATTCATACGCCAGCCGCTGGTCGTTGATATAAGCCTGTACCGCTTTTTCGCCTTTGGCTTTGATAGCATCGGGAATCGGCAGTTCTTCTATCGGGCGGGCCTTTTGCCGTGTTTCATCATACCAGCTATTATAAAATTTCAGAAAGATCCATTGTGTCCACTTGTAATAGTTGACATCGGTGGTATCGACCTGTCTGTCCCAGTCATACGAAAAGCCCAGCGACTGAATCTGCCGACGCATATTGGCGATGTTCTTCTGGGTGGTATCCGCCGGGTGCGTTCCCGTCTGGACGGCGTACTGTTCGGCGGGCAGACCAAACGCGTCCCAGCCGATGGGATGCAGCACATTAAACCCGACCATGCGTTTATAACGTGCGACAATATCCGAGGCCGTGTAGCCTTCCGGATGGCCGACATGCAGTCCCGCTCCCGATGGATAGGGGAACATTTCTAGAAGGTAAAGTCGATTAGTATAATTTTTGAACTTAATTTCACTGGCTTCTTTTTTTGACCATTTGGATTCAATTAAATTATGACTATACCTGTTATTTGC
>CAYTHV010000215.1:0-3748 GCA_964437685.1 uncultured Pirellulales bacterium
ACATGTTCGAAAAGGGAACACCAGCATGAAGGATCGTAACATCGTCGGACAGCGTGTCGCCAAGTTGCGGCAGAAACTCCAAATGACCCAGACAGATTTGATGTTGGCGCTCACCAAACAGGGCATTCAAATCACCCGAACCGCCGTGACAAAGCTGGAAACCGGCTTCCGGTGCGTCCGGGATTTCGAAGTTGTCGCGTTAGCCAATATCCTAAAAGCCACGCCGCAGTATCTGCTAACAGGACGAAACAAATGAAAGTCGTGATCCGCAACGAGCACGGGCAATATCTCCGCCGGATTTCACCGGACGGAACACCACATTTTTCAGCCGCTCCGTTGGATGCTTGGCAGTGGGATTGGAGCGAAGAAGAAGTCGCCGGCCAGCTAAAGCAGATTCAGGAGCGCTTCGGTGTGGAATGGACGGCGGAAACAGTTTTAAAGGCCGTCAAATGAGCAATCCTTAACGTTGGCATTGTATAAAAATGAGATCCTTTGATTTAGTCGACTTCAAGGTGTTGGAAGCACATTACTTCCTAAACCAAATAAGCAAAGTCGTTATGCCTGAAATTGATTTCATCTTCAGTGCATTTTCATCAGCGTCACGAAGCATTACGTTCAGCCTACAAGCCGCTCTTAAGGATCTAGATGGATTTGAGGTATGGTATTCTAAAAAACAAAATAGCCTAAAAGAAAATCCTCTTGCGCGCTTCTTTGTTGATGCTCGAAATTTTTCTCAGAAAATTGGAGTCGTCCCAATAGCTGGCGGGGTATTCAGTCGAAATGCAAATGGAGATGATTTTATTGTTCCCCGTTTCGATAGGACTCATCCCGATTTTAAAGATATCCCTACTGAAGATGTTTATGAGGCCTGCAAGGAATATTTCATTGTCCTGCTTGAGATTGTGTATGAATGCTACCTCGAATTTGGAACTCACATTGATGGCCACCAGTATTTTACGGAAGCGAATTACAAAACACTTGGAAAAACAATTGATGATGCTGATGAAGACATAATTGGCATCAGAGGATGGACAAAAGTCGATGGTTGGCCTGATGCATACCGTTGGGATGCCCTCAGAGATAAAATCCCTGGATGTCGGATTTCAGATTTATTTTTAGAGTATTTAAACAAACATAAACCTCACCCTCCTCGTCCCCCGAAGAATCCTGCTGATTATAATGGGGAAGTTTGGATTCCGCCCTGCTTAAGATAAAAGGGCGGGGTTAGGTTGCCGGGGTTCTCGCATTCAAGTATCGTAAGGTGAAATTCAACGACGACACCCAGCCGATCCGGCAGGTCAAAGGCTCTTGGCTCGTCAAAGCCGCCGCTTTTTAAGCGTAGACGGGATCACATAATTTCCCAGCCTCGGGAAAACCCACAACTCCGCCTTTCAAGCTTTTCCGAAAACTATATTTTTCCCGTCCGTACTCCAAGATTTCCAACGGGTTACAAATAAAAAAACGCTAAGTTTTCAGCCTAACAAAAATTTCATCTTTTTCGACTTTGGGGCGTCGTTTATTTTGAAAGAAACATAAAAAGGAGATAACGATGGCAATCAGGCTGTCTAATAACTTCATGGTTGAAGTTCTGGAAAACATCTTCGCGCCTAATCCGCAGGCGCTCTTTTATTCCCAACTTCATTTCCGCCGCCGCACAGCGGCCCGGCTTTGCCCGCTTCAGCTTCTATTTTCTGCAACCCGTTTTTTGGAGGCTCTATTCCATGGAATTTCCATTCAGAAAGCTGCTTAAATGCAGACACGCTCTCGAGCCGCTGGCTTGGTGGGAAGGGACGTTTGGGAAGGCATTCCCGTCCGTTCAGCATTTCCTGATTCCTTGTCCTGCTAAGCGCGCCGATTTCTTTCCCTGTCCCGATAATCCGTCTGTGCGCATGTCCATCCGGGAGTCCGGCCGCAAGTATCGCGCATTTCCTCCCGGCGAGCATACCCATGCCATTGAGGATTTGGTGCTCGACTGGAAAGACGTGCAGGCGCACCGGATCGGCCTCGACCGGGTCAGCGATTCTTTGCGTGGAGCCTTCAATCTGACGCCAGGCGAAGCCCCCAAGATGGAGAGCCTCGATTTCATCGGACGCTGTGATTGCAACGGCGAGTTCCGCCAGGTATTCGCCTGCTTTGCAGATTCTGCTCCGGCGACTCTTAATGCGGTGTCGCCGGTTACTGATCCGCAGACCGTCGGATGCATTTTATTTCCAGCCAACCATTCCGTTGCCGCCGATCTGCTGCGAAGTCGGGGCATTGCTTCGGTCTCACTGCGCGAATGTCTTTCGCTGGAAAAGACCGGCTTCTCCGGCGAATGCTCCAGAAACTGCTCCCGATGCCGCCCGCCGGACATCAGTAACACCGAACTCAAAAAGCATCTTGATGTCCGGTTGGATACGATTGAGGAAACGGTTCTTCCAAGCGCACTCCGCGGTTCCAGAACAATCCGTTCCGCCGCTGCCGGTGGGCTTGCTCGCGGTGAGCAGTATCAGCCTCAATACGAAACGGCTCGTAATTTTTTGAAAGAGTATCACCGTAAAAATCCCGCAGTGAGTTTCAATCAGGCTCGGAAAAAGGCCGCCCAGCACGTATCCCTGTCTGAAGTAGCGCTCAAAAAGCACATAAAGAAAGGGGATTTTACCGACTGGTGAAATAATGGGATACGTGCCCGCCACATATCCCACTGACCCTTGCTAGACCTGTCCCGTATTAAACGCGGGGCAGGTTTTTTTTGCTCCGCACACAAAAAAATGCGGAGACAAAAAATGAAACCAGCAAGCAACGATGATCTGATCCGGGCGGTCTTCACCGCCACCGACGAAGCCAAAACCCGAGCCCTTGCTATCCTTGAAGGTAGGGCGATCTCTCCGAGCGAGCCGAAAGATAACGCCCCGCTTTTACTCTCAATGGGCGAAGCCGCTGCGCTCCTTCATGTGAGCCGCGCCACGCTCTGGCGTACCATTAAAGCCGGTCGCTTGCCGAAGGTGGAACTCTATCCCGGCGCGTTCCGTCTCCGCCGCTCCGACATTCTCGCAATCGTAAACGGGAAGGCGGCGCGTAATGGATAACCCACGTTTCAATCAGCTTCTCGATCTCGCCCACAATGGCGACGAAGCCTCTGTCGCTCAGCTTTGGCACGAATTCGGTTTCGACTTCCACGCCGAAGTTCCTCCGTCATCTGAAACTCGCCACTCGACACCCGACACTCTCGAAGGAGGCATGTAATGCTCATTCGAGTAGACACCCGCGAGCAACACCCCCTCGACTTCGACCGCTGCGCCGTTGTTCGGGATACCATTCCGACCTTTGACTACGCCATCGAAGGCGACCAGTCGCACTTTGCCGTTGAACGCAAATCACTGCCGGACCTGATTCAATCGCTGGCCATCCAGAAAAACTATTGCCGCGAGTTGAAGAAGATTCGCCGCGCCCGTGCGCTCCAGAAAATGCCCCGCATCTTTTATGTGGTCGAGGCCAACCGTGAAGACATTGAGCACTTCGACTATTCAATTTTTACAGGCGGCAGAGTGGGGCCGGACTTCCTCTTTCATCAGCTTTCCGAGCTCGAATATTTTCAGGACGTGCATGTCATCTTTTCCGGCGACGCCATCGGTGCCGCCCGCGACATCTATCGTCTGCTCAAACGCCGCGCCGAAGATTTGAAACAGCAGGAAGGCGAATAACCAACAAATAAAAGGAATAACCATGACCGAAAAATTACACGCCAAACACAGTCCCAGCTCGCTGA
>CAYTHV010000216.1:0-3721 GCA_964437685.1 uncultured Pirellulales bacterium
CAGGAGATGCTGCAAAAGCTTCAACAGCGGTATGATGCCAAGCTTAAAGAAGTTTCAGAACAGGTTGAAAGGGACTTGCAAGCCCAGCAGCAGCGGTCACAGCAGCAGCGGCTTGTCGAAGTGGAACATGAATTGCTGCAAGTTAATGAGTATGAAAAAAAGCTGACCGAAAAAATAAGTCAGCAGGATACGGCGACAATCAATATAGGGCGGCAGCAGTTTAATATCGATGATGAAAAAGAACAACTTGCTCAGACCAAGGCGAGCTATAATGACGTAATGCAGCGCATTCAGCAATTGGTTATTGAAAGCAAAAGACCTGCTCGAATTTCAATTTTTTCTATGGCCAGCAGCATCCCGGCTGAAGGGAAACGAAAGAAAATCGCCGGTGCTGCCGTATTTGGCGCGTTTGCTTTAAGTTTTGGGCTGGCTTTCCTTTTTGAGAAACTGGATAGGCGGGTTCACGCTCCGGAGGAAATGGTTCGCCGAATTGGCGTTCGGATTATTGGTACAACGACCAATCCGGGAGAACTGGATCGTAAACTTATTGGTCAGCAATTAGTGGATGACTTTCAGACGATTCGAGCCAACTTATTGCTTTTAAGCGGGGAGGGGCATAAAATTATTGCAGTCAGCAGTGCAGGTAAAGGTGATGGTAAAACAACTTTTTCGATTAATTTAGCCACCAGTTTCGCCCGAGCTGGCCAAAAGACACTTTTGATAGATGGCGATCTCCGAAAGCCGGATATAACATATCGATTGAATCTGTCTGAGCATAACCGTGGATTACAGGATTATCTTTTTGGCTCCGATCTTCATAAAGTATTACTAAGCCTCAATGGCGATGGGCTTTCAATTCTTGCGTCGGATGATAGGAATGCCTCTGATGCGGCGGACCTTCTGGGGCAAAAGACAACCATAGAACGTATCCGGGCGCTGGTAAATTATTTTGATATAGTGATTATTGATACCCCGCCGGTGTTGGCATTTGCCGATGCTTTGTTGTGGGGCAAGATGGCTGACGGCATGGTGATGGTCAGCTTTCTCGACAGAACATCGCATCCTGAAATCAAGCAGGCGATGGAGCGACTCAACCAAGCTGGCATCAAGATATTGGGGACGGTGGTTAACAATGTCCGGGTTCACCAGAATTATCGCCGCTATGGGTATGGGTACGGATACGCACAGGGCTATCAACAGACATCCGCGGAACGCAGATCTGAGAAAAAGCAGTTTGAACCTCTGTTGTTATCCTATGATTTAAAAGAAGAAAACGAAAACTCGTCCTCTGAAATGTAATTTGGAATTGTATAGATTATGCAGCTTCTGATATACCCTGAAATAACAGATGGCGGGCGTTCCAATCTGCTGGAAAGATTGTTTGCCGCTTCTTTGGCTGCTGAAATGATGTGGGAAGGGCTGCTTGTGCGGCAGTGCCGCAGGGACTGGGCGGGTATGTATATTTTACCTCCTTCATGGATATCTTCTGCCTCGTTGCCTCATCGTATTGAATCACAGATATTCGACGCCGCCCAGCTTGACAAAAATGATTCAGCGTATGTACTGATTCATCATGGGCGGTTTCTTACAGACGTTTCGTCGTTGGTATTTCATGATATTATTTGCAATGCGAGTGCGGACGTTATCGCTGTCAATGCTTCGCCGCGATTGACAGCTTTTTCTGAAACACCTCGAATTGTTGAAGGACTCGGTCTTGTTGGAATCAGGCGTCCTTATACCAATATCAATGAGCCGGTTTTAGAAATGATGGACTGGCCGCATCATCTGTTAATACGAAAGAATATTTTTGCACAGGTGAAAACGGAGTGGCTTGAGGGAGCATTTAAGACATTTCTGGGTAATATTTTGTCTGGAGGGAATACGCCTGTCTATCTTGAAACAGGAGGTAACGCAATTGACCTGGGCAGTGGAGAGGGTTTGTTATCCTTGTTGACAGACGATGTATTGCAGAATATTTTAGACAAAAATCAACCGAGGCAGCACCCGTCTATCCGGATGTTTGGAAATGTATTGTGTGACAGGCAGGTACAGATTGAACATGGAGTTGTTCTGGCGGAGCCTGTGGTAATTTGTCGTGGCGCAAAAATTGGTGCTGGTACTATTATTAAAAATGCTGTTATTGGTCCGGATGTCGCAGTGCCATCTGATCAGGTGATAATGAATCGGGTTTTATGGGGACAGCAGGCGGTTGATTCCATTACGGTGGATTACAACATATCCCACAACAGGGTTCCGCTGGCAGGAACATCTCAGACATTTCGTTATTGGTCCCGCTGGTCTTATATCCACTGCGGCAAGCGTCTGTTTGATATCCTGTTTTCACTGATGGTTTTGACGATATGTCTGCCGATTTTTCTTATTGTTTTTGCTGCAATAAAAATCACATCACCCGGTTCTGTTTTTTATCGTGCCAGGCGTCAGGGAATTTATGGTAAAGCATTTGATTGTCTGAAATTCCGAACGATGATTCTCCGTGCCGATGCGCTTCAGGATCGACTTCGTGTCGTTAATCAGGTCGATGGCCCGCAATTTAAAATGGAGGACGATCCGAGAATTACTGGAGTTGGAAAATTTCTGCGGGATACTTGTATCGATGAAATACCCCAGTTTGTTAATGTTTTGATGGGGCAGATGAGTGTAGTTGGGCCCCGTCCTTCGCCTGAAGAGGAGAATCGAACCTGCCCGCCCTGGCGCGACGCACGTCTCTCGGTTCGTCCCGGCATTACGGGCCTTTGGCAAATTTCCCGAACACGAAAAGCCGGTATGGATTTTCAGGAATGGGTGTACTATGATATGGAATATGTCCGAAAAATATCGTTCTGGATGGATTTGAAAGTATGTATTCAAACTGTAATGCACCTGGCTGCTCAGTTCTTCGCACAGTTCGGATAAACGAAAAAAGGATTGAAAAAGGAAAAAGTGATGGCTCGTTTGAAAGTAAATTGGAAATTTTTAATTGTTATTGTATTGTTGCTGGTCGTGATGGGGCTGACAGTTATCGGGTTGCGCGGATGGAACCGTACTTACAGAGCCAAAATGGGACTGACACAGGGCAATGCCGCCTTCGAACAAAAAAAATGGAATGATGCGGCTCAATTTTTCGGGCAGTATCTTTCTGTGCACTCCGAGGATACGGCGATTTTACTGAAATATGCCCAGTCGCAGCTTAATGTTACACCAACTAAGCAGGACAATCTCAATCAGGCGGTTAATGCATACCGTTCGGTGCTTCGGCTGGAAAATAATGCGGAAGCGGCGAAGAATTTAATTGGCGTCTATCTTCTTGTCGCCGGGCTTCCCGGCGAAGGGCAGTTGGTCGCGGAGCGATATCTTGAAAAGAAAGACGATCCGGAAATTCGTCAAATGCTGGCGGCCTGTTTGATTCAACAGAAAGAATACGACAAGGCGGCAGAGCAATTACAGTCTGTCTTGCAGCAGAACCCAACGATGGTATCGGCGTATAGCCTGTTGTCACAGATTGCTGAGAAAAAATCGAACGACAAAATACAGTCTGAGCAGTATTTGAGCAGTGCTGTAGAGAAAAATCCAAACTCAATAATCGCCTATATTCAGCGGGCGGATTTCTGGCTTCGCGAAGGAAAACGGGATCAGGCGGTCGCGGATTTACAAAAAGCAGATAAGTGTGAATTTAAAAATGCCGACCAAAAAGTTCTTCTTGCTGAGATGTGGCTCCGGTTAG
>CAYTHV010000217.1:0-3611 GCA_964437685.1 uncultured Pirellulales bacterium
GGGTTACTATGGTTAACACAGATCTGTATGCCCTAGATTGGCAATAAGGATACAACTTCCAATATATCATCACTATAAGGATTTAAACGTGATTCAGCAATCGAATATTTTATGCAAACTTCTCAACGATTTCAATATCAGGTTCTCACTGTCATTTCTGAGGAATCAGATGTGGCAAAGCTTTATGCTAACGCCAACCATAGATGCATTTACTGGCGAAGATTCCGGTATTAGTATAAAGCTCAGATTGAAGGAGAATGCCAGATTTCTTGATTATGAACTAGAATTCGAGTCATCATTTGCAACTCGTGTGCGATTTGAATTGACCCTAGTGGGAGAACGAAATTACTTCCATCTGATTCCCTGCAATATTTATGGAGACAATAATCTATCTAAAGTTTCGCCTGGTCATTTTCCACATCTAACCAAAGAATTCCCTGAGGTCATGGGCTGTTCGCCATTATGGGAATTTCGTGCAGACAGATCGTCACATCCAGTTTCAATCCTGTGCTGCGATAAGGGTGCTATCGGTATTTCAATCGAACCTTATACGACCTGCGCAGATGGTCCCGATGGTTTTATACGTAATGGTCTATTTGCCCGTCTGCCAAATTCGTTTGGCGTCTCATTGGGATATGGTAATGATCCTCTAACATTCATCAACAAAGATATGTGGGGCGAATCTACAAAACATCTCCACAAAGGCGGTTGTGTAACTGGTACGATATATGCGTATAGCGGCAATGGCCGACAGGATGCACATACCATCATTAATGATATGTACTTCAAGATACACAACCAGCCTACCTATCATAAATCGCTCTCGCAAGCGGTTCATGCAATGTATACCGCATTGCTTACAGTGGGCTGGTCCACAAAATATGACGAATTTGCTGATTGTGAGTGTAAGGTACCAATTGACAGGATACTGAAGCCCTGGCGTCCTAACGTGGAGATCGGGTGGACTGGCGGAGCAGTCACGGCATATCCGATGATGGTTGCCGAACATGTACTACAATTATCCTCGAAGACACAGGGACATCCTGGGAATCCGCAACGATCCTTTGACCGCATAATAAATAGTTACAATGAGGCATCAGGTTTGTTCAATGACCTGACAAGGCCAGATCAACGAAATAACGGAGATTCTCTGGTTAATGGCTGGTGGACGCATTATAATATCAAAGATTGTCACTGTGCATATACCAATGGAAGCGCCGCCTATTACCTTTTCAAGGCATTACATTTTCAGAAAACATATCATAATCAGATATCCTCAGAATGGCTGAGAGTCGGGTTGAAAGTCTTGGACACAGTTGTTGCATTGCAACGGAACGACGGATGCCTTGGGTATACCTATAACACAAAACGTCCCGAAGTATTGGACTGGGAGGGTATGGCAGGTTGCTGGTTTGCGGCTGCAATGCCCTATGCATATTTTTTTACGAAAGATAAGCGATACTTAAAATCTGCCGACAAGGCTCTGGATTTTTATTCACAGTATGTTGACCGCTTGACCTGTTTCGGCACGCCAATGGATACCTGGAAATCGATAGATGAAGAAGGTTCACTGGCCTTTATTCGTACTGCTAAAGAGTTGCATGTTATGACCGGAGATAGCACCTATGTTACTCGCATGGATGCTGGTGCAAAATTTGAATATCTATGGCGATATGCTTATAAGGTTCGACCTGAATTTGAGCCACTCAGGAGTAGTGGATGGAATTCATGCGGTGGATCTTTGACCTCCGTCTCAAACCCGCATATACACCCGATGAGCGTATTTATAACATCAGATCTGGAGTATTTGGCAGAGCAATCCGGCAACTATTATCACCAAAGTAGGGCAGACGATTCACTTGCATGGGGGATGAACTGTCTTGAACAATATCCTGATGCAATTGGTCACGGGCCATATGGTGTATCAACAGAACGCTGGTGTCCTTCTGATGGGCTGATAATTGAACGGTTCAGTGACGGTAGGCCGTCAAGTACATGGTTCTGTTACAATATCTGGGCGGCGTCAGCCATACTTGAAGGTGTCGCAGAACGGCTGTTGAGATTCAGAGAACGTGACAAAAACTAAAAGTTTACGGAGGTTGCATGGTACCGGTTTCATATAGTTCCAAACCCCTTAGTATTATCGACTGGTCAATTATTGTCATATATCTTGGCATGATGATTGGTGTAGCGATGTGGACACGACGTAGCACAGTTAATCGTAATGACTACTTTGTTGCAGGTCGTTCACAGGGATGGCTTATACTATCGATGTCGATATTTGCCAGTCTTTTCAGCACAATTAGCTTTTCAGCCATACCCGGCGAAGGCTATGAGTACGGCCTTCTCCTGATGGTACAATCGTTCGGGTATTTTCTGTTTATTCCACTAGGGATATGGCTCTTCCTGCGGTTTTTCTTTACATACCCTTCATTCACTGCTTATGAATATCTGCAACATCGATTCAACTTGACAATGCGACTTTTAGCTTCCGCAGCGTTTATCATCTTACGGCTGTTGTACATCGGAACCATACTATATGCAGTTTCAAAATTGCTTCAGTTAATACTGGGTTGGCCGCCAATTTTCACAATTCTTGTAATCGGTTTTTTTTGTGTCTCCTATGCTGCAATCACCGGTATCAAAACTCTGATCTGGTCTGAATTTGTCCAAGGAACACTGGTGATGATTGGAATAGGAGCAATCGTGTGGAAATTAGTGGCGGAAGCGGGGTATGATGTCGGTGCGATATTATCGTTCGCAAATAAAAATGGACATGGTTTGCAGAGAGTATTCCATGCTGATTTTTATCGCATTGATTTTTATGATCGTATTAATTTCTGGCCCATGTTACTCGGTTGTATCATCGTTCCATTATTCAGTGTAAGCTGTGACCAGTTATATGTACAGCGGCTCCTTTCATCAAAAGGATATGATGAAGCGAAAAGGGCCGTGTGGGGTAACAACATTATTGGCCTGCCTGTAACAATATTGCTGTTTTTTATTGGTATTGGATTATTCTACTTCTATCAGGGTTGCTCTATGCCGTTGCCTCGTGATATTTCAAGTGATCAGATAATGGGATACTTTATAAATACCCGACTTAATCCACCATTGCCAGGTTTGATTGTTTCCGCTCTGCTGGCAGCCCTTGTTAGCACTGTCAATGGTGTCGTAAACAGCCTGGCAACAGTGGTTTACTGCGACTGGCTGGTGCCGATGAAAATAGTATCCGGGAAGTCTTCGGGTGAATTATTTCTTTGTCGTATCATTAGCGTCATAAGCGGATTTATGGGAACTGGAATCGCATTGTTACTTCTCAAGGGAGGTGAAGACATCAAGAGCAGTGTGCTTGAAATAAGTGCAATTTGGTCAGGGCTTTTTGGCATATTGCTTGTCGCGTTCCTGCTTGGTGTAGCGGCTCCAAAAGTAAGCGGGAAGGCGATGGTTATTGGTTTTATTGCTGGCTGTATAACCACGCTTGTATTACCACTAGTATCGTATTATCTTGTTCCAGACGAAAAGAGGATTAGTTTTATGTGGCTGCAATACCCCGGCATGATAATTGCGACCATAGGTACATTGTTCTTAAGCATTTTGTTTCCAAATAC
>CAYTHV010000218.1:0-3604 GCA_964437685.1 uncultured Pirellulales bacterium
ATTTTCCCTATCTCATAGAGTTCATCATGCCTGCCAGACGGCCCGCGCCGAAGCCATTATCAATATTCACCACCGCAATGCCTGCCGCGCAACTGTTAAGCATGCCGAGCAGTGCGGCCAGTCCTTCAAAACTCGCGCCGTAGCCGACGCTCGTCGGCAGTGCGATCACCGGCTTATTCACCAGTCCGCCGACCACGCTGGCCAGTGCGCCTTCCATTCCGGCGGCGACGATAATCACATTGGCGCTGCGGATTTTTTCTTCCTGCGCAAAAAGACGGTGAATTCCGGCGACGCCGACGTCGAATACGCGCTCAACGCGGTGGCCCATCAGCTCCGCCGTCAGCGCGGCTTCTTCGGCAATGGGAATGTCGCTGGTTCCGGCGGTTATCACGAGAATGAAGCGGTCCGGATCGGGCGTGAGCGTTTCCTTGCGGACGATGATCAGCTTGGCGGCTTCGTGGTATTCCGCTCCCGGCACCAGTTTTTTAACTGCCGCGAACGTTTCGGCGTTCGCCCGCGTCGCCAGAATATTGTGTGCGCCCTGATTCATCCGCTCGACAATCTGCGTCACCTGTTCCGGTGTTTTACCAGCGCAGTAGATCGCTTCCGGCGCACCGCACCGTTCCGCACGATGACTATCGATCTTGGCGAACCCCATTTCCTCAAACAGTTTTTCTTTCATATCATTACTCTGCCGCGCTACTTAAAAACTACTAGATTCAGGTTCTCTAAATTCATAATAACGAGTCAGGCGAGCCTTCCCAAAAGAGTTCTATAGCAGCCGTTTCCCCTTCTCGGTCAGGCGGTATTTCTGTGTCGGGCTCTTCGGTGAAGCCGGCTGGGTCAGTTCCACCAGCCCGCTAGCAAGCGCCGGTTGTAAATAATCATAAACAAAAGTAGGACGATGCTTCAGCCGCAGTGCTGCCATAAGAGCACGAGTTCCAAGCGCCTCAATTTTTAGGGCGCAAATCAACGCCTTTACTTGTTCGGTTACTTGTTCGGTTACTTGTTCGGTATTCCTGCCTGAGTCGATGATTCGATCCAAAATCGTCTGAAGCATAAATTCCACAAAAGGGGTCGATTCAGCAATCATCGTGCTTTCAGCAATCGCCTTGTAATACTCCTGCTGCCGGGCATAAACCATACTTTCGACAGGAATCTGAGCAAAAAGCGGATTCCATTGAGAAAGGATCAACGTTTGCCAAAGTCGCCCCATGCGCCCGTTCCCGTCCGCGAACGGGTGGATGAACTCAAACTCATAATGGAAAACGCAGCTTTTAATCAGAGCATGTTCCTCGGTTTTACCCAGCCAGCCCAGCAGGTTTCCCATCAGTTCCGGCACCCGTCCCGGCGGCGGCGCAACATGCACAATTCCCCCTGCGCCGCCGACACCGACGCCCTCCAGACGGTAGTGGCCCGGAACATCCAACAAGCCGAGCATCAGGGTCTCATGCGCCTTAAGAAGATCTTTTTGCTGTTCAGGGTGCCAATTTTGGAACTCGTCATAGGCTTTAATGGCATTGCGAACCTCTTGAACCTCACGTAACGGCGCAATCACCGGTTTCCCGTCAAGAAGGGTCGAAATCTGTTCCTCACTCAGCGTATTTCCCTCAATGGCAAGCGAACCATGAATCGTCTGAATTCGATGAATCCTACGCAGGCGAAGATTTCCCGCATCGGCAGAAAGCGACAGCGCCCCGAGTCTCTCGCCGATCTGTTCAATCAGCGTAATGATTTTTGGCGTAATCCTATATGGCGGCACATAGTCGTTTTCTCTCATTTTCAACCCCTTATTCACGCCTGATTCATCCGCTCGACAATCTGCGCCACCTGTTCCGCCATTTTGCCCTGGCAGAAAATCGCTTCCGGCGCACCGCACCGTTCCGTGCGATGATGATCAATCTTGGCGAACCCCATTTCCTCAAACAGTTTCGGTTTCATTTCTTTTCTCCGCCGTACACTTAAAAAATTACTAGATTACGGGGCTGACACATTCGACTCAAAAGGGTTAGTAAACCGCCCGAAAAGTGATCGTCAAAACATTGTTCTCAACCTTTTCGGTCAGAATTTGATACCGCCCACCTTCGGTCAAATCTTCTTCTCCGGCAGCAAGGGATATATTGCTACTCGAACAGATGTGACCGATCTTCTTTATAACCTGTTCGCGAATTCCGATTCCGGTTTTGCTGACATCAACAGAGATAAACCCATTGCGTGTAGATGCATTGAAATCGTAATCAACAATATCCATCTTTTCTTGTGCAGAATTCTCGGCAATTGTTGGAGGAAACCTGTGTTTTCTAACCGGAAGTAACTTCTTCATTTCCATTTGGCTCAAAATAGCATGTGAGTAATTTTCTATAATGTCCGATTTGGCTGCTGTGTAATTTTTAAAAATTCCCACAGGTATAACAGGCAACCAATATAATTGGGTAACGTCTTCTCTTTCAAAAAACGACTCACTCTTCCTTCCGCCTTCATACACAGTGGCACTTAATTCCATATCATCGGTGTACCAAATCGGAATTATCGTCCAAGTAAGTCCTGAGAGAAATTGAAGCGCAAATTCATTGGGACTTGGGTTCATGGTTATTTCAAAGTTTATATGGAAATTTGAGTAGTCCTTTGATTCCCTAACGCTGGTGAAATATCCGCTTGCCACAAGATGTTCCCGTACTCCTCTGGAAATTTCTGCCCCTGTAATTGTCCAATCGCTTAGGTCGGAAGGATTATGAACTGAAATTGAATACGTCAGTTCGGCTTTTCGGTCCGAATCAATTTGTTTCGGGACATACGTTTGGACGGGAATGTTATGTCTAACAAAAGAAGCACATCCCGCTAAAAACGTAATCAAGGCGACGAGTATAAGGTTTAGAGCACGTTTCATTTCAGATCTTTCCCGAGGAAAGTATCCTCGCATTCAAACATTTCATTTTAAATCCTCATTCAAACTTCCCATGCGATAACCGGATAAATCGAGTGCCACATGATGAAAGCCAAGTGTTTTCAGTTTTTCCGCAATCACCCGGGCTGTTTCCGGCTCCGCCAGTTTTGGAATCCATTCCGGTTCGACTTCGATGCGCGCCAGCGTGCCGTGGTGCCGTACGCGGAGCTGCCCTTTACAAAACGGACGGATAAATTTTTCGGCTTCTTCCACCTGTTTAAGCCGTTCGGGCGTCAGCGGCAGTCCGTATTCGATGCGCGAGGCGAGGCAGGCAGCGCTCGGCTTTTCCCACGTCGGCAGGTTCCACTGTTTGGAAACTTCGCGGATTTCCGCCTTGGTCAGTCCGGCTTCTTTTAGCGGACTGCGCACGGACGGCAGTTCCGCAACGGCGCGGCTGCCGGGACGGTAGTCGCCAGCGTCGTCCACATTGGTGCCTTCGACAATCCAAGAATAACCGCGCGCGGCGGCCCATTCGGTGAGCGCCTGAAACCGGATTTTTTTACAGAAGTAACAGCGCTCGGCGGAATTGGCGGTGAACAAGACGTCGCTGAATTCGTCGGTTTCGATCAGGACATGAGTGACGCCAATTCTTTCCGCCAGCTTTGCCGCTTCAGCTTTTTCGTCGTCGGTGAGCGTGGCGGAAACCGCCGTGACGGCCAG
>CAYTHV010000219.1:0-3581 GCA_964437685.1 uncultured Pirellulales bacterium
AGGGCAAAAGCAATTCCGCCCGGACCAGGGTTTTACCCTGACCAAGGGCAGCGGAATTGATACGGATTATATCGACAATCTGGCCGCTCAAATCGCCGAACAGGTTGGCAACGGCAAACAGATGCTCCTTGTTACCAGCGGCGCTATCGGAATGGGCGCTCGTCGGATCAAACTTTCCGGCCCGGCGGTCGATATGGATACCCGCCAGGCCTGTGCGGCCATCGGACAGCCACTGCTGATGCACACTTACCATAATGCTTTTGCCAAACACGACCTGACCGTCGCTCAGGTCTTGCTGACCGCCGAGGTCTTGAAAAATCGCAAGAGCTATCTGAATCTGAAAAACGCAATTGAACGTCTGCTTGAGATGGGCGTTGTCCCGATTCTCAATGAGAATGACAGTGTTTCGACCGATGAAATCGGCACGGCCTTTGGCGATAATGACCGTCTGAGCGCACTGATTGCCAGCAAGATCGACGCCGACCTGCTTATTTTGCTGACGGATATCGACGCATTGTACGATAAAAATCCAAAAGAGCATGCTGATGCCAAGCCTATCCATATTGTTACTGAAATTACGGACAAAATCGTCAAAGCCGCCGGCGGCAAAGGTTCGCTGTATTCGACCGGCGGAATGAAAACTAAAATTATGGCGGTCAAAATTGCCGCGTATGCTGGCTGCCGGGTCATCCTCGCCCACGGACGGCAAGACCATGTCATCCGGCAAATCCTGTCCGGCGGCGACATCGGCACCCTGTTTTTACCCAAAGAGAAACTATCCAACCGCACACGATGGATACTCAATAACCCCGCCGAAGGGAAAATCTGGGTTGACCAGGGGGCTTTGGAGGCATTGCATAACCACAAGAGTCTGCTGCCCAGCGGAATTAAAAAAGTCGAGGGGGCCTTTGAAAGCGGCGCGGTGGTGCTGATTAACGACATTGCCAAAGCCGTGATGAGTTTATCCAGCGACGAACTGAAGGTGCTGGCGGGCAAACACAGCCGGGAAATCCGTGCCCTGCTCGGCTCCGACCGGCGCGATGTCGCGGCGGTGCCGGAAGACATCGTCTTTCTGGATAGTCCCGCAGAACAATAATATCGCAGGGGCAAGCCCCCATGCTTGCCCAATGTCGCTGTTCGGATAAAACTCCACACCGCAGGCATTTAAATCGTTATTCTCGCACAGGCGAGAACCTAGTTTTTAGTTTTTTAATCACCCTCACATTAATAGTTATTCAATTACTGGACTAAGCATCCATTCTCGAATTTTGTTTGTTGGGATTCCTTTTTGAGTTGCCTGAAAGATTTTTTCACCTACTACAGGATTCCTGAAAAGTTCATAGTATCGATTGCATCCTCCCCTGTAAGCAGTCGAAACATAAGGAAAAACAGCGACCCTGTCAATGTTAAAGTACCAATAATGTTTCCCTGAACGCCCAGGCTGGAAAGATATCCACTTTTCCATTTGAGGTTGATAGAATCCTGCCCAGCAGTGCCCTACTCGATTTTCACCTGCCGATGCAGCGCCAAAAGCAATTGGGGCAATCCCCACCGAACGAAGTATATCCTGCGTAACCCATGATTGATCCGGACACCCTCCATAAAAATGTCCTGTTTCTTCAACGGCTTGAATATATGAACGAGTATGCCGCGCAAACACTTCATAAACAGGTGTATCTTTAAACTGTCCATAGGTTGGTACATCAAGTTGATTTTTATGGAGTTCAATGTCTTCGTCCCTGCCTCTTCGGGCAAGTTTGCTAGTAACCCATTGATCTATATTCTTGGCCGTCTGATCAATGTCCGAAGAAATAAGTTTTTCACGCACTGCCATATCTTTCAGTTTATAAAGAGTTGGGATGTCGATGAACGACCATGAATAATTTTCCATATCATTGTAGTAAAATTTCACACTGTTATGATTCCAACTCAAATAACGTAAGCCAAGCCAGATCAAACGATTAGCCCAGGCAATTTGAGCCTCCAGTGGGTATTGCGATAACGAATAATTGAGTTTTTCACTCTTCTGCCAGCAATCGAGATTTCGAGCGAAACGCAGTAATTCTGCATTGTCTTTCCGTAATTGCACCCGAACTTCTTGATTACTGGTAGAATAAATTGTAGCAGAAGTTATAGCAATTGCAGCAGCGGTTAAATCGTCCTGATTCAATCCCACATCCGCAGCAAGGAGGAGAAATGGGTGCAGAAAATCTTTGGCAGAAACGCCCGTAACAGCCGATTCATTATAAATTGAAATCCGGCGAGTTTGAGGATAGAAGGATTGTTTATTTTGGAATGTATGCACTGAGGCATTAAAATTCCAGATCGGCTTTGCCAAATCAGTTGGAACGAATTGTTCGATTGGAATCGCAATTTCGACTACTTCATTAATAGCCGTTTGAAATTTTTTAATGGGGCCAGAAACAGGCCATTCAGATTTGCCTGTAAAATTTTCGAATGAGGCCTTAAAAGTTCCCTTCTCACAGATTAAATGAATGACTACATCCCAATCGCGATCATAAGCACAGTCGATTCGCATGTCCAGGACGTTTTCCGGTTGTTCAAAATAGTTTTTGTCTTTCAACCCACACATGACATAAAAAATATTTTGACGAACAACCGCAGCAATGCCATTTTTCCAGATATCACGTGCCTGATCAAGTGTTTCATCTGGCCAACGTGTTTCCTGGAGGCTGGGTAGTGCGGTACGCCATTCTTCCCTAATTCCGTCGAGGCAAATATCTGAACACAGGGCTTTTGTTCGCGGGATTTGATCTATAATGATTTGCATGGCGAGTTGACATTGCTCATTCTCAGATTTTGCGAAACGCGAAATCTGCATAAGTGCCTCCTGGTATTGATCGGCATTTAAAGCGAATGGTGGATCTTTTATTATGAGGTCTTTAATTGCGACCACTCCCGGGGCGATAATTTCTGCAAGGTCTTGCTGTTGATGTAATATACTATTTGCATCTGGGGCAGAATATGCGACCGGATGAAAGAAGAACTGGGCAACAAAAATAAGAATCGTAAATAAAAAAACGCCTTTAATTTTCATTGTAATTTCCCATATAGGTTTTTATAAAAAACAAATCAGACTTTACGGTAGAGTAATCTACCAGAGTCATCTCGAGCTATCAAGATTTCTTTTTTCAGCAAGATTGGTAGGAACAACTCTAGCTTTTCAATAAAAAATGGCTTTACAAAACGGGGAGTTCTGCAATAAAAGCAGCCATCAAGTCGGCAAGGTCGGCCCTACCCACGCGGAATAATTTTGATTTTTACCTTGTCATTTTGCTTTTTGCTCTTTGATTTTTGATTTTTGATATTACCTTACTTCTATTCACCAATTACTGCTCACTATTCACTAAAGCTGGCTACAGCTATTGCCTATCTCAACATTTCAGACCCCCTAACGACATTGCCAAAGCCGTGATGAGTTTATCCAGCGACGAACTGAAGATGCTGGCGGGCAAACACAGCCGGGAAATCCGGAAATTACTCGGCCCCGACAGGCGGGATGTCGCGGCGGTCCCGGAAGACATTGTATTTCTGGATAATCTTTCCTGAGATTTGACTTG
>CAYTHV010000220.1:0-3526 GCA_964437685.1 uncultured Pirellulales bacterium
CGGGAATGACAAGAACGCGGAATCGGCTTCAACTAACTGAATTCGATATTCTACTATAATTCCGCATCATCTGCAAACGTGACGCGCAGGACTTCTTCGGCGGTCGTCAGCCCGGCCAGCATTCGCTGGATGCCGCTGCTCATCAGGTCGCCGAAACCTTTTTTGCGTGCCAGTGCGCGAACTTCATTTTCACGGCGTCCTTCCGCGACGGCCTGGCGAAGTTCGCTGTCCACAATCAGGAACTCGAATATCGGAACGCGCCCTCGATAACCGGTATTGTTGCAATTTGAACAGCCGGCGCCTTCGACTAATTGTGCCGTTTGAAGCATTTCCGGGGTCAGCCGAAGTCGTTTTATCAAATCCTCATTGAGCGTGATGGGCTTGCGGCATTTTTCGCAGACTCGCCGCACCAGGCGCTGTGCCAGAATCAAATTTAGTGATGAGGCGAGCAGGTACGGCTCCAGTCCCATATATACGAATCGGCTGATCGCACTGCACGCATCATTGGTATGGAACGTGCTGAGTACCAAATGCCCCGTCATCGAAGCTTTAATAGCGATTTCCATCGTTTCTTTGTCACGGATTTCGCCGATGAGAATGATATCCGGGTCTTGTCGTAAAATCGCGCGGAGGCAGCCGCCGAAGTTCAGATTGATTTCCGGTTTGACCTGTGTCTGGTTGATGCCGGCAAGGCGATATTCAACCGGGTCTTCAACCGTGGTAATATTTTTACGGGGGTCTTTCAGTTCATTGAGAGCCGAATACAGTGTTGTGCTTTTGCCGCTGCCGGTTGGACCGGTTACAACGATGATGCCGTGCGGCAGTTGCAGTACCCGGCGGAATCGCGCGAGCATATCCGCATCCAGTCCCATTGAATCCAGGCTGTGATTGATCGCTCCACGGTCAAGAATACGCATGACGATTTTTTCGCCGTAAATGGTGGGCAGCGATGAGACGCGTACATCAATATCGGCACGGTCTTTGCCCATACGGATACGGAATCGTCCATCCTGCGGCAGACGTTTTTCAGCAATATCCATTTCTGCAAGAATTTTGATGCGGGCGACGACCGCCGGCTGCATTTTTCGTGCCGGCGGAACCATGTCACACAAGATACCATCCACACGCATACGCATCAACATGGTCTTTTCCTGCGGTTCTATATGAATATCGCTGGCGCGGCTTTTGATCGCGTGGCTGAGGACCAAATCCACAAACCGAATAACCGGGGCATCCTGGGCATCGGCTTCCGAGCCATCGGAGTTATATTCCGCTTCTTCCGAAGATTTTCTGATGGGTTCGTCGGTCTGGATTTGCAGATCGACAATATCTTTCATCTGCTGCTGGTCGGCGTCGCCGCCGTGATAAACATATTCAATCGCCTGCCGGATTTTGTGCGGCGTGGCAATGAGCGGCTTGACCTGACGTTTTAGTTTGATGGTTAACGTGTCAATGGCGACAATATTCTGTGGATCAGCCATTGCGACAAGGACATGATCATCCTGTTGATTCAGTGCAAGAACTTCCAGCCGCTTGGCGATATTTTCGGGAATTTTCCGGGCAATATCGAAGTCGATCACCGTCAAATCATCAAGGTCGATATAGTCAATAGACAAAAATTGACCAATGGCGCGGGTTACATCCGACTCCGGCAAAAACTTCATACGTGTCAGTAATTCACCCAGTCGTCCGCCGCTTTTTTGCTGCGATTCAAGCGCCTGTTGAAGCTGGATATCCGACAGCAACCCCTGCTGTATCAGCCAGTTGCCGAAGAGAATATGATTCTGGTTTCCCAGTAATGTTGTCGTTGTTTTCATTTTTTAATAGTTACAACCTGAATGGATTAAAAGTCTTAGTTGGTGTACTCAATTGTGAATTCATTATTATCCATCTCTGCCATTGTTTCCATACAGGAATTCGTCGATTCAAAATTAGGCAGATGGGCCTGCATTGTCTGTCGCAATTTTTTAGCGTCCACGGGTTTGGGCAGCAGACCATCAAAGTCTTCTGTGATGCATCGCGAATCCTCTTCGGTAATTACACCGGCCGATAATGCGATAATTGGAATACGGATGTTCATGCCGCGTAATATTCGGGTTGCCTCATACCCGGTCATTTTGGGCAGCATTAAATCCATTAAAATCAAATCAAATGCCTCTGTGGAGGCTCTTTCAACTGCCGCCTGTCCATCTTCAACGGAAGTTATTTTTAATCCCAGTGTTTCCAGCAGCAGGGTGATGACTGTCCGATTGGATTCCTGATCTTCTACCAGCAAAATATGCCCGACGTTACTTTTGGGCTTAACATTTTTAGCGGAGGTTGTTGCGGGTGATTCCGCTTTTGTTTTTAATTCATTATTCCATCGTCCATCCAGCATATCCAGAGTTTTTTCAATGTGGCAGTCTTTTTCGGCAGGCAGCAACAGCGAAAAGGTTGTGCCGGTTCCAACGACGCTGGATACTTCAAGGATTCCCCCCAGCGCTGTTGCCAGTCGTTTGGTTATCGGCAGTGAACCGGTAATGGAGAACCCCATATCCATATCGCTTAAGACTCCGCGATTGGCATGTTCCATCTGGGCAACTTCATCAAAGATTTGCGGTAATCGCGTGGAGGTAATTCCTTCCCCGGAATCCTCGACGTCAAATTTAAACCACATCGAATTATTTTTTTCCACAAACGACACCGAAACCCGTACAAATCCCTGTTTTGTATATTTAATGGCATTGGTAGTCAAGTTCATCAGGCATTTGACCAGACGGTCGCCGTCTGTAAAAATATGGGTTGGCACTGCCTGGTCGGCGATGATCGAAAATTCAAGTCCTTTTTGTCGTGCTGCCGCTCCAATGGTTTCATAGAGATCACTGAGCTGTTCTACAAGACTACAATTGGTTTTGGTTACGACCAGTTTTCCTGTATCCAGCTTTGCGATATCCAAAACATCATTAACCAGAATTGACAATGCTTTTCCGGCTTGATGAATTTCGGAAACATAATCTTTCATCCCATCTTCCAATTTTTCGGCGTTAAGTAGATCGCTGAATCCGATAATAGCGTTAGACAATGTACGTATCTGATAAGCCATGTTGTCGATCAAACGGCTTTTGCTTTCCAGCGCCGCCTGAACAGCCCGGTTTTCTTCGATCAGTTGTTTTTTGTCTTCGCCAAAACTTTTCGGCGAGGAATTATTATTTTTTGTTTCCATGATAAAAATCCTTGATACTGTGCCCTGACCCGCTGAGATCAACGCTTATCAACAGGCTCACTAATTGTGTCGTCAAAAAAAAACGTCATAATAACATAATTTAAAGAGATTTATGTCTTTTCATAAATAGGGGATATTTTAAAGGGCCTTGTCATATATTATAAGACGTATTCGAGTTCAAAAAAAGATACGATTCATCTTGTTCTAAAATAGAGATTCAAGACCAAGACAAGCTTGCTTTTATGAGAAAGAATTTATATACTCCAGTTTCCCTCTTTTGCGGGGTGTAGCTCAGCTTGGCTAGAGCGCCTGGTTTGGGACCAG
>CAYTHV010000221.1:0-3521 GCA_964437685.1 uncultured Pirellulales bacterium
CTCCCCGTCATCGTCACAATATTGTAAACAGAGGGATGCTTAAACCTTAGTCGGCAAGCAAAGACATCATCGACTGCAGCAATATCCTGCATTAGTGTATCGGAATTATCGCTGAACGAAAATTCACTGTGCAGCACATGAGGCCTAAATAAATGACTCTCTTTGTCAAACCGAAGTCCGATACAGTCATTATCCTCTGTATATACCTGATAACTAAAAGCAGTTGGCAGTAAATATCTCCCTTCCTGCCAGTGTTCACAATTGTGAAACTCAACACAGCCGATGCCGCAAAATACATCATTTGCAAACGGAATGCCCCCGATACCCGGTTGGCTTGTGTTCAGTGAAACGCCATCCCATAACCGTCTCGGCTTGATAACTGCCCGATCTGATGGCATATATATAAGGGATGAATCTTTAACTTGCTCCAAAAGAGATTTCATTTCGCAGTCACTCCTTGTTACTCATTTCAACTTCTTGTAATGGCTTTAGGCTATGACCATGGCCGTCACCTTCAATAGTATTCGAATGACTTACTGTGCCGTCATCACTATCATTAAGCTTAATGCCGTTCAATAATGTATACATTCGTTTCATGTCGATGATGCCGCCGATTGTCAGCCAAATCGTCACTGCTGCACAGCAAATAACTCCAAAAATCAGCCAGCCATACCAAAACATAATCCATGTGCGGTCTTTTACATCAGTCAGAACGTTGTAAATCGTCCCTGCGACAAAGACAATTGACCATAGCAAAGCCCAAAGGATACTTGCAAAATAAATGAACCTGTCGCTTTTTGTGAATTCATCACTTAAACCCAGTTTATAGAAAATCCTGTAAAATACCGACGATTGCTTGGGAACGACATGGTTCTCCAAGGCACCATCAGAAATGGCATACTGGCCTCTATGCAAAAGTTTGTCCAGGTTGAATTCCTGCCTGGGACCCAGCAGCGATACAAGCACGTACGTTATCAATGAGATGAACGCCGCAATAAACGATATCCATGTGCCATCCAGGAAAAAATCAGGTTTGATCTGGCGGATTACCAATCCGGTCACGGCCAGCACTGAACCCGTCATTAATGCCGACCATGCGGCAGCAGTTGTCCCTCGTTTCCAGTACAATCCGCCAATGATCACCGCGCCGGCACCGCCCAAATACAACGCTCCGGTAAGATACATATACATTAAAATGTATTCCGTCTGCCTGAAAAAGAGACTCCAGAAAAAGATAAATATCGCAACGCCTGTAATTGCCAGCCGCAACAGAAGCAAATGCTGTTTGGGCGTGAAAGGCTTTTGATTCCTGAAGGGCAGAATCACATCCTGTATAAATATACTCGCCCATGAATGCAGGTAGGATTCGTGTACGCTTACAAATCCGGCAAACATCACTGCGACCATGCCGCCGAAAAGACCGACCGGCAAAAAAGTACTCATCGCAATCGGCACGATCATCTGTCTTTTTATATAATCATTATCTATACCACTTAGCGCATCATTCACCATCGCCGCCTTATCCGCGTAATTGGCATTATGCATAATCGTATAGGCACATACCGGCAAAAGCACCCAAAGAACCGTCTGCGTATTCGCTCGCCAGTTACCCAAAATTTTTCCCATTTTTGACTCATGTGGATTTTTGGCTGCCGAGTTAAATCCCTGTGTGCCCTGCCATGCCATACAGTTGTAAAAACTCATAAACAGCACGATCAGGAAAAACCAGATATTAAAGGACTCAATATCGCCGCCTTTGAATGGGTTGACAAGGGACTGACCTTGCGGAGCATATTGGTAAGCCTCATTGATGTACGGCCAGGCAAATACCATCAACAAATAAATTGCGATGATTGTAAATACGATATTTGAAAATACCCCCTGCACAAAATCCGTAACCATCACTGCAATCTGTCCGCCAAGCAATGTGAAAATTAACGAAAACCCGAGCAGGACTCCCATCGTTAGCGGGAAACTCGCTATGGCAATCCCGCCGATATTGAAGTAGTCGCCAAATCCACAGAAATAAATAAAAAATCTCGCCCCTATTGCAGGAAATATGCCAAAGTTTATCACTCCGCACACAAACATCAGTATCCCCGCGTATATCCTAAAATTCCGGCTGTAACGCATTTCAAAAAACTGCGCCAGCGTCAGTGCCCGTGTCTCACGAAACCTGTACACCACCCAGCCAAGCAGGCACAATATGAGGCCCGTCGGAAGAAACATCAAGCTCCACCATACCGAACCGAAACCGCCATAATAATATAACTGAAACTGCGCCAATACAGATATCGCTCCGACCATAGCCATATTTTCGGCAGTAGCCAGCATATATCTGCCGGCACAGCGATTGGCCGAAAGGAAATCTGCTACGCTACGAGTATACTTCCGTGTACGAAATGCAAGCACGGTAACAAATGCGATAAACCCAACAGTAATTCCCCAATCCAAAGAATGCATCTCTGTAAACTTTCTCTGTAAAGAATAATTTCATGAAACACAAATTCAATTTCTTTCACTCACTTTACTTTGCATGATTCTTTTAAGAGAGGATATTGTCTGTAATCCGCATGGCCATCAGCCCACACCGCCATTGCTCCGCTGCCAGCGAATATCGAAGGATTTGCGCCAACATTAGCCTGATTTATTCTGGGATCGTACCAATTGACACCTTTTCCATGCCTGTATTCCACATCATACACCGAAACCGAATCAAACTGGGGATAATACATCACATAATCCCAGGGTGAATCGGCACCATATAGTACTTCAGACGGTCGTCGCATCTCGTCTACTTTTCTGGAATAAGGCTTCTTGAATTTGTATTCATCGCGAGCATCCATAAAAGCAATGCCATAACCGGCATCGTAATTTGCTTTATTGTTGATGTTCACGCCATAGCTGGTCGCAAGAACAAATCCAGGATATGGAGTACGGTCTGTCGGACAAATCAGTAAGGGGGCAACTTTGGCAGTTCTGTAAGTTTTGCTGTATTCATCATAGAATCGCTTGGTTTCCAGATTTTTTGTGCTTTCAATTCCAAAATAAGGCAGAAGCCTTTCCAAAGAATTTGTCGGCTCAATTGTTGTGTTTCCATTGGCTACGCGATGTGGAGGAAAGTAACCCTTATTCGACTCAATATAGAGAGGCATCGCCAGCCCCACTTGCTTAAGATTACTCCCGCAGACCACGCGCCGAGCAGATTCCCGCGCCTTGTTTAAAGAGGGCATTAATATTGACAACAGCAGCGCAATAATCGAAATCACAACCAGAAGTTCGATCAGCGTGAATGCACCGCTTCTTTGATATTTGAACATTCTGCGATATGTGTCAGGAGCATTTGTCATTGATTTCCCTTTCAACTCATGCCGAACTATCACTAATTTTTTACACCCATTTGCTCGTGATAGTCAGGCGTAGTCTCTGACTATCACGGCAAAGAGTATTGGTATTGATTTATAAAGAGCAGCCGCTGGCTGGATTTAGATTACAACTAAGCCAATTTTGTGCAAGTCTGG
>CAYTHV010000222.1:0-3508 GCA_964437685.1 uncultured Pirellulales bacterium
TCCGGTCTAAACACTCTGACTTGATGCTCCGGATAAAGCGTTCAATGAAAGGGCTCGAATAATATGTCAACTGCACCTGATGTAAATCATCAGGTGCGATATTGTAAAATTGTACACCCATTTCATCCATTATATGGACAGCAGATTCAAATAGTCACGATTCGTCAAAACTGGGGGGAATACCGGGTTTATTATTATAATCAGGACAGTCGGCTCATTTCCATATCTGCTTTTTGGACAGATATTTACGAGCCAGATCTATTCAACATAATTGCCAGTGGCCGTTGCGCTTTCCGATTCAATGAATTGCTGCAACTTACACGGCTTATAGACGAATACCGGAAAGAGAATAACCGATGAGACACCAGCGTTCAATATTTATATGTAAAGTTAATTATGCCTACAGTGTTAACTTTATTACGTCAAGTGATATCCCATCGTCTTTTTATAAATTGTTTTATAAATATATCTTAAGTACAATAATAATAAATGAATTACAATTATTTTTGCTTGACATCTTGTGTAAATATGACATAATAAAATTAACAGTCAAAAATTCTAATTTAGGAGACCTTTATCATGGACGATTACGGCAATATCAAACTGGAGTCGCTGCGGAAAAACGGCACGTTGCATCCACACCCGGACATCGTTGTCGACGACCTGTTTTCCGGCAACGAATTCTTCGACCCCCGAGATATGGTACAGGTAAAATACGAGATGCTACGCCGGGTCCGCGAAGACAAAATACCTGTCGCTCAGGCAGTAAAGCTGTTCGGCTTTTCACGGGTGTCTTTTTATCAGTTGCAACATGCCTACGACCAACTGGGGTTGGCCGGTCTTATGCCCAACCAACGGGGGCCCAGGGTCGCTCACAAACTGACCGACAATGTTATGACTTTTATTTCTGCGTGCAAAGATGCCGACGCTTCGATACGCGCATCGGAATTGGCCAAGAGAATAAAAGAGCGATTCCGATTAAGCGTTCATCCACGCAGTATCGAGCGGGCTTTGGAACGTCTGCAAAAAAAAGGGCGATAGAGTTTTTGGAACCGAATTCTCATCTGGCAGCTTGTGTTGAATGTTATGAAAAGCTGCGTCAAATGATTCTGGCCGGAAGGGAATATTGCTGTCAGGGATGGGGGGTCGGCTTATTGATACATCGGGGATTTATGGTTTGGGTCGAAACCTGGTTAAAAACGATGATGCCCACACAACAGAACTTGGCTCAAGAGCAAAACGCTACTTACGCACCCACTCTGTTCGTGCCGGAATCCGTCCATTCCCCCATGATCATGATTTTAGCAGCAATGATTTTGAATAAGCTGCAGGAGGCAACACTATGAATAGCGATACTCCACATCAAAAAGTACAGCCGGAACATCTGAAACGCGACGCTTTTCTTTATGTTCGTCAGTCCACACTTCAACAGGTATTTCACAACACGGAGAGCACCAGAAGACAATATGACCTTCGCGGACGCGCTGTGGCGTTAGGATGGCCTGAAGATAGAATCCATGTGATTGACAGTGATCTTGGCCAATCGGGCGCCTCGGCCGTCGACCGGAAGGGATTTCAAAAGCTGGTGGGGGAAGTCGGATCAGGCAATGCAGGGATCGTCTTAGGGCTGGAAGTATCACGTCTGGCCCGTAATTCCAGTGACTGGCATCGGTTACTTGAGATATGTGCAATGACGGATACGTTGATCCTGGATGAGGACGGTTTATATGACCCAAGCCATTTTAATGATCGCTTGCTTCTTGGGATGAAAGGGACCATGAGTGAAGCAGAGCTGCATGTCATACGGGCTCGTATGCAGGGCGGGATTATTAATAAAGCTAAACGTGGAGAACTACAGGTTCCATTGCCAATCGGCCTGAGTTATGATGAGCAGGGACAAGTCATCCTAACGCCGGACAAGCAGATACAAGACACAATGAATACCTTTTTCAAAGCCTATAAGCGTGCCGGATCGGCAACAGCGGTGGTAAAATATTTCTGTAAGAATAAGCTGCTGTTTCCCCGCCGCTTACGAGGGAAGCCTAACAAGGGAAAAATCGTGTGGGGGCCGCTTACTCATTCGCGCGCTTTGCAGACCCTGCATAATCCTCGCTACACCGGGGCATTTGTATACGGCAGAATGAAAAGCCGCCAACATCCGGATGGTTCCAATCATGTCAAAACTCTGCCTATGGATCAATGGCACACCCTTCTTCCTGACTCACATTCCGGTTATATTACCTGGACAGAATATAACGATAATCTTAAAACCTTGCAGGCATGCGCCAATGCGCATGGTGTTGATCGACGTAACCATCCGCCAGGCAAAGGCCCTGCCCTTCTACAGGGTATGGTGGTTTGCGGCATATGCGGCCAGCGGATGACACTGCGGTATCATACGCGTGATTGTAAACTGTGCCCGGATTACATTTGCCAGCGACATGGTATCGAATATGGTCTGCCTGTCTGCCAAAGCATTCCCGGCGGTAATGTTGACATGGCAATAGAAAAATTAATAATGGAATTGATGAAGCCGGCGGCTATTGAACTGGCGTTAACGGTCCAGCAGGAAGTTCAATCCAGGCTTAAAGAGGCCGATCAACTTCGATTCCAAAATGTTCAAAGAGCGCAATACCAGGCTGATCTTGCCAGAGACCGATTTATGAATGTCGATCCGAGAAACAGACTGGTGGCCGACCAGCTTGAAGCCGACTGGAACAATAAGCTGCGCGAACTGAAGGATGCACGGGAACTGTACGAACACCAATGCAGTATCGACCGAACCAACCTGGATAAAAAATGCCGCGATAAAATTTTATCATTAGTAAAAGACTTTCCAACGGTGTGGAATGATCCTGCGACTGAGAGCCAGCAGCGCAAAAGAATGGTGCGGCTGCTTATTGAAGATGTCACTCTGACTCGAACCGATGAAAACGTAAAAGTATGTATACGCCTCAAAGGAGGCGCAACGCACCAGACGGCAGTATCGATCCCATTAAACGCTTGGCAATCAAGAAAAACGATACCGCAAGTCATAGAAGAAATTGACAAGCTGATTGACCATTTTACGGATAATGAAATTGCCGCCAATCTTAACCGCAGAGATTTCAAACCATCGGAAGGAAAACAATTTACTCCTGACATAGTCGCTCGACTACGCAGGGATTACCACCTCAAAAGTAGATTCAATCGGCTTCGCGAAAAAGGCTTATTAACCGTCCAAGAAATGGCTAAAGAATTGCAGGTGTCCGCCAATACGGTAAAAATCTGGCAACGGTATGGCCTTTTGAAAAGCTACAAGTATAATGATAAATGCGAAAGATTGTTTGAGCTGGAACCGGAAGGCAATAGGCCGGTCAAAAGTCAGGGATTAAAATATAAGCTATCGGAAAGGCCAAAACATGCAGAATTCATATCTCAAGCAGCCAATGAGGTGCAGTATGCATAGTACTCGCTGAAATTCGGAGCCAATGGCATGGATTTAATCGGCTCAATTCCTCCAGCTTTT
>CAYTHV010000223.1:0-3482 GCA_964437685.1 uncultured Pirellulales bacterium
CTGATGGGGTTCTGCAAAGAAAACGGCATTGATGAGGTGATTATCAAGGTTGATACCGAGGAATTTTCCCATGGCCTGCCGACGGTGGGGTGGCTGGACAGCTATCTACCGATTCTTAAACAGATAAAGTCCAAACTGAAGCAAATTGATGTTGTCTTTTCCATCAATCCATGGGCTACGCTGGTGCGTTGCGATCGCGGCCGGGATGTCTGGTCTTGAATTTAGGATAATTTAGAAATCAAGTGGAACGTTAAGTGAAGTAATAAAAGTCATAAGCCTGAACGAATTGATGGTGTGCAGTAAATGACACGAAGGGAAATCTTAAATGTCGGATAATTTAAATGCCTTGATTGAGCAGTGCCGTCAGAATCTTATTAATGCAAAGCCGATGACAGATGGATTAAACGGTAAGCAGGCGGATCAGCTTATCAATCGTTATTCTTTTTTTGATGATGTTGATGATGCAGACGGCATGTTGATCAATAGCAGCGTTGTAATCAAAGAACTCCATACGCCTCGGCCCTATTTGCATATGATGGCCAGCAATCATCAAAGGAACCGTGATCAATGGGGCAGTTTTTGGGACCAGTATCGCGGTGGATTTTCCTGCGTTGACAGTGTTTTGGCAGGTAAAATGTCATCACATACCGACTCCAATTATGTCCCAACCGCACCGACAAGGCAGGATGTGCGGGATTTTTTCATCCATGAACAAGGCAAGTCATGGCCGATGTATCCAATCCCGCATTTTGAGGAAAGTGCATACGCCGGTTTTGAATGCAGGCAAGGACTGGATTGGTTTAAGCTTGTAGCCGTACGTAATGACCTTTCCTGTACACTGCTGGTGCAGGTTCATTCCGATTTACCGGTTGAGATATGGAAAGTTAACATATCAAATGATTCAAATCGAAAACGTCAGTTGTCCTGGTTTTTGAGGTTGCCGGTTTGCGTCGATTCTTACCCATCTTATTATTTTGTACCTCGGGTGGTCTGTGAGGGGCTGCTGGAAGACAGAACTATGGTCTTTGTCAATCATGACAAGAATAATGTGCATAAGCGGGCGGCCTTTCTGTTATCCGCGGATTCTTTTGATGGTTATGACATGATGGCAGAGCTATTCGACGGCAGTGGCGGGCGTTCTCCCATTCCTAAAGCGGTTGCTCAGGGCGCTTGTACAAACTCTCTCGGACAGCAGCCGTATAGCGGTCTGATAGCGGCAGCACAGTTTGATGCGGTTCTTGCACCTAAAGAGTCAAGAACATGGACGGTGGTTTTCGGGAAGTGCCCGTATGAGGCCAACGAAAGAAATGTATTTTTGGATCAGGTGCGCCAGTCGGTATTAAAGGATGCAGCCGAACTTGCAATAACAAATCAGGACCCGTGGAAGAATAAGATTCAGGCGAATATAATTAAAACGCCCGATCGGGCCTTAGACCGCTACTACAATATCTGGTCCAAATATCAGACACGCAACCAGGTGCGGTTTGTGCGGGCGCTGGACAAAGTGGGTTATCGTGACGTACTCCAGGATATTGCGGGAGCGTGCGATGCTGAATCCGATTTTGTCAGAGCCCAATTGCTTACGGCGATTCAGTACCAGTATCCCGATGGCACTGCGCTGCGCCAATATGAAAAATTCGAAGGCGGCGGCCATGATCTTCGCAGGTACAAAGATTCAGCGTTCTGGATCATATATGCGCTGGATGCGTATTTGAAGGAGACCGGAGATCTTGATCTGTTAAATGTGCAGGTTCCGTTCCTTAGCAGTAAAACGCTCAGACCCGATTCAAATGATGCAGGCTCCGTGTATGACCATGCCAAAATCGCCCTGCAATCCTTATTTTCCGATGTGGGATACCATGGTTTATGTCGAATCGGTTATGGAGATTGGAATGATGCATTATCCGGCCTTGGCGGCGGGGATGCGGTAAGCGTGTGGCTCTCCTGTGCATGTGTTTATGGTGCAAAACTCCTTTCTGAGCTGGCCAGTGTGATAGGTAGAATTGGAGATAAAAAAGAATTTGAACATATTGCTGAGACAATGACAGAGCGAGTCAATGCCCATGCCTGGGACGGCAAGTGGTATGTATATGCATTTAATTGTCATGGTAAACCGGTAGGTTCTAAAACGAACGCCGAAGGTAAAATACACCTGAATGTCAATACGTGGGCAATTTTTACCGGTGTTGCCCAAGCAGCCGGTCGCGAAAAACAGGTGCTTGAATCGCTGGTTCAGCTTGCAACACCCGTCGGCCACAGATTGCTGGCGCCGGCCTATACCAATGCAAGTCAGGGAGAAGTTGGTCGCATCGCAAATATCCTGCCGGGCATGTTTGAGAATGGTTCGATTTATACACATGGTGAATCATTTTATCTGTATACACTGTTATCGCTGGGTTTTGGCGATGCGTTTTATGCAGAATTACAGAAGACATTGCCTGCCAATCTTGTCCCGGATATCGTAACTGGCCCCCCTCATCAGCAGTCTAATTTCTTTGTTGGTCCTGAACATGCAAGCTATGGGGCTAATCTCTTTAGTGGTTTTACCGGCTCCTTGTCATGGTACCGGCAATGCATTACTCGGATGATCGGTATCATTCCCGATTATAAAGGTCTCTTGATCGATCCTCTGCCGCCTCGGCATTGGAATGAATATGCGGTCAAACGTTTATTTAGAGGCGCCGTTTTAAATGTAAAATTCCATCGAGGCGGTCAGCAGACGGTAAGGGTCAATGGAAAAGTTCTTGACGGCAATTTCATTCGTGCAAGTCAGCTCGCCAAAGGCGAAACGTATGGTATTGAAGTCTCATACATGTAGTTTGGTGATAACTTAATATGGTATCTGAAACTTAGGAGTTGTTATGGCAGTGAATCGGTCTGAACGGTTTAAGCAGTTTCGTGAGTTTATACATGGCGGCAGGCAGACGGATAGATTTGTTCGTATTGAACCGACATCATATGCTGCTACATGGGCAGGCAGGTTTGGAGGATTCCCTACGCTGGATGAGCAAATTGATTTTAATAATTATTTTGTACACGACGGCTGTACATGGATGAATATTGAGTACGAAGCCATTATTCCGGAATTGAAATGGAACCGACAGCTGATTAAGGAAGAATCTGATGGCAGCACGTATTGGCAGGAAACAATCGAGTTAAAGTCCGGCTTGAAAAAGCGGGTTGTGGCGAACAAGCCCGGCACGATTTCGTGGCTTGCTGAACCCGCGGTAAAAAAAGAATCCGATTTTGATCTGATAGATTTCTATGCAGACCAGATAGCGTTAAACGCAGATTCCGTAGCGTCATACTACAAGGAGTATTCTAAAAAAGCGTCGGACAATTTTCTGATTCCCAGTGCGGCGCTGTTGACAGCATTCGAAGTCTACTATCTGATTGATTATCCTGATATGCCCTTGTTCTTTATGGATTACGAGGATCGTTATATCAAGAGCGTAAAAAAAGTTCATCAGGCAAACTTAATA
>CAYTHV010000224.1:0-3439 GCA_964437685.1 uncultured Pirellulales bacterium
CAGCCAGCAACGCAAGCATGATGAGTGATAACATATTTCTCGTCTTCATTTTATCTTCCCTCTTTCCGCGATGTTTAATCGCACATTTTGTTCCTACTTTTAATCGTGGAAGCCTTTATCATTGCTACCACCAACACGGAAACACTCCATGTAATAAACATAAGGTACTACATGAAAAAAAAATGTCAAATGGTTTTTAAACCTGATATTAACCGATTTAAAGGCAGATTTAATTGCGCTTGTTTACTAAACGCTCGATATATTTACTAACACTCATAAATCAGCTATTTTTTATGTTTTTTAATCAAATAAACTGACGAGCGGCTTTAAAAAATATGTAGCATGAAAAACAAAATGAACATACATGTATGAAATTCTATAGACAACCTGAAACTAAAATGATAGATTTTACAAAACAATCTCGCGGTTTTCAAAGCTCTGGAAAATCTGCGACCAGAAGCTTACAACCATTGGAAAAAAGGAAACAAATGAGATATCTGCTGATATGGCTTTCTCTCTCCATCGCAACAACCTGCCTCGCTGACAACAACCCGCTAGATTTTTGGGACGAAGAGACCCGCCTTTTTGGTACTGCTCAACAGAACCAGCATGTAGATGCTGGGTTGCCCGCCCGGCGCAACACGAATTATAAGTCCATCGGATTTTCACTCGATCACGCGGACAAGCGAGAGGGGGATTTCAGCATCCTTTATAAACCGTCCGCCGTCGGCATGGCCCCGCGCTTCGGTTTCGTCGCCAGCCTCTGGGGCGAACGCTGGGAGCTCTCCCCGGGAACCACCCTCCACCTATGGGTGAAGGTGCAGGATGCCTCGGCTTCCGACCATTGGAGAGTCCGGTTGGTTGATCAGAACGGACAGGAGGCAACTGGCGTACTATCCGGCATTGGCAGTGAATGGAAGGATTTGTCTCTGCCGCTAAACACTTTGCAGGCTTCGTCCGGATTTGACTGGAGTCATGTGGCCTTGTGTGAGTTTGAGGCCCAATTCAGCAAAGAGGCTCTTATCCATTTGGACGGAGTGTGTTTTATAGGATCCGAAACAAAAATCGGCGTGACGGACAAACCGCTTGCCCAGCGTATGGCCGAAGCTAAGGCCAGCCGCACCGCGCGCGTCGAAGCCGCATTTAAACTGGCTGCTAAAGAAGATGCATTCCCGGTCGTAAGCGCCTTTGCAAAAATGCTCCTCAATGAAGACCTCGACACAGCCAATCAACTTCTGGCTGATGAACTTAAAAAACCTGATGTCGCTGCCGACAGCTGGAGTTTGCTACACACCCCTCTTTACTGCCGCTTTTATTACATGTTCAGCAACCGGTGCGGCAAATTCCCCGGACGCATGAAGCCTGAGGTTGAAAAACTCCTGCTAGAAACCCTATGGGAACGTACCGCCGCCAAAAACGACATCGCCTGGGCGAGGCAAAGCACATGGTGGCTTGACGGCAGCGAAAACCACGACCTGAACGCCAAGGTCTGCAATCTGGTCACTTCCCGCATTTTCATGAACGAGCCGGACTATAAAGACCGCGTTTATCCCGACTACGGCTTCGGCGGAGGTTATCATTACGGTCACGCCGGTTATTACGGCCCGGGCATTGATCCGGAAACCCGTCACGGCGGCGGACGAGCCGACCTATCCGACGGTAAGCAATACACGGCAAAAGATCATTACGCAGAGTGGCTGAAATTCATGAAAAAATATTTCTGCGAACGTGCCCGGCGCGGATTCTTCCTTGAAAACGCGGCCTACGGTTACAGCAAGCATACGCTCAACATGGTCGACCTGACCTATCAGTACGGTGGTGACGACGAACTGCACCGGATCGTCGGGGATTTCATCACCCTGTACTGGGCTGACTGGGCGCAAGTTTCCATCTCCGGCGTTCGCGGCGGACCGAAAACTCGTTACCATAAGAGCGTTGGCGGAGATGCCGATAAGGCAACAGCCGATCTTATCGGCTTTCACCTCGGCGGGCCGGGCAATGCCGCCTGCTGGTGGTATTGGAATCTAATCAATGAGTATCAACTGCCGGACGTGGTCTGGAGCATGGCACTCGACCGCGAAGGCATGGGTTCATTTGTGTACAAGTCCCGCGGCATTGGTGAAGAGGAAAACGTCTGGCCGCGCCCCATGGGTACCGAGCGCACCCTCTTATGCGACACCGAATCACGCTTCCTTAAATACACCTACATAACGCCCGATTATACACTCGGCACCCAGATGGATCATCCTGCCGCCACCCACTCACACCTGAGCATCGCCGGGCGCTGGCACGGCATGACCTTCGCGCTGTCTGCCGACTCCCGAATTGTTCCCATCGGCCTTGTTGGCACGAACAACACGGTCAGTAAAAAAACGCCTGCGGATACGGAAATAGTGCTTCAAACGGTGCAGCAGGAACAAACCTTGATCGTTCAGCAGGCGCGCCGCTGGTTTTCAATTAATCCAGAGTGGTATCCGGCCAGCTCTATGGACAGCAAAACAATAGGAATCTATTTCGGTTCGAACTGGGATCAACGTGTAGAAAAAGACGGCTGGATCTTTGTTCAAAAAGGCAACGCCTATGCTGCCGTGCGCCCGATCCTGTGGGACGAAAAATACGAAAAAGAACACAAAACAACAACAGGGAGTACTCAAGCCAATTTCAATGCTCCGAACGACATTCCAACCGTACAACTGCGTGATGACTGCTACCGCTGGAACGAAGACCGCACCGTGCTGATTCTGGAGGATAAATACTCGCCAGTGATTATTCAGGCAGGACGTGTCGCCGACTATCCGGCATTGGAGAACTTCATGGCCGACGTGCTCGACAATCCGATCGCTCTCTACAAAACCGTCGTACCGGGCTCCAATATTCTTGTTTACAAAGGATGCGGTAAAAAAGCTGAAGAGCTGGTGTTCAACGCTGGCACCCCAGAAATTCCAACTATTGGAAGTAAGCCGGTAAACTATAACTATCCAATGACCTTCGACAGCCCGTATCTTCAATCAGAGTATAAGAGCGGAAAAATCCAGATTCAGTACGGCGATGAAAAGCTCAAGCTCGATTTTTCAAACAAAACGTGGTGGAAAATCTGGCGCTGACCGCGGTTTCATGAAGATCGTTCCGTACTGAAAATAAAAAACTGACAACACGAAAAAGAAACTTTTTAATATGAAAAAGACCTCGAACTCAAGTTCGCCCTCTACTTGAGTCAAAAAACGGACTGAACTTTCTAAAAATACTACTCCTATTATCCCCCTTCATGTAATATACATGACTGCTTAGATTAATTACATTAAGGGGTTCGCCGATGACCATTCAAGAAGTAGCAGACAAAGCCGGAGTTTCCACCGCCACTGTATCACGCATGATCAATAAAAATGGGTTTGTCAGTGATGAAGCCAAAGAACGAATCCGTCAGGCCATGAAGGAAACC
>CAYTHV010000225.1:0-3432 GCA_964437685.1 uncultured Pirellulales bacterium
AAAAAGTTTGTCGGATATTGCATATCTTAAACGGGAACCACAGATTTCGCCGATGGCACAGATTTTTTTAGACAGGATAACTGGATATACGGGATAGAGTTTTGCTGTGAAACAATGCGGCCATAAAATGTAAGCATTTTGAGCCGCATTGCCGATATATTTTATATCTGTAAATCTCCATATAACAATTCTGGTAGAACTATTTTTATAGGACTTTTGTTCAATAGAGGGAGCGACATCATGAGACGGATACTCGGCGTGGTTGTGGTTGGATTGTGTATTGTTTCGACAACGTGGGCTTATGACTGGTCCACCAACCCTGGCGACGGCTCGGCGAGCAATCCCTATCAAATCTCAACAGCGGAGCAGTTGATGTCTATTGGTTCGGACCCTGTACTTCTGGCTAAGAATTACATTTTGACAGCCGATATTGACTTGTCAGGAGAAATCTTTACCTCTGCCGTCATTGCACCCGATATAAACAATTCCAATTGGGGGTTTCAGGGAACGTCCTTTATCGGTGTGTTTGAGGGCAATGGGCATATGATAACCCGTCTGAGTGTCAGCAGTTCCGACCAAGATCATGTCGGTCTGTTTGGTCAGATCGGTTCCGGTGGTCAGGTAATAAATCTCAGGTTGGTTGATTTAGATATTACAGGCAAATCTTGTACTGGCGGCTTATGCGGAGAAAATTATGGTACCATCAGTCAAAGTTATGCCACAGGGATGGTGACCGGAGATAATTATACCGGCGGTCTATGCGGGTTTAATCATGGCTCGATCAATCAGTGTTATGCTACAGCGATGATGACGGGCGATGCTTGTGTTGGAGGTTTGTGTGGGATTAATGAAGAAGGCTCGATAATCAAGAGTTATGCCACAAATTCAGTGACGGGAAACTCGTGGATCGGTGGTCTGTGTGGGTCAAATTATGGCATTATCATCCAGAGCTATACTACCAGTATTGTGGTGGGAAGTGATGCAAGCGTCGGCGGTCTGTGTGCCTCTAATTTTGGTGCGATTACAGACAGTTACTGGGATATCGAGAGTTCCGGCCAGTCTGGCGGCGGTGGTGGCTGGGGATTGACCCGTGTTCAGATGAAACAGGCGGCCAGTTTTGCAGGCTGGAATGACGGTACATGGATGATTGATGAAGGAGTGGATACGCCTCGATTGAGCTGGGAAAATGAAGCAGGCAGTATAATCAATACGAACTATATCGCCCGGACTTATGCGGGACACGGCACAATAGAAGATCCTTATCAGATTGTTGATGCTAATGATTTATTGTGTCTTGGTCGGCGAACGCCGGACTGGAACAGCCAATATATCCTGGTTAACGATATCGATCTGACCGGAGTAACTTTTACACAGGCAGTCATTGCCGGTGGCAGTGGAATGTTTACCGGTACGTTTAACGGCAATAATCATGTCATTTCACATCTGGGCATCAATGGTTCCCAGCAAAGTTATATTGGTTTCTTTGGACAGATTGGCCCCGGTGGTCAGGTAAATAATTTGAAATTGACAGATGTGAACAGTATTGGACGTGATTATGTCGGCGGACTGTGCGGGGGTAATAATGGTACAATTAACCAGAGTTATGTAATTGGTGCGGTGACAGGAAGCTTTGTTTGTATCGGTGGCCTGTGCGGAGTGAATTCCGGCACCATCAGCCAGAGTTGTTTCATGGGAATGGTGACGGGAAGTTGGTGGGTTGGCGGACTCTGCGGATCGAATGAAGATACGATCATTCAGACTTATACTATTGCTACAGTGACAGGAAATATGTGGGTAGGTGGACTGGTTGGGGGTAATTATGATATGATCAGCCAGAGTTATGCTGCCGGGATAACAATACCGGATTCTGATGTTGGTGGCCTATGTGGCTGGAATGATACCGGCAGTATCAGCAATTGTTTTTGGGATGTTCAAGTCGGCAGTCAGTATTATAGTGTTGGTGGGACAGGCAAGACGACTGATGAGATGAAGATTTTATCAACGTTTACGGATGCCGGGTGGGATTTTACGAATACGTGGGCGATATGCGAGGGAACGAATTATCCTCGCTTGCAGTGGCAGATCCCTGAGGCGGATTGGGTTTGTCCGGATGGGGTGAGTTTGGAAGATTTGGATTTGTTTGTCGGGTGGTGGCTGATGGATGATTGCACCTTCGACAATAACTATTGCGGCGGGGTGGATATCGATCATTCCGGGGTTGTTGATTTGGCGGATTGGGCGGTGTTTGCAGGGCATTGGATGGATGGGGTGTGAATAACGGTGTAAGTTGCGGGATTTTTATGTCGTCTCCTGCGGAGACTCTGTGATGAGAGTGCGATTTCAAAGTCCACGTCCTTGCGGACGAGGCTTTAACATGCCGCCCTAAAGGGCTAAAGAAGAAGAAAAGAGCATTTTAACCAGCTTAAAAGCTGTACTCCGAATATTGCAGATTCGAAGAGAAAGGGGGTGTACACAATACGCCCCATCCATCAAAAAATAAAAGTGTGGGTTTGAAATTTTCGTCCTACTATGTGTCGCCCTTTCGGGGCTTGCGATGCGAAAGATGCTTACCGGAGGTTTACACCTCCGGCTATGAATGTTTCGTCCCTTCGGGACTTGCGATTTAGTTTTAAGTTCTAAGCGTTAAGTTTTAAGTTGCGGAATGCCGGAAAAGTTTTAAGGGTTAAGGGGTTAATCAGTTTTAAGTTTTAAGTGTTAAGGGTTAAGCAAAAGAAAAAAAAGATTTAAGGGTTAAATCAGGGGTAAGGGTTAAGGTGTGGAATTTTAATACCCCTCCGGCCTGCGGCCACCTCCCCTTGAAAAGGTGAGGAGCTGTGTGGAATACCTGTGGCATGGAAATTATCCTAATCAAGAATGTTCGGCTGCCTTAGGTGAGCGTTCGGGTTCGCTCCTGCATTGGCAGGGGTGTCAAATCGGTGCGGCGGCGCGATAGGTGCGGCGGATGAGCATCGGCCAGAGCGACAGGACAATCACGGGGACAACGAACGCCAGCAGGCCGAAGACGAATATCGGGCGTGCCCAGTCGGCTGTGGTAATCGCCATACAGATGGAACCTACCAGAAACTGATAGAAGACAATAAATGACGAGGCGGAGCCGATGTCGGTTTTGACCTGCTCGAGAATCAGGTGGTTACTCAGTGGCCGGCTAACGCCGAGGCAGAATGAAATGCCGGCCATACATACGGCGAAACAAAGATAATGCAAATGTCCGAACAGCATGATACCGATTCCGCACAGGGCGTAGATGAACAGGGCATAGGTAATCAGCCGGGCATCCGAAACATAGCGCGTGATGCGGGTGCTGGTAAATGCTCCCAGCATCGAAATCATCGCATTGACGCCGAACAGGATGCTGAATGTCTGCTCGGACAGGTGATACAGGCTGATATACACGATTGACGAAAACGCGAG
>CAYTHV010000226.1:0-3417 GCA_964437685.1 uncultured Pirellulales bacterium
ACTGGGCAGCAGGGCGGGGTGAATATTCATCACACGGCCTTCGTATTGTTTGGGGATATTCCACAGGCACAACCAGCCGGCCTGAATGACCAGATCAACTTTGGCGATGTCAAGAGTTTCGGCGATTTTGCCGCTGAATTGTTCAATATCAGGATAATCTTTGACGCGGATAATCTGCGGGTCAAATCCCAATTGTTTTGCCAGTTCAACGCCCTTGATTTCCTTGCGGGAACAAATAACCACGGCGACTTCGGCGCTGAGTTTACGTGATTTGATTTGCTGGTCAAGATTGAGCAGCGTTCGTCCGCCGCCGCTGATGAGAACGCCGAGGCGAATAGGCTTGATCCCGCCGACGGTGCGAGAGGATTCAAATTCCACATCCCCTTTGGCGTCCATCGCCTGATTGGCTAATTTGTCTGCTTCGATATTTTTCTCACGAAGGACATGCCGGGCCTGCCAGGATTGAAACGACGATAGCAAATCCATCGTCTGGCAATATAGGTCGCGAAGATTTTCGCTTTTGACTTTGTAATGGCCGTGGATTTGTTTAACCATCAGCTCGCTGTCGCTGACTAATTCGATTTGTGTCGCACCGGCGTCCTGGGCGGCTTTAAGGCCGTAAACAACGCCGCTGTACTCGGCGAAATTGTTGGTGGCGTTGGCGATAAAAATGCCTTTGCCGGAAATGATTTTTCCAAAGATGTCTTTGAGGACATACGCCGCCGCCGCCGGGCCGGGATTGCCTCGACTGCCTCCGTCGGTGTATAAGATTAGTTTACTCACGGCGCGACTCCCACCCCAAAGGCGAGTTACTCGCCGTCGTCTTCCAATACAAGGATACGCGTACAGTTCGAACAGCGGACGATCTCATCTTTGTTGTACAGCATGTTTGCGATCTCTGCGGGCAGGCCCATAAAGCAGCCGCCGCAACTGATTGTTGAACCGTTCTCATCGCCTTTTTCGACTTGTGCGAGGGCTTCGCCATCGTAGGTTTCGGCGACGCGTTTAAAGACAGACAATGTCTCGGCCGGAACTTTGGCGGCGAACAAATCCCATTCTTTCTGAATGGCATCTACTTCTTTCTGCAATTCAGTCGATTTGCCTTCCGCCTCAGAACGGATTTGGTCCATCCTGGCTTTCTGCTCTTCGATTTGCTTCTGGATTTCGAGACAGGCGGTCTGGTCCGTTTCAATGTTCCTCATCAGTTCCAGTACCTGGGTTTCCAGCTTGGAATCGTCTGCTTTGGAGGTGTTTAGTTCGGTCAGGATAGCGGAATATTCCTTATTGGTGCGCGCTGTATTCAGTGACGAGCGCAATTTGGCGAGATGTTCGTCCCGTGATTTGAGTTCCAACTCAAGGCGGTCCGCCTGAATCCGAGTCAATTTAATTTCTTCGTGCTTGGATTCCAGGTTGCTTTGCAGTGTGCGAAGCTGATTTTCCTGAAATAGCACGCTTCTTCGGCAACGTGCCAGCTTGGATTGAACGGCACGAAGCCTGTTTTCCACCCGCTGTAGTTTAATCAAACCACGCAGTTTTGGTCCCATCGAATATCCCTTTTCACTTGTTAATATCGCGCAAAATTACAAGAGTCACATTATGGTCAAAAAGTCAGTCCCTGCAAGATAATTCTTAAGAAAACAAAAATGTTTATAGGCGATATAAATCATCGTGTTATTCAGGGTATCCCTTTGCTGATTGTCGACTTTTAAGATATAGATATAGCTTAATTTGGGTTCGTTTTTTCAATTGTAAATTGTGCATTGTATATTGTAGATTGGTGGAGTCGTGAAATTGGGTTCGTTTTTAAATTTTAGATTGGAAATTGTCGATTGTAAAATGGTCGAATTGGGTTCGTTTTGTATTCCTGCATATCTGTAATCCTTTTTCTTATGCCTGGTTTGCCCTTTTTTCAAATTAACCCACAGATGAATCTGTGGGCTTATGACCCGGAAAGCGGGGCAGGTACAACACGGCAAAGCATTCAAAAGCCTGCGGCTTGAAAGTGCCACCCGGAGTCCCCATTTTCCGTATGCGGGGTTTCTCTCCCGCATCTGTTTCTATTATACGAACAAAATACGAACCTGTGCAAGAAAAATTATAAATTTTAAGCACTCAATTTTAAATAAATTCAAAAGGAAAAAGTGAAAAGGGAAAATTAAGAGGAATTCGAAAAGAATTCAGAATTCAGAAGTCAGAAGACAGAAGTGCAATTTTTCTATTTTTATGGTAAAGAAATGTCTTGTTCTGTTGGGGAATTGGATGTACAATTACCGATTATTGGGATTGAAGAATGTTAAAATAGGTATATTGTAGTTCGTACAGGAGAATTTTTATGCCAATTGAACAAATAACCATCGTATGTTTTATCAAAGCAAAACAGGAAACTAAAAAGACGGTCAAAGATTTTCTGATTCACATGATGAAGATGACCCGGAAAGAAGCAGGGAATCTCAACTATGATCTGCATGTTTCGGATGCGGATGACAGCCTGTTTATCATTTATGAAAACTGGCCGAATCAGGGCGCCCTGGATAACCATATGGCGCAGCCGTACCTTAAGGAATTTATCGCAAAGCAGGGCGAATGGCTGGAAAAACCTGTTGATGGCAAAATATGCCGAATCATAAAATAAAGAGGGGTCTTCTATGAAAGTTCTGGTAATTGGCGGGACAGGTCATGTCGGTCATTTTATGGTTCCGAAGCTTGCAGCGGCCGGATTTGAGGTCATTGTTGTCGGTTCCGGCAAAACACCTTTACCGACAGATAAAGCCTGGGCAGGGGTTAAGTACTTAGCGTGTGATGTCAGGAATGCCGATCAACTCAACCAACTGGCGGATGAAAGACCGGGTACGGTTATTGATATGACCGGCTCTGTGTGGGATATTTATCATCAGCTTAAAGGCGTTTGCCGTCATGTGGTTGCCTGCGGCTCGCTTTGGATGTATGGCGAGCCGAAAGTTGTCCCGACGCCTGAACAGACTGCAAGCGAGTGTGTCTTTGACGGGTATAAAAAACGGTATTCCCAGATTCAGCAGCTTATTGAAATGGGCAAAAAAGACGGCGTTGCGTTTACCGCGATTATGCCGCCCAATATCTGCGGACCGGGCAAGATACCGCTGGATTGTCTTGGGGGACGCGGTCTGGATGTTCATAAGGCGCATCAGGCCGGCAGGGAAGTGATCTTGCCGGACGGCCCCGATGTGCTGATTGGTCCGTGCGACGCGGAGGATATCGCGGATTGCTTTGTGAAGGCCATCTTAAACAGGGAACGGTCTTCGTATCAGATATTCAATGTCGGTTCGGCGTATGCGCTGACCGCCGCACAATTTGTGAATGCATATGCGGATATTTATCAGGTTGAAATTCCAATCAAGCGGGTTTCATGGAGCGAGTATATTACCAATGTCAGTCCGGATA
>CAYTHV010000227.1:0-3367 GCA_964437685.1 uncultured Pirellulales bacterium
GCAAAATAGCCACCCACTACACAGAAGACTTCCAACACCCCACCGGACGCTTACCGGTTAACGGAGGCATACGACTGCTGGCAGTAGGTGATCCTGATCAATCTATCTACGGATTTACTGGAGCTGAGCCACGTTTACTGAAAGAACGTATATCTCCTGTCAAAAAACCTGTTTTGTAAAACAAACCCGATTTCAATACTCTACAATTCACACAAAATTACAGCATCCGTCCTCGGCCGCAATTATCTCATGTCATGGAATAATAATTTATTGGATTTTTCGCCGGGTTTCGTTATAATACCGCCGTTTTTGACACTTTAATTGATAAGGAACAATCTGTGTATAAGATTACGCACAAAAAGCAATTATCCGAAAATGTGTTCTTAATGGATGTCGAAGCTCCGCTGGTGGCGCGGGCGCGAAAAGCCGGACAATTCGTCATTGTTTCACCCAACCTGGACGCGGGCGAACGGATACCGCTAACCATTGCCGGAGCAGATAAGGACAATGGTACTGTCCGGCTGATCTTTCAGCGGGTAGGCAAGGCAACCGCCCAGATGGCGGACTTGGAGGTTGGCCAGTCGCTGGGCTATGTCGCCGGGCCGCTGGGACAACCAACCCATATCGAAAAATTCGGCACCGTCGTCTGTATCGGCGGCGGTATCGGCAACGCACCCCTGCTGCCGATTGCCACGGCACTCAAAGATGCCGGTAATAAAATCATCAGCATCATTGGCGCACGCAACAAAGAACTGCTGATTCTCGAAGATGATTTTAAGGCCATCAGTGATGAACTGGTTGTGGTAACCGATGACGGTTCCTATGGCCGCAAAGCGGTGGTAACTGTGCCGCTGGAAGAAGTCTGCCGGCGCGATCCGAAACCCAATCTGGCGGTCGCCATCGGGCCAACCATCATGATGAAATTCTGCTGCGAGATGACAAAAAAATACAGCGTACCAACGCAGGTATCGCTCAATACGATTATGGTTGACGGCACCGGCATGTGCGGCGGATGCCGCGTCGAAGTCGGCGGCAAGACCAAGTTTGTCTGCGTGGACGGCCCGGAATTCGACGGCCACCTGGTCAACTTCGACCAAATGACCAAACGCATGGGCGCCTACAAAGACCTCGAAAAGAAAGCCATGGAGCAGTATCAGCAGCACAAGTGCAAAATTGGCTTAAAGTAAAAACAGAAGATAGAATTCAGAAGTTGGAAGGTCAGTTTAAAAAATTAAAAATAGGATCTGCAGGTACACGCAAAATTGAAGAAAACATCATCTGTGTAATCTGCGAAATCTGTAGTTTCTTGTATTTACTATGAACTTTTGACAATTGAGGATAAACGTGGACAGAAAAAAACTGTTACAGGAAATGCTTGAAAAAAAGGCCAAAGGCGAACTGAGGGCCAAAGATCGATACGCCATACCTTCGCAGGATATGCCCGCTCAAGACGAACACACCCGCAGGAGCAATGTCAAGGAAGTCGCTCTCGGCTATACCGCGGAAATGGCACAACTGGAAGCGATGCGATGTCTGCAATGCGCCAATGCGCCGTGCGTCGAAGGCTGCCCGGTACGCATTGACATCCGAGGGTTTGTCAGCGCCATCGCAGAGGGTGACTTCGGCAAAGCATTGGGGATTATCAAACGCAATTCACTGCTTCCCGCCGTCTGCGGCAGAGTATGCCCGCAGGAAGTCCAGTGTCAGGAAACCTGCACCGTTGGAAAGAAATTTAAAGACGTCGCCCAGAGCGTCTCCATCGGCAGACTTGAACGATTCGTCGCCGACTTAGACCAAAACGGCGGCGTTCCAACAGTCGCCCCATCAACCGGCAAGAAAGTCGCCATTATCGGCTCCGGCCCCGGCGGTATCGTCGCGGCAGCCGACGCCCGACGTGCAGGCCATGACGTAACCGTCTTTGAAGCTTTCCATAAACCCGGCGGCGTAATGGTCTACGGCATCCCGGAATTTCGTCTTCCCAAAAGCATCGTCCAGAAAGAAATCGACGTCCTCCAGAAAATGGGCGTTAAAATCGTCTGCAACTTCATCGTCGGCAGAACCCGCACCATCGAACAGATGATGAATGAAGATGGCTTCGACGCAGTCTATATTGGCGTTGGCGCCGGACTGCCCAAGTTTATGAACATCCCCGGCGAACACCTTGTCGGCGTGTACAGCGCCAATGAATATCTGACCCGCGCCAACCTGATGAAAGCGTATGCCTTCGGCAAGGGAGCCGATACGCCCATCGCCGTCAGCAAAAATGTCGCGGTTCTCGGCGGCGGCAATGTCGCGATGGATGCCGCACGCGTCGCGGTCCGGCTCGGAGCCGAAAAAGTCTATCTGATTTATCGCCGCAGCGAGGTCGAAATGCCCGCCCGTGTCGAAGAAGTCCACCACGCCAAAGAAGAAGGCGTGATCTTCTGCACCCTGCAAAATCCAAAACGCATCCTCGGCGACGACAAAGGCAATGTCATTGGCATTGAAAATCTGCGATATGAATTGGGCGAACCGGATGACTCCGGACGGCGCAAACCTGTGGAAATCCCCGGCAGCGAATTTACGTTGGATGTGGATACGGTCATTGTCGCTATCGGCAACGGTGCCAACCCCCTCCTCCAGCAGACCACGCCGGGACTGCAATTTAACAAATGGGGCAACATTGTCGTGGATGACAATTGCAAAACCAGCCTCGAAGGCGTCTACGCCGGCGGCGACATTGTGCTCGGCGCTGCAACCGTCATTCTGGCAATGGGCCAGGGACGCATCGCCGCCGCGGCAATGAATGAGTATTTGAAAACAAAGGAGTAAAGGGAAAGTACGCCGTATTTAATTGTAAAAAACAAAAAATATTAAATGTTGTACTTAAAAGATGGCCTCATAACAAAGGGGCTTTCTATTTTTCGAAGAGCTTATGAAAGTGAATATCTGAACCCCAAACCCTTGCTCTGCGACAATACTGATATACTAAATACAAATTACAAAAATAGACGACAGGCTTTTCCCCATTAATATCTTTTGGCTTTGGAGTACGGCCGGAACGTAAATACGATGCCTGTTCCAAAATAATGGAGCTTTCCTTGAATTTTCTTGCAAAATTATCCTGTTTTATGTAAGTTAAGCGGAAATTAACCGGAACAGGTTTTCCGATTTTAAATTGTTCTTTTAGTATAGACATTGCTTCTGACAAAATACAAGTTGTAATTAAATCAAAGCATAGAAGGAGATTATATTTTATTGGGTTATGTCAAGGTTGTATCGAATAATATTTGAAATACTCCAAATATTTATTTAAGTGTCTGTTATTATTGATGTTAGGGCGGTTAGCTCAGTTGGTTAGAGCGCCTGCCTTACAAGCAGGAAGTCG
>CAYTHV010000228.1:0-3364 GCA_964437685.1 uncultured Pirellulales bacterium
CCTTCGACCATCAACGCCTTGGACGGATAAGGAATAACCTGCTCCTGGGTCGTCGGACCATTTTGAATCGTCATTTTGACCTTGCCGGAGCAAACCGTACCTTTGCGTACCTGCTCCATCCCGCTGATCGTCTGAACGATTTCAAAACTCAGCGGTTTCCCCATGTTTGTTTCAACACTGGTTTCTTTACCTTTATACTTGATTGCCGACTCGCCGCGGCCAATCAGCAAGTTCATCTCTTCAATAGTTGTTACCTTAATTCCATCGACTGTGCGGGTATGGACCGCATGCCCCAGCTTTTTACCATCCAGCAGGATGGCCATATAATCGACTTCCTCGGTCACGGCTGCCAGGCATATACTGCCGGCAAATATCCAAAATGCCACACAGAAACCCACTAAACACCGTTTCATTCGATATCCTTCCCTATTTTCTCAGGTTTTTCATTCAAAACGCCGAAAATACTCAGTACATTCTTTTATCGCTTGACGAATTCGGGTATTGTACCGTTTTGTGCCCGCCGGAGCAACCCAAACTCTTGAACAGAGGTTAGATGAGACGAAAATCCGGCAAATTTTGATGAAAATGAGCTTTTTTTCTGAATTTTAAGGAAATTTATGACTTTTACACAACTTTTGGCTATGATTTCCTCGCATGGAAATACGTCCAGAATCTGTGCGGATTCAAGATACGTTATGCCCGGTGATGTGTTTGTAGCCGTTCCGGGTGTGCATGCGGATGGGCATAGTTTTGTACCGCAGGCTTTGAAAAATGGGGCTAAATATATCGTTTGCCAAAAAGTTATAGACGTCGGGTCTGCCCAAATCATTCTGGTCAACGATAGCGCCTATGCTCTGGGACTGCTGGCTCAAGCCGCCGAAGAAAACCCGAATAGTAAACTGACAAATCTTGCTGTGACAGGCACTAACGGCAAAACGACAACCAGTTTTCTGGTTCGGTCGGTTATCGAACAGGCTGGCCACAAATCGGGACTGATTGGAACTATTATTCTGGCTACAGGCAAGACAACCGAAGAAGCGGCAATGACCACGCCTGATGCTTTGACGATTGCCAAAGCCACACGGCAAATGGTCGAAGATGGTGCGGAATATATGGTGATCGAGGCCAGCAGCCATGCCCTCGACCAGCAGCGGCTGGCGGGGATTTATTTCACCGCCGCAGCATTCACCAATTTAACAGGCGACCATTTGGATTACCACAAAACAATGGCAGACTATCTGGCGGCCAAGACCAGGCTTTTTACCCAGTTACCGCCCCATGCGATCGCGATTTTAAATGCGGAATCTGAGTATTCCCAAAAAATAGCCGAAAAATGTCGTGTCCGTATTTTTTGGTATACCATTGACAAACCCGCTGATATTTCCGCTGAAGTAGAATCGATGGATGCATCGGGCAGTGTATTTTCAATAGTCTTTAACAATTACAAAGAGCGAGTACACACCTGCCTTCCGGGGCGGCACAATATCAGCAACCATCTGGCGGCGGCAGGGTTATGTCTGGCCGCAGGATTTGATCTCAGTACGATTGCAAAGGGATTATCAGCCCTGAAAAATGTCCCCGGTCGGCTTGAACCTGTGATCTCATCCGCCCTGTCGAAAGCGGGAATTCGCGCATTTGTGGATTATGCCCATACCGATGATGCCCTTTTGAATGTATTGAATACATTAAAACCGTTGTGCAAAGGCAGGCTGATTACGCTATTCGGCTGCGGCGGCGACCGGGACAAAACTAAACGCCCGCGAATGGCAAAAGTTGCGGAAAAACTCAGTGATATTGTGATTGTTACCAGCGATAACCCCCGCACAGAAGAGCCGGAAGCAATCATCAAAGACATTTTGTGCGGCTTTTCACAAAAAACGCCAAGCAGTAATGTATTAATTGAACTCGACCGCAAGAAAGCCATTGGACTTGCAATCTCCACCGCTGGTCGCGATGATATTATACTGCTGGCCGGCAAAGGACACGAAACGTACCAAATCATGGGTACGAAAAAGACGCATTTCAGTGATCAGGAAACAACGCTGGAAATGGCGGAACTGATTTTGTAGAGTCATGTTAATAGAAAATATGGATAGCGAAATTATAAAAACGAAAATTGAAGATCTGGGTTATGATGCTTTTTTCGAATCGCATCGTCATGCATTGAAATTAGACAGATTTTCGGTTGCGCGGGTGATTGTCGAATACCGGGGAGCTTACAAGGTTAGGCATGCAAACGGTCAATATTCGGCCAAGATTACCGGAAAGCAAATGTTTAAGGCTTCGTCACGGGAAGACTATCCGGCCGTAGGCGATTGGGTAGCTATCACTGAACTTGACACGGAGCAAGCCGTGATCCATGGCGTGCTGCCGAGAAAGACCCTGATCAAACGGAAGTACAGCAATAAAAACGAAACGCAGATCATTGCGACCAATATTGACGTGGCATTTGTCGTTGAATCCGTTGACAGGGACTATAGCCTGAACCGTTTTGAACGGTACTTTGCTATTGTCAAAGAGGGAGGCGTAAAACCCGCCATCCTGCTGAATAAAATCGATTTGATTCCCAAAGACCAACTGGATTTGAAACTCGCTGAGCTAAAAAACAGGTTCAGTGACATCGATATAATTCTGACCAGCACCCTAACCCATGAGGGTCTCGACGAGCTAAACAAGCATATCGTTTACGGAAAAACGTATTGTTTCCTTGGTTCGTCCGGGGTCGGAAAATCCTCACTGGTCAACAAGCTGCTCGGGGAAGATATTATCAAAACTGAAGCTATCAGCCTAAGCACCGGCAGAGGAAAGCACGCCACCACCTGCAGGGAAATGTATCTTTTAGGAAACGGCGGCATCGTGATCGACAACCCCGGGATGCGCGAAGTGGGAATGGCCGATACCAGCGCCGGCATAGAAAGCTCATTTGATGCAATCACCGCTTTAGCCGGTACCTGCAAATATGCTGACTGTACGCATCGCCATGAGCCCGGATGCGAAGTCCTTTCGGCCGTAAAAGCAGGTACGCTGGACCAGGAGCAATATGCCAACTACATCAGCCTCAAAAAGGAAGCCGAGCACTATGGAATGACGGAGCTTGAAAAAAAAGACAAGGATCGTCAATTTGGAAAGTTTGTCAAAAAAGCCAAAGAAAAATTGAAAGAATATGGACATAAGAATTATTGATGGGCAAAAATAATGGATATAAACAACGCTGTAATGAAAATAGGTGACTGTCCTCGGTTTTGAAAAGAAAATATTGATTACAACAAGCAATATCACAAAGTATTGAAATTAATAAGTCTCTATTTTAGACACTGTAGCATTTTTACCGGGACAATGGTATCCCGTTCCTTTCCTGATGAAG
>CAYTHV010000229.1:0-3361 GCA_964437685.1 uncultured Pirellulales bacterium
GCAATTACCCGCCTGCTTACGGGAAAACCAAGCAACGCCATTTTGTGAGAATAAAGGTCTGACTTTTTGTTCTTGACTTTGATCGTTTGACAGCTATACTTAATTACCGTTAACGATAACATTTTTAGGTGTATTGATGCTGTGTATTTATTTCTAACTTCATTTAATATATGGACTTGCATGTTTATTTTGTTGCATTTTAATTGATCAAGTGTATCTATTCATAAAAGGGACGGTAAAAGTGAAAATCACTACAAGCATAACGGCTATCATGGTCCTGTTTATAATACCGGTTGCATTGGGAGGTTTGCTACAGGGAGTGAATCTGGTTTTGCATGTTGACTGGGATAGTCCCTTAGTTGGTTGATTGTATGTATCCTTGGATCAAAAAATCTTTGAATTGAAAAATACGAGAAAAACTTCTCATTTGAGGAAGGATATTCGGAAGCGAAGAAACAGCGGAAAGAATTCCTGGACATATAAAATTGGATTTGTACGGAAAAATGAAAATTCTGTAACAATAAGCTTAATTTAACGTTTGAAACAGGAGATACAGATGTTTATAGACGCACACGCTCATGCGTATCGCAAGCACCCGCCCATATTGGTTCAGTTCTGTACTGCAGAACAATTACTTGAGCGTTATGACAACGCTGGGATTGAAAAAGGGATGCTGCTCCCGATTGTCAGCCCGGAAATCTATCTTCCTCAATCCAATGAGGATATTCTTGAGATGGTGGAGCGATATCCCGATCGGTTCATTCCATTCTGCAACATCGACCCCCGCGCCATGACAAACTCGGTTGACGCGCCGCTTGATCGTCTGCTCCGGTACTATCGTGACCAAGGCTGCAAGGGGCTCGGCGAGGTGATGCTGAATGTGCCGGTCATGCATCCTATGGTTCAAAACCTGTTTAAACACGCCCAAGACGTAGGACTTCCGGTCACATTTGACGGTTCCGACCAGGTCGGCGGTGATTTCGGTTTGTACGACGATCCCGGATTGCCGCAGATGGAGCATACATTGCAGAGGTTTCCGAAACTGACCATGATCGGCCATGGGCCGGTATTTTGGGCGGAGATCAGCCGGTTGGAGACGCCGGCCCAAAGAAAGACGGTATTCCGTCCCGACGGCGAACAGGTTGGGTGGCAGCCGCCAAGCGGGCCGATTAAGGAAGAAGGGGTCGTGCAGAAGCTTTTCCGCAGGTATCCGAACCTGTATGGCGAGTTATCCGATGCCGCCCCTGCACTCTGTCGTGATTCTGAATACGGGCCGAAGTTCCTGACCGAATTTCAGGACCGTCTTCTCTTTGGTACGGACACCTGCACCTTTGAGATGCCTTTCCAGACGAGAGACATTCTCCTTGAATGGCGCAGTACAAAAAAAATCAGCGAACAGGTTTTTAATAAAATTGCCCGGGAAAATACAATAAAACTTTTTGGACTGTAACGAAAAGAGGAGAAAATGATTCGTTCTTATACGCCCAAAGATCTCCCGACGATTATGGATATTGGCAACCGCGCATGGCAGCCGATTTATGAAATGTTTAGAGACGTTTATGGCGAGGAACTTTTCGGCATATTGACCCCAAATGTCTCTACGGTTAAAGGGGAGCAAATAGAATCGCATTGTCTTAAACATCCGGAGTGGGTTTTTATTTGTGAAGAGGCGGATCAAATCGTCGGATTTGTTACATTCATGCTGGATACGGAAAAAAAGATCGGCGAATTCGGCAATAATGCGATGGATCCTGACTGTAACCTTAAAGGTATCGGTCAGCAAATGTATAACGCGGTTTTGGAGTATTTTCGCCGGCAAAAGATGCTGTATGCCAAGGTATATACCGGCTTGGACGATGCTCATGCCCGCGCTCGAAAGGCATATGAAAGAGTGGGGTTCAATATTCGGCATGATGATACAATTTATTATATGAAACTGTAAAATATCATTGATTGCAGAGTACACTGCATTGCATATCTGCAAATATTGATGATACTTTTTGGCGATGAAAGGTATTTATGGAATCTTCAAATAGAACTCGTTATCGACCGGTAGACAATGGTTATGAGATTGTCGGCAGTCGTGAGATGTTTAATCGAACCTTGTATGGATCACATGCCAACGATGATCTCCATGAACGATATTTTACATTTGCCGGGGATATGCCTTTGTTTATGGGGGCAATCACAGATTGGTCGAAACATACCGCATGTTACTATGCAAAGAGCGGCGTCTTGATGAGCGGTTTGGCGTTAACGCCGGGGTCAAAAACCCCCCATTTTTATTCCAGCGATGTGGATAACAGTTCACACTGGTTTCATAACTCAGAGGATATCATTTCGACGTTTCGAAATGGATGGATGGAATATGAATCGCGGCAATTTTCACCCTGGTTTCCAGATGTAAAAGTAAGCATTTCCACTTTTCCACTGATGCCGGAAGATGGTTTTTTAGTTCATTACCGAATTGAAACCGATCAGCGAGTGCTATTTTGCGCAGGATTTGGCGGCATTACTGATTTTTTTGGCAGATTTGAATACCCGGGCGCCAAAGAACGAAACTTTCACGCCTCCGATTGTCAGGGCAATACCATCGTATGTAAAAAGGACCGTGCGTTAGTCAAAGGATGCCGGGGAAACTCGATGTGGATCGGCGCCAGTTTTCCTGTGAAGGCGGAAATTGGAGATGCGGCGTCTCTTCAAAATGATGCCCCCAGTATGTTTCTTGGAAACACAAATACCACAACGGATTGTCCCGTGGTAAAGCTGTCTTCCATAATCGGTCCGGGACAGCTCCTTGACGGTTTTATAGTCGTGATCCGAAACCAGGAAGAACGTGTGCTGGATAAATGGTTAAAGTGCGAAGACCCCGTCAACCACCTTAAGCAGCAGATTCGATTAAAACAGACGGCGATTCAGATTAACACGCCGGATTCGATGTTCAATTTGACGGTGCCGCCAACCGTATTGGCCATGGATGCGTCATGGCATAAGCAGACATTTTATCACGGGGCACATGGTTATCATGCCCCATTTCTTGGCTGGAGAAACTGGTATGGGCCAACAGTTCTCGGCTGGCACGACCGGGTGGAAAAGGCCATTTGTTCTCATTTTTCTGATATTAAGCAAGAGGCTCCGGGAAAAGAAGCGGTTTGGTATGATGGTAAAGACCGGCCCGATCTGGACCACGAGGGAACTCAATATCATCAGATTAAAAACAGTACAGGCTTTATTCCTGCGATTCTGGGTAAAAACGATATCTACAATATGCAGGAAGTTGCCGTCGATATGTGTTTACATCATCTGGAGTGGGGCGCAGGCGTTAAATCTGCAAAAAAAGTGTTTGATAAACTATGCCGGA
>CAYTHV010000230.1:0-3356 GCA_964437685.1 uncultured Pirellulales bacterium
ACTGATTATACTTTTTAAGTGATTGTGTGGATTCAAATCCGCCATCCGGACACACAAATGTCTCAATCGTATCTCTGTCGTAGTTCCGCAAATCCGCAGCCGCACTCTCGACCTTATCAAATTCACGATCCGCAATTGAAATCATTCCCGATTGGTCAAGCTCAGCCGTTCGGACCAAATGATAAAGAAATCTCACCATGTCTTCGCTATACGCAAATCGATGTTCATCCTCCAGTAAACGCAATTGCTCAACTGGATCCTTGCATGCAAGTAAGGCAGCATCAATTACTTTTCTCGCGGATTGCAGAGACTCTACTATCTCCAAGAGACTCGGACCGCTCTCCTTTGTTAGATTATCTGGTCCATAGTGAAAGTGGTTCAAAATGAATGGGCTTGTTTTACTGTCAAGCCGAATCGGTATATACGTCTTCAGCGGTGTAATATTCCGAAATGAGTTTTCAAGATGATTATAGAATTTCTGCATGTAATTACTGGTTGTAGGATAGAATTTCTCAAAATAATCGTTCGACAAGGCATCAACATTCTGGTCAGGACTCCAAAGCATTGAAGCAAACATATATTGGTTCAGAGTCCAGGTTCCCCACCCTTTTGTAAGCGTATGCATATATTGCAGATGTCGGCATCCCGTGTGATAATACCATGGAATATCAACTTTCATGATTTGAGTATAGAGAGCCGGCAACGACTTATAATTACTGACATTATAGTATTCACCAACAAACATTGTACCTTCATAGTTCATTTTATGCCCAGCCCACCCAAGATATGCATTTGCATAGTGTTTATTAATCTCAGTGCAATTCGGGTCATTCATTGCGTGCACATAACACCGCTGAATAGGGTAGAAGGTAACCGAACAGTTGTCATAGTCAAAATCTGAAGGCAATGGATGTGTTGGCGGTGAAATCGTATCTGAATACGCCAGGGTCGTCAAATGTACTTTTCGTTTTAACCGGCCATCCTTGCGTGCGGACTGAACTTCCTTATTGACCATATAAAGAACTCGCAGGAGCTGGTCTGTAGGAGTACCCAAAGCCTTGCATTTCTCACACTCACACCACAATCCTTCACCATCTACCATCCAAAAGTTCACAATATCAGTATGACGCCAAATACCATCGATAAGTCCCTGGGTAAAATTTTTGGACAATTCCGCTACAGCATCGTCGTTGGAGGTGCAGATATTACGGCGATCAGCGCTCCACCCGCCAACATCGCCTATACGCTTGCCATCATGCAAACCAAACCATTCAGGGTGTGCCTCAAAATAGGTCAGCTTACCATCTCCATTACTGTCCCCAGTTGACTGTGAAGAAGGTTTGTAAGAATCTACGGATTGGGTTTCATCACCGCTTACGAAATGTGATTCATACGGATACTCTGCGGAGGGGTTCAGAAAATTAGATTGCACATCATGGGCGCCAATTGACAGCTGCATCCCCAGTTTTTTCAATAAATGAATCTCTTTTTGAGCCGATGTCCAAAAATTCATTCGGTTCCGTGCCATCCATAAGAAAAATTCCTCGTTTCCACGATTCTCCCACGCATAAAACCCTCGAGTCAAAAATGCCGGATTCTCTACACTATCTAATGGCTCAGTAAGAACTGCAACCTTTCCGACCGGGAAAACCGTTCCCTGCTCTCCCAATCCAAAAAATCTTACACCTAATTTTTCAAGATAGGAGTATACGCCATAGAGTGTTCCAACTCGACTATTGCCCTCTATAAAACAAATACTTCCTTTTTCACGTTGGATCACTTGAATACGAAAAGACTCCGGAGATGTAAAATCTGGAATGTCTTTATTGACTGATAGATCACGTATTAATTGATTAGAACGGCGATTACCGATTACAAAAACATGTCCGGTTTGAGGAAGTTCTTTTGTCTTGCACCATTGAATATTGTCGGCCGGTATATCTATGCAAATTGTCAAAAAATCACGCAACTCTACCGCCGAAAAACACTCCGTACAGGCATCATCATCCTCAAAATTATCATCCCAGAAGTCAACTTTGTTCTCGCTTATTGCAGCTTGTTCAATACTATCAAAAGGTTCAGAATTGACAGATATATATATCATATTATCTGTCATTTGAGCTTCGGCATTATTACCAAAACATCCAATTGTAATGAAAAACAAGGTAAATAATCCGTTTGTAAATTTAACCATAACCGCGATCCATCCTTTCGCTCAATAAAATGAAGATAAAATACTATTATCGCATTATTGCAATGTTACGTGCTTCCGACTCATTTAACGCTCTTTTATAGAGGCGAACTTCCCGCATATTACCATTAAAATAATTCACCGTCCCAAAACCAAGATACAATGGCCTGGAATTGTTCAAATCATACGCCCTCGGATCAAATGTTGCAGATTTCGCAACAAGCCTTCCATCGACATATAACTTAAGATACGTCCTTTCACGTACCGCGGTAACATATCTCCAAGCCCCGCCTAAATCATCATCATAGGAAGCATTTCTCCCCGCTTCCCAGGAAAACACCTTGCCTGACTCATCGGAAGGATTCGCATCCGCTACGCCACCGGAAGTGGATGTCCCGCAGTACATTCGGCCACGATATACCGTCATACACGGAACTCTTCGCCAACTTGAATGGACATCCTTAGAGTAGTCGGAATTCATTACCAGCCGTTTGACCATCGTGGTGTTCTGGCCACCGTCATACCGCCATAACTCTCCTTTAGGAATAACACCGGCATACATCTTCCCATTGTATACCGCCAATGCATTTATCTCGTTATTATAGCATAACACCCCATTCCTCAACGTTGTATCATCTAACGCTCCCGTATCACCACAGGCTGCCCAGTTGTTATCCCCATCGTAACGCATGATGCGGCCACGCTGCCATGTGCCGGCATAGAGCTTACCGCCATAGACTATAAGGCAGTGTACCTGATCGATGTCCTGCGGCGGAAAACTTGCCACGTTGTCCCATTGTGTACCGCCTGCGTAACGATGAATAAGCGTGCTTGCGCCACCGTATAGATTGCCTTGATAGGTTGTCATTGACAGTATTTTATACTCCGGGACTTTCCCACAGGAAACCCAGTTGTTGTCGCCTTCATATTTGTGGATGTACCCCGCATCATCAGAGGCATAAAGCGACCCATTGTATGAGGCGATCGACATAATGCGTTTGCCGGTCGTGGTCAAGCCGCAATCATGCCATGTCGTACCCCCCTCATAGCGGTACACACTGGGATGGCCGGCTGGTGCTAAATTGGAATAGTTCCAAGTCCCCGTACCAACATATAACTCATCTTTATGTACAACAACGGACTGTACTGACAGAGTCGTCATATT
>CAYTHV010000231.1:0-3329 GCA_964437685.1 uncultured Pirellulales bacterium
CCCCTGGTCTTTCAGTCTAAACTGCTTCGTGCCATCGAAGGGATGAGGTTTGAGCGTGTCGGCAGCGATGAAAGCATTCTGATTAATGTGCGGATTCTCAGTACGACCAATCGTTCGATTATTGAGCAGGTACGCCAGGGGAAATTTCGTGCCGACCTGTATTATCGGCTTAGCGGGGTTCGGCTTTGTGTTCCGCCGTTGCGGGATCGCAAAGACGACATTGTGAATTTGATATGGCTGTTTGTCAATGAATTTGCATCTGAGGCGGGACGGCGGATTACCGGCATTGAACGAAAAACACTGGCCTTATTTGAACACTATCGCTGGCCGGGCAATATCCGTCAGCTTCGCAATATGGTTCGTTCGGCGATGATCTTGGGCGGCGGTGAATCGCTTTCGGTCGATGAAATCCCCTGGCTGCTGGATGAGCTGACCGAGCAAACCGAACCGCAGGAACACAGCGAATGGAATCCGGTTCATCCGGCTGGGGCTTCACTGGAAGACCTTGAGCGTCGGGCGATTATCGAAACGCTGGATCGTCATCACGGCAACCAGGCCCAGGCGGCGCGAATTCTGGGTATTAGCGACCGGACATTGCGGGATAAAATCAAACGGTATCGTAAAGAACGCGATTTGGAGACGGTAGAAATAGGCAGCGCGGTCAGTGAGTATTAAAATAAATAACAGATAAAATTTAAGGGAGCAACATAGAGTTTTATGGCAACTGAGAAAGAAAACGAACAGGATAAAACAGAACCGGTCAAAGCGAAAAGTTCTTCCGGCAAAGGCGGACTTCTTGTCTGGCTGATTTTAGGCGCGGTAGTTGTCGCCGGCGCCACAGGCGGTTTTGCGCTTTCTCAATTGGTGGGAGGCACTGTTGCTTCGGACCCCAACGCAGTTCAGGTAAAGCCGGCCGTCGAGCCGAAAAAAGCCGGCGGTCATGGTGCGAAGGCAAAAAAGAGCGGTCATGGCGGCGGCAGCGAGAAATCAGAAGGCCCTGAAGCGCCTGAACCCGGCAAGTCCTGGATGTATGACAAGCTGGATGCGATGGTGGCCAATTTGAATGAACCCGGCGTTACGCGATTTGTACGGGTTACGGTTATTCTGGAAATAAGCGGTCAGGCGGATTATGCCGAGACAATGGATCTTCTCAATGAAAAGAAAATTGAGATGCAGGACTGGATGGCAACGTATCTGGCCGGTCTGAGTCTTGAAGATGTGCGCGGATCGAGGAACTTGACGCGAATCAAGCAGGAAGTTTTGAATGAGTTTAACCAGATTCTTTTTAATGATGGTAAGTCGTTTGTGGATCGGGTGTTGTTTAAGGAGTTTGCGGTACAATGAACCGTGCGACCGAACAGGAAAAAAACATCTCGCGTCAGCGCCTGATGCAGATATTCAGCCGCCGCAAGCCGGAACAGGAGGCTTCGCCGGTCGAAGGTTCCGATGCGCCGCTGTACGACTGGACGTGTCCGCATCATTTTGAGCCGGTCGAATGGCTGATGATGAAAAATCTGGGCAAGAAAATAGCGACGTATATTGAAAAATCGCTGTCCCTGGTATGTCTTGACGAACCGAAGGTGTCATTTAAGAGCGTCGTTCAGGAGTTTGCCAGCGTGCTTGCCGACAAGGCGCTGCGGCAGGAAAAACCGCAATACTTTATGCCGCTTCAAGTATCGGCCAAGGATTCGGATGGTTATGTCAATTTTCAGTTTGAAGCTGCGACCGTGTTGATTGCTCAGATGCTGCGCGATACGGAATCGGCAGTGGGTCCAAACGGGCAGTTGTCAACGCTTGAGGAATCGATTTTACAGGATGGTGCGATGGTGATCTCTGACGCAATTATTCTGGCGTTGGAAGAACACGGGGAAATTAAGGTCAAGCATGCAGACCGCCTGGTCAAGGGCGACTGGCCTCTGGCGGCACGTCAGCTTCAGGATTTATGCGGATTTTGTTTCACCCTGGCGTATCCGAAGCAGGCGGTGGATATCACTGTTTTGTTTGTCGCCGAGGCGATTGATCCGGCCGTGGGGATTCGACGGACGCAGCGAACGCTGAATTCGACCGAACTAAGCCGAATGATTGTTCGCCAGCTTTATGATGTGCCGGTGGATGTGACGGCGCGGCTATGTGTTTCGTCGATCCGGATGGAAGATTTGATGCGGCTGGAAAATGGCGACGTATTGGTGCTGGACAAAAAAATCAACGAACCTGTGGAAGTACTTTTTAATCGTCGTGTTTGTTTTCAGGCCTGGCCTGTTGCCTGTGAGGGAAAACAGGCGATGTTGATGATACAAACGAAAAAATAAAATAACAAATTTTTAGAAAATATAGGGATAGCGGTTATGGCGGAAACGCAGACAACTCAAAATGAAACGGTATCGCAGGCTGCCCAGGTTCAAAGCGTCGAATATGAGTCGGTGAATCCGACGTCCCCATCCGGGCAGGAAAATTTGGATTTGCTGCTGGAAATAGGAATGCCGATTACGGTAACGCTCGGCAAAGCCCGGGTGCCGCTGCGAAAGCTGCTCCAGCTTGGTCCCGGTGCGGTATTGAATCTGGACAAAAGCGTCGGCCAGCCGGCGGAATTGTATGTGCAGGATATTCCTTTCGCGACTGCCGACGTGGTGGTTGTGGATGATATGTTTGCGGTACGTATCCGTGAACTGCTTGGAACTGAAGAACAGAAGACGGCGCCGGCCGGTAAATGAGTCAGGTGACAGGATTGAAAATGCCTAAAGGGCAAGCTCCTCAAAATTCATTAAATGGTATGGTCGCGACAATTTCGACCAACAGTAATTTCCTGTTCGCGGCAATGCTGATGGCGATTCTGGCGACGCTGCTGATTCCGCTGCCGACATTTATTCTGGATCTCGGCCTGGCATGCAGTATTTCGCTGTCGGTGGCGGTATTGATTATCGTACTGTCCAGCAGCGAGCCGCTGGAGCTTTCGACGTTTCCGTCGCTGCTGCTGATGACGACGCTGTTTCGCCTGTCGCTGAATGTCGCATCGACACGCTTGATTCTGATGCAGGGCGACGCCGGGTCGATTATTAGTACTTTCGGTAATTTCGTCGCCGGCGGCAACCTGGTTGTCGGTCTTGTAATGTTTTTGATCCTGGTCATTATTCAGTTTATTGTGATTACCAAAGGCTCCGGCCGTATCAGCGAAGTCAGTGCACGATTTGTGCTGGATGCGATGCCCGGCAAACAAATGGCCATTGATGCGGACTTGAACGCAGGCATCATCACCGACAAGGACGCCGAAGCGCGGCGCGATGCGATTGTCAAAGAAAGTGAATTTTATGGTGCGATGGACGGTGCCAGTA
>CAYTHV010000232.1:0-3326 GCA_964437685.1 uncultured Pirellulales bacterium
GTTTCCGCGGCGCGCCCGGCTGCCTCGACCTCGAGCAAACGCCGCACATGCAGAGGGCTCAATAAATATATGCTCGGAATTCATCAGATCACGCATCCACTCAAACAGATTTGCATCCTGGACAGTGCAGATCCCGCTGAGTAGTCCCGCCATCACCTTTCCCGCAAATGAGGACGGGCGTCCGACTGCCAAGCCATCCGCGTGTGTGAACCCATCGATTCCGAAATCCTGCACGGATATTTGATCGTGAAGGCCGGTGGCCATTCCTAGCAACATGCAGCATGCATGCGTTGGTTCAACGAAAAAACAATGTACATGATCGCGAAAAATGCTCTTTAGCCCATACGTTATGCCACTTGGAGCTCCTCCGATGCCACATGGCAGATAAACGAACAATGGGTGTTCTTGATCTACCGTAATATCGGCATTCCTGAGTTGTTCTTTCAGCCGCGAAGCCGCTACAGCATAACCCAAAAACAAATCGACCGAATTCTCATCGTCAACAAAGTAACTAAAGGGATTTTTGTTGGCCTCCGCCCGCCCTTTTTGTACCGCCTCGGAATAGTCCCCCGCATACTCAATAACGCTCACTTGCTTTTGGCGCAAAAGATCTTTTTTCCACTGTTTCGCATCAGCGGACATATGAACAGTAACTCGAAAGCCCAAAGCCGCGCTGATAATTCCAATACTCAGCCCGAGGTTTCCAGTCGAACCAACATGAATATTGTATTGGCTGAACAGCTTTTGTGCATCAGCACTCGCGAAGATCCGGTAATCATCCTCGATTTTTACCAGACCATTTTGCAAGGCAATTGTTTCGGCATGCTTAAGAATCTCGTAGATGCCACCTCTCGCTTTCACCGATCCGGCAATGGGAAGGTGGCTGTCCATTTTAATCAGCAGTTTCCCGGATAATGTTCCGTTATATTGATCATTCAAAATCGCCTGCATTTTTTCGATTACCCGAAGCGGCGATTCGATGAGTCCGCCGTTTTCCGCAGTCTCCGGAAATTTCTCCAGTAGAAAAGGTGCAAATCGCTCCAGTCGTTGTTGCGCGTCCTCAATTCTTGTCGGAGAGATGAGAAGATGTTGGTCTGCATAGGGACGCAAATTTGGATTGAGCCAGCAACATGCTTTATACTGACTTGCATCGGCCAGTTGTGGGATTTGTGCAGTGAGAATTTTAATATCTTGCTGATTCATGCGATCCCTTCCTTCATTGTTCGGCTAAATAGAATAGCTTTCAACAACAGACAACGCTGATAGAGTATCCGCCAATCGTTTCGCTTTGCAAAAAATACGACACCAGATTGGTTGAGTGTAGCATATTTGTTTTTCATGTTTCAACCATTACCGATGACTGGCCTGTTCACCGATCTGGAGGAAGCCGACGACAAAGTAGAGCGCTGGAGTAGATACTACAACGAGTTTCTTCCGAACAGCGCTATTATATACTTGATTCCGGCCAAATTCGCCCTGAAATCGGGCTCAGAAGCCATTTGAACATCGATTTTTTCTCGTTCGAAGTGGACTACACTTTGCGGGACGCCTCATTGTGGGACACCCCGCTTATCGAAAATCGATTGTATGATGACGACTTAAATGATATAACAGTCTTATAACAGTACAAGTTCTTCGTGAAACAGTGTTCCTTGAAGCGAACACTTCCTATAAAAATCACTAGAATTTAAGTATTGGTCGTTCAATCTATCGCTAACTGGAGGTTTATTTTGAAACAGAAAAGTCGTTTGCTCCCGCTTTTTTCTGTTGTATTTGTCGATATGCTCGGCTTTGGACTCATATTGCCACTACTTCCTTATATCGCTTCCACCTGGGGAGCCACGCCAGCCATGATCGGCTTGATCGGCGCTGCCTATCCTTTGGGTCAGTTTTTAGGGGCTCCTTTGATCGGTCGTTTTTCGGATCGCTTCGGGAGAAAACCGTTATTATTGATCAGTATTGCCGGAACATTTTTATCGCTCTTGATGTTGGGTTTTGCGCGCAGTATCGCCGTGATTATGATCAGTCGCTTTCTAGACGGGGTAACCGGGGGAAATATCACGGTAGCGCAGGCCTATATTGCTGATGTGACAGATGAGAAAAGCCGTGCAAAGGGCATGGGCATGATCGGAGCCGCTTTTGGCTTTGGATTCATTCTCGGCCCTGCATCCGGTGGTTTGTTAAGCCAGTGGGGGTATGCCGTGCCCGCATTTGTCTCAGCGGGATTGTCACTCATCAACCTGTTACTCATTGCCGTCTTGCTGCCTGAATCACTTCCGAAAGAAAAACGGGTGCACCATTTATCGGAAGCAAAACGCAAACATCCGTTGAACGGGCTTGCCGCTGCATTCGCCAAACCGATTGCAGGGCCCATTTTAAGCAGTATCATCGTTTTCAGCCTATCGATGGCCATGTTTGAATCCGTGTTTTCGCTGTTTACCAAACAACGACTGGCGTTAACCGCGCAAAGCACAGGGCTTATCTTGGCTTATGTTGGTGTTTTGGTTGCAGGTATCCAGGGCGGTGGTATGGGGTTATTAACAAAACGGTTCCCGGAGAACGTACTTGTCCGATTTGCTCTGATCACCCTAACGCTGTCTTATGTTGGATGGGCGCTATCACCGAATGTAGCGGTATTGATGATCGTTCTGATCCCGTTGTCGATCTCCAGCGGTATTCTCAGCACGCTGCTCCGGTCCGGTTTATCAAAAGCTGTTCCGGTCAATGAAATCGGTGAGATCATGGGAATATCGGCTGCTATGGAGAGTGTGACACGAATCGTGGCACCGGCATTGGGCGGTTGGTTGATTGGCAGTTTGTCGTCGATTGCGCCCGGTATCTTATGTGCACTTTTATTGGGGGGCTTAACCATTTATCTGATTTCACTCCAAAAGAAGCATCGTCTACCCGATCATATTGCAACAGCAGACTTGTCCGAAATCGGCATCGATGTGTTTGGTCGCAGTTGCTTTTTGAGTGACCCCGGCTGCTCTAAGACTGTGTCAGTAGAAAGTGAAACAATGCGTCCCGAGGATTAAGATAAGGTAATATGTAAAAACCCATATTCATCAGCCGAAAAGATATTCAATAGCTATTTGCGAAGCAATAAAGCAATTCCCCCTGCCGATTGAACTCTTAACCTTACTGGATCAGTTTAGTATGTGTTGATCAATAAAGGAGGGCGTTTTGAACGAATTTATCGAAATGAGAAGCAGATATTTCGAGAGTAAAGGTGCCGAATCCTTTTCAGAATACTATTTAACGCATCGGTGCAATATCAGCGATCAGGATAACGCCACTCGAGATGCTTTACGAAACAATATTGC
>CAYTHV010000233.1:0-3310 GCA_964437685.1 uncultured Pirellulales bacterium
ATTTTATTACTTTGCGGACACCGAGCACCAATTGAGAAGAAAAGTCCCGAACTTCTACTCCGACCTTAGAATACAGATCCTCTCGCAACGTCTTATTTTTCGGTCTAAATTCGGCATGTTGGGTTTTCTCAGAAAAGCCATCGGAAGACTCATCAATTCCTGCAGATTATTTCAGGAATATTACGAAGAGAATCTTGTTTATAAAATTCCGGCACACGGGATCGAATTTGTAATTGGTCATCCCCCGAAAAACAAATAGCCCAGGCATCAGAACTTCTGTTTTTGTTATTCTTTTTCGACTGCGCGGAGGAATTCTGCGAGGTTATCGTTCAGCAATAAGGGTAGATATTTTTCGATTTTGCCGTCCTCCCAATTCCACCATGCGATTTTCAATAACCGCTGAATTGTATCCTCATCGAATCGTTTTCGAATAAGTTTCGCCGGATTTCCCGCCGCAATCCCATATGCGGGGACATCTTTTGAGACAACCGCACCGGCGCCAATGACCGCGCCGTCGCCAATTGTAACGCCGGAAAGAACTATCACATTGTAGCCGAGCCAGACATCGTTACCAATAACAATATCCCCCTTTGTGGCCGGATGACCAGTAAACTTTTCCGCGGATTTCCATAACATATTAAACGGATAGGTTGTAACCCAATCCATACGATGTTCTCCGCCGAGAAAAATCTTAACGTCAGCACCAAATGAACAAAAAGAACCTACTTTTAATACCGCCCCCTCGCCCCAAGACATCACTTTGGGTTTTCCATAGCTCCATTTTCCAATGGCGTACTCGGGGAACTGACTATTGAGAAACCGGCTTTGTTTTTTTTTCTTTAGAAAGTTCAGCATACCTTTTTTCCATGAACATTGCCGTTAAATCGTAAAATTCCATCGGGCGGAACATTTACCTGTTTCAATTAACTCCATAAAATATTTTGCCATCGTCGTACAATTATAGTGTTGGTGGGCGTATGCCATTCCAGCATCGGCAATTTTTCGCCGTTCATCCTCGTGTTTGAGATACCAATCCGCCAGTTCAAAAAATTCCTCTTCCGTATCGAAATAGCGAAGGTGCTTGCCGTCTTCAAAAAGCAATTCTGTTTCCGGCACACGTTTTGACGAGACAAATGCGCCACAGGACAGCGCATTGATTTGCCGGTCGGAATGATAAAGCGAAACATCATTTGCGATATTGATACTTAAAATAATTTTTGCGCCGCTTAGGGCATAAAAATAATCCAGCCCTTCCACCCGAGGAACACCAAAGGAACCATAGACCCGTCCTTTGGGCATTTTAGATATCCGCTCAATCAAATCGTATCTGTCGCCCGTCTCACCAAGCCGCTGATGCGTGGCTTTGCCGGTAAACATCACGTCTGCTTTCCATGTTTCAGCCACATCATAGCGATATTGGATGTCCGGATCACAGACATTGGGCAAAAATGCGCATCGCGGCACACCGGCGTTTTTGTAGGTTTGCAGGAACTGCCCGGCGCTTGAATTAACAACCATGTCGGTATGCCGGGCAATCGCCAAACGTTCTTCGTTTTTTTCCGGAAACGGATCTTCATCTCTGCCAACAACGATCACATCGGGTGCGGCGTCGCGGATCGCTTGAATGGTCCTGGGTTCCAGGTATTTCATGCCGAAAATAAATACAATTTGCGGATGATACACTTTGATTTGATTGACCAATAAATCATCGGTGCGGCGTTTGACAAACTTAGGCATAAACCGACGAAAATGCATGCCGGAAAAAGGATTGAACTGCGTCAAGATGTTGCGATAGCTGAACCGCTGGACATCGTATCCGGCACGAATCAGCCCCTTGACCCACATTCGCGACTGCAAACGAATGGTTCTTTCTGATTCGTCCTTAAAATCGGCGATAAAGAAAATACGTTTCATTAAACTTCAGTATCCTGCAATTTCGTTAGTAAAAGTTGACCATCCGATGCATTACGAACTAAAGGGTGAAACCGCTACCCCCTCTTGGGAGCAGCGTTAAGTACATTGCCATAGAAAGCATAAATATCGCCATAATTAGTTAATAGGGGCTCCATTTTCATCAAATAGTTTTTCATCTCATTATCCGAAATAATATCCGATAATTGAAAAAATTCAGCCTCGCCAAAACATAGATTATAATGATATCTTCCGACACTGGAAAGCTTGTCAATACATTCGGCTGTTTTTTCAATTCGCTCAGGAACAAATTCGAATGAAACACAATCAATCGGAACAGACAAACCTTTCAAGACGTCTAATTCGGCGCCCTCGACATCGATCTTGCAAAAACGCGGCTTGCCATGCTTCTTTATCAGGCAGTCCAATGTCGTTGTTTCAACCTCAACTTTGTTGTCCCATTTATGGGTGGAAAACCGCCCGCTTTTTTTAACGGCCTCAATCCAGCCGTTGCTTGTGGACGAGATCGTCGCGGATTTATCCACATAAAGCGAAATAACTCCTTCTTTTTCCGCCAATGCCCGGGTTACAATTGTAACCTGATGCGTCTGCTCACGAAACCTCTTTTTCAGCACACGCCAACAGCTCTCTTGCGGTTCAACCGCCACGACTCGTGCTCCAAGCTCCAAAAACGCCGCCGTTTTATCGCCGACATTCGCGCCAACATCGAATACAAGATCGCCCGGACGAATGAACTGTTTATAAAAAGAAAGCTGCTCTTTCATTTGACTTAAAAGGATATCGCTTTTACGCTGCACTTTCTTCCAGTGTTTATGCGCTTTATACAATTCCCTGATTTTACTAACGATCTTCATCATTTATCTACCTTGTCTTTGTAAAGAGAAACATTCCGCAAGAATAACGCTGATTTTCAAAATCCTCTATGTTTGCATTCCGGATAAACTCTTTTTTATCATTCGTCCCCGAAAAACCAAGCAGTTTAAGACCTGAAAAGTATTCTACAATTTGTTTCGGGCTGTGGATCCGGTGCGCGTTAAATTGAAGCCTGGGTTTTCCCACCGGCAGAGAAAAATATAAATTCCCGCCGGGTTTCAAACATCGCGACAACTCCGCAGCAGCTTTTTTTGTTCCCAGCGGATCGAGCGGATCGCCATAGCGTCCCAGCCCGATATGTTCGGCCACATGCAGGCAGGAAATGGACTCAAGACTGTTGTCTTCGTACGGCAATTCCAGAATGGAACCATACTTGCTTTCGAGATTCGGCATGTTGCTAACCTGCATCGGCCGAATGTCAACAAACTGCACTTTGGTTATTGTGCCGAGCAGTCCTACGAAATCTACGTTTGAACCGACATCGACATGCAACGCCGGCCTGCAG
>CAYTHV010000234.1:0-3276 GCA_964437685.1 uncultured Pirellulales bacterium
GACCGGATTCGGCGTAATGGAATGATTGTTTTATTTAAAGCTTTGGAATGTATCCGGCAGGAAGCTCCGTTATGTTTTGCCGACTTCGGGACACTTTTGGGAGTCATTCGTGAAGGCAAATTGCTGGGACACGACTTGGATGTAGACACCGGCGTTCTTGTGGATCCTGATAATAAAAATGTCAGGGCTCTTGTGCGGCTTGCGCTGATTAAGGGCGGATTTAAGTTGAGAGCAGAATTCATATTGGATGGGATTGTTGTCGAAGAGTCCTTTTATTTTGGAAAAGTGAAAGTCGATGTCTCTTACTATGACCTGTGTGACGGTCAATATTCCACATATCTTTTTTACGGGGATCCGGGAAAGGACTATGCGCCGGGACGGGCTGATGTTGTTAAAATTTCTCATTCGGCAATAGAACGTGTTCAGAAGAAAAATGTGCAAGGGTATGAGTTGTCCGTCCCGGAAAATTCTGAGGCGTGGCTGGCCTGTAAATATGGCGAAAACTGGCGAGTGCCCAATAAAGGGTGGGTTTATTGGAAAGGGAATAATGCTGTTCCAATCAAAACTCAGGGCATTGCCGTTCGGCATTTGGCGTAGATTTTAAAAAGCGGACGAATATAATTGTGAAACTAGTATGAGCGACAAAGAAGGTTTGTATAAACACGCCCGTCGGGGCTGGTTGTGGGGTGGTGTTGAACAGTTTGCTCAGCAGGGGCTTTCCGCGATTACCGGTATTGTATTGGCGCGTTTACTGGATCCATCGGCATTTGGTTTGATTGCTTCAGTAGGTATATTTTTGAGCATTGCACAACAGCTGATTGATGGCGGCATTGCGCAACGGATTATTCAAAAGCCTAAGTTGTTGGAAGAGGACTATTGTGCGCTGTTTTGGTGCAATGCCTTAATATCAACGGTTTGTACAGGGCTACTGGTTATTTTCTCCGGTTCCATCGCCCGTTTTTACGGAAGGCCGGAGCTACAGAATATCGTCATCGTGATGGCTTTTGTTATATTTATAATGAGAGCCGGACGGGTGCAGGAAACTCTGCTCAACCGGGAGCTTAGATTTAGAGCCATTGCGGTCATCAGGACGATATCCGTTCTGGTTGGATGCGCGACTGGGTTGATCATGGCATTTACGGGGTGCGGGGTTTGGGCCATACTGGGAAAACAGTTAGCAATAGCTATCGCAGCAGCTTTTGCCCTTTGGCTCTACGTTCCGTGGAAACCATCGCGGAAACTTTCGTTCGCCGCTGTAAAAGATTTGTATGGGTATGGTATTCCCGTAATGCTTTCACAAACGGCACGTGCGTTTGCAGGTCAGCTAATTAATGTGATTATTGCGAAGCGGGTGTCAACGACCGCATTGGGATTTTTTGATCGCGGAAAATTTTTTCCGGAAACTATTGGATGGTCTCTGGCTAATATTTTTACGCGTACTAATTTCCCGGTATTGGCCAAGTTACAGCACGATGAAGAAGCTTTCCGTGCCGCCTATCTTCGGTTTTTAGGTGTCACGATGGCGCTTTCCCTTATGTTGATGGCCGGTTTGGCTGTTTGTGCCAGAGACATAACACAAGTACTTCTTGGTGAGAAGTGGTTGCCCTGCGTGTGGTTTTTGCAGGCCAATTGTATTTCTTTTTCCATTTACATTCTTTTCCTTGCGAATGCGGAAGCCTTGCGGTCAAAAGGACATGTTGGCCTTTTTTTTCGGCACAATATGATTTGCGCTGCGCTTCAAATTGTTGGCGTTGTCGTCGGTGTGCCGTGGGGAGCCGAGGGAATGATGGTCGGTGATATTCTGGCAAAGGGAATTGTTTGTGTTCTTTTAATGATCGGGGTCGCGGGGGTCAGTCGGGTGACGGTCTTGTCTCAATTAAAAGCACTGATACGTCCGTTGGTCGGTACGACACTGGTTTGCTTCGTGTTATGGATTGTAAAGCTGCTGAATCTGCCCTTGTGGCCGCGTTTTATGCTCTCTGGGTTGCTTGGGTTGTGCATACTCGGACTGTACTGGTATGTGATGAAAAGTTCCGGCAGGGAATCTTCTAGTATCGGCTTTGTTAAAAACGGGGATGAGCCGAAGGACTCCGATAAAAGGCTGGCAGAAAGTCTCGCGGGCGATGATGTGGCGGAATCATTGTGATGCGAATCCAACGATAGATGGAAAAAGATACGTATGAGAACAGTTGCGATAGATGAGGTTCGTGTAAAGCGGGGGCTTTTAATTGGATTTTTGGTGCTGGCTTCCGTAGCGCTCGCTTATTTTGGGCTGAGCAGAGGTATGCCTGCTATTGGATTGGCCGTACCGTGTATCCTGTTGGTTTCCCAGCTTTTCAGCCGCCCATTATGCATATTTATTCTCATGTTGTTTTTGAACACCGTGAAGCTAAAAGTCCCTGGTCTACCGGACATGCTTTCTCTGTTGGTGTTATCGCAAGTTTTGATGATAGTTTGGACACTTTTGGATGTCGCTCTTAGACATCAAAAGAGTCCATTTTCCTTTAGGCTGGGAACAGATATCTGGCTGTCGTTTTTCCTGATAAATATTTTTATTTTAATGATGGTCCGCGGGACTGGATTCGCCCGGTTGGGTGGTTCGGTATACGGCGGTGCGTTGTATGTCGCCTTGATCTTAACGATCCTTTTTTATTTTTCAGCGGTACGCATTCGTTTGTCGGAAAAAAATGTAAAAATATTGATATGGATTGTTTTCGGCGGAGCTCTTTTGTACGCGATGCTGGAAGTGCTGGTTTTTTATTTTCAAGGGGCGTTCGGATGGATTAGCCGATTTGTTTTATTTGCCGCTGGAGAGAAAGGTGCCGGAGATTACGCGGCTAGCGAGATGACTGCGGTGCGCTGGCATTCTTTTAGAGGGCTGGCGTTTGCAATGCTTGCTCTGGCGTATGCATGGTGTCGCCCGAAGAAGGCTCAGTTTATGATAGTAGCCATCGCCTTCCTTTTGGCCGGATTGACGGGGTTTCGCTCGATTATCGTTCAGATGGGGTTAATGATTTTTATGGCCAGCACCTACTATTCGAAAGCTCGAGGTAGAACAGTTTTTCTCTGGCTGTTAGCCGGATTAGGTGGGCTTATATTTTTGGCGGCCGCAGCCCCGATATTACCCTTTACGATTCAACGTGCCGTATCGTTTATTCCTTTTCTTAATGTAGATCCGGAGGCCGCTCTGGCGGCAGAACAATCGTCTCTTTGGCGGTTTGATATGTGGCGGGATTATTGTATTCCCAATGTTTCGAAATATCTGCTGATCGGACG
>CAYTHV010000235.1:0-3272 GCA_964437685.1 uncultured Pirellulales bacterium
AATTGTCAATTGTACATTGTCAATTCCGCCGCTTCACGGCGGAAAACGAACCCAAATTTGCGACCTTCAAAGTCTTCTATTGCACCTTGGTGTCTCTCATCGCCGCAGAGCCTGCCCCCGCGAAGGCGTGGGGCGATTCCACACCTTTGCCCTTTCCATTTTACCTTTTGCCTTCTGTTCAAAACGTCCCAAAATCTCTTCTGTACAACCATAAATTCTTGTGGTAAATTCTTATTATTGTTGTAAACAGTGAAATTCCAATGGATTGAAACGTATGACAGAACAAGATAAGACAATACAAAATGTGGGTACGCCGGAGCGAGTGGATTTTATCCGGCAAATCGTTGCGGAAGACAATAAAACCGGAAAATGGAAAAATCGGGTTCATACCCGTTTTCCACCAGAGCCGAATGGGTACCTGCACATCGGACACGCTAAAAGTATCTGTTTGAATTTTGGTGTCGCGGCGGAATTCGGCGGGAAATGCAATCTCCGATTTGACGACACAAATCCAAGCAAAGAAGAGCAGGAATATGTAGATTCCATCATTGGTGATGTTAAATGGCTCGGCTGGGACTGGCAGGATCGGCTGTTTTTTGCCTCGGGTTATTTCGAACAGATGTACCAATGGGCGGTGCAGCTAATCAAGCAAGGCGTCGCGTATGTCTGCGATCTCAATGGCGAACAGGTTCGTGAACACCGCGGCACACTGACACAGCCGGGCAAAGAAAGCCCCTATCGCAATCGCAGCATTGAAGAGAATCTTGATCTGTTTGAGCGGATGCGAAAAGGTGAATTTCAGGATGGTTCACGTACGTTACGCGCCAAAATAGACATGGCCCATCCAAATCTTAATATGCGTGACCCGATTATGTATCGGATTATGCACGTCAGCCATCACCGTACCGGCGATAACTGGTGCATTTATCCGACTTATGACTGGTCACATGGCCTGGAAGATTCGATTGAGGGTATTACACATTCCATCTGTACGCTGGAGTTTGAAAATCACCGCCCGCTGTATGACTGGTTTCTTGACCAACTCGGCATTTATCATCCACAACAAATTGAATTCGCCCGGCTGAATCTGACCTATACCGTGATGAGCAAACGTAAACTTTTGCAGCTTGTCAAAGATAACTATGTCAATGGCTGGGATGACCCGCGTATGCCCACCATTTCCGGAATGCGACGCAGAGGCTTTAGCCCATCCGGTATTCGCTCATTTGCCAAAGTTATTGGCGTTAATAAAACCAACAGCACTATTGATGTCGCTCTGCTGGAACATTGCATCCGCGAAGACCTGAATAAAACATCGCCACGGGTGATGGCTATTTTAAAACCATTAAAAGTCGTCATTACCAACTATCCCGACGGACAGGTTGAATGGCTGGATGCGGTCAATAATCCGGAAGACCCCGCCGCCGGCACACGCAAGGTTCCGTTCTCGAAAGTACTGTACGTCGAGCAGGACGACTTTATGGAAAATCCGCCGAGCAAATTTTTCCGCCTGTCGCCAGGCAAGGAAGTCCGTTTGCGATATGCCTACTTTATCAAATGCGAAAAGGTCATCAAGGATGCCGCAGGAAATGTTACAGAATTGCATTGCACGTATGATCCTGCCACTCGCGGCGGCGATTCGCCGGATGGCCGCAAGGTTAAAGCCACCTTGCACTGGGTCGCGGATTCCAATGCAGCCAATGCGGAAGTTCGCCTATATGACCACTTATTCACCAAAGAAAACCCGGAAGATACCCCGGAAGGAACCCATTTTACAACCAATCTGAATCCCGATTCGCTGCAAATCCTGACCGGCTGCAAAGTTGAGCCATATCTGAAAGACACCAAGGCACTGGATCGCTGGCAATTTGAAAGATTAGGCTATTTCTGCACCGACCCGGATAGCAATACGGATAAGCTGGTTTTCAACCGGACGCTGAATCTCAAAGATACCTGGGGCAAAATCCAGCAAAAACAACCGTAGCAAATTCCGGCTCACTCAAAAATTTTTGCTCCGCCGGTTACGAAAACCTGACATCGTGAATAAATCGTATGGTCTTATGCAGAATACTTACAGTAAAATTGTCCCTTTATCCGCCCATCAGCGTTCCAACAATGCTGATGCCGTTAAACAGAAAATGCATCCACATGGTTCTTAGCAGCGAGCCGGACTTTTCATACACGCACCCCAGACAGAACGAAAAAACAAATATCCCCGCAAAATGAGTCGATGGATGCAGCGCAGCAAATAGTATCGAAGTAATACCGACGGACACCAAAGGCTTTCCGAGATATGCCGTCAGTGCGGATTGCACAAGGCCGCGAAACATTAATTCTTCAAAAATCGGAGCAATAACCGCCGCGGAAAGAACCAGCAGAAGTTTCATCGCCGGCGAACCGCTTTCGGATAACTCAACCAGCGATTGATGCCGTTCAAGAGTAAAATCAGAACCGAAAATGAAAACACCAATTAACACGGTCGTTTGAAGTGAAAATAAAATCACCGGGTAGGCCGCCAGCAAATTGAGCGTCCCCCAAAACACGTCACGCAGCGCCGTCTTCCAGCGAAGCCCGACCCCCTTTAAGCCGCGAATAAAAGAAACCTGCGTAAAGCATAGCAGAGCGACCATCAGGATAAGCTGCAGTACTGCCGCGGCGGCAGTCTGGGCAAACAGAAGCGTTGTTTCCGGCTTGTCATGCAGAAGCCGTTTTATAATTTCATTGGCCATCATCGCTACGGACAGCCAGACCAATAGCTGCATGAAAGGGAAAAGCAGCGGCATCCGGGTGCGGCGGATAGAAAACGGCGGAGCAAACCACCGGAGGAAAAGAAACACAAACCCAACCGAATAAACCCCAAGGATGAACTCGTACAAGATATCGTTTGTTGTGATGGCGGAACTAATATTGTCCATCGCTTAGCACTGTTACGCCGCTTTGGTTAATCATATTACTTCTGCAACATAATCAAAGATCAAAAATCAAAACGCAAGATAACAAATCAAAAATTAAATGTTGCACCCAATTTTATCGAAATCGGCATGGCCTAAGATTATTAGACTGTGCCGTACACTCGTATATTTGATTTTTCACGATGGTATTTCAAGATAAAAAAAAAGACCCTGCCATACGACAGGGTCTTTAAAGTTCTAACAGTTGATGCAACAAAGCAGACAGGTACGCCTGACTTAGATTCGTTTTTATAAGGAGACCCTTAGGTCTCGAACGAATCAAATTCCTTAGAAAGGAGGTGATCCAGCCGCAGGTTCCCC
>CAYTHV010000236.1:0-3240 GCA_964437685.1 uncultured Pirellulales bacterium
GGAAATGCATATCCTGGCCTACCATATCATTTGTGATCTGGTCGAAAACCAATTTGTAAAATAAGGTTATTGTTCCAAAACGATGGGAAAAAACACTTGGGAAAACATATCTAAATGTGACGCAACTGGGTTAACCTCTACCAAAGTATGGCGTTCCGTTGACGAAACCTCTTTCGCTGCCGCACAGCAGTAAAAACGAATCTTGTTAAAATAACTCCAAAATATCGCTATTTCGGCATGGGTCATTTTTTGATAATTTTAAAATTTTATTCGTAATAATTCATTGATTTATGTACGATTATCGTATAATAACGAAATAAAAATTAGAAATACATAGGAGTCGTTATGAAAATAGGAACCGTAAAAGAAATTAAAACACATGAGTACAGGGTCGGCCTTACGCCATCCTGTGTGCGGGCATATGTCGCTCGCGGCCACAAGGTCATGGTTGAAAAAGAGGCAGGTAAAAACGCTGGGTTCGAAGATCACGAATACGCTCAAGCTGGAGCTGTCGTTGTAAATGACAAAAGAAAGATATTTGATGATTGTGATATGATCATCAAAGTCAAAGAGCCTCTTACTGAAGAATATAACCTGCTCCGTGAAAACCAGATACTCTATACGTATCTCCACCTTGCTGCTTCAAAAGAGCTCACCGATGCCATGCTCAACCAAAAAATCAAAGGCGTAGCCTATGAGACAATCGCGACACCAACAGGATTACTCCCCTGCCTTAAACCCATGAGTGAGATCGCCGGAAGATTATCCATTCAGGAAGGCGCCAAATATCTTGAAAAACCTTTTGGCGGCCGTGGAATACTATTAGGCGGCGTACCGGGGGTAAAACGCGGTAATGTTGCCATTCTTGGCGGCGGCGTCGCAGGTACAAACGCCTGCAAAATAGCGGTCGGCATTGGAGCCAATGTAACCATCCTGGACATCGACTCAAATCGGCTTGCATATCTGGATGACATTTTCGGCACGAGTATAACCACACTCTACAGCAATGATGCCAATATTGAGAGCGTGCTTTCCGAAGCCGATTTGGTTATCGGAGCCGTACTGATTCCCGGCGCGCAGGCCCCTCACCTGATCAAGCGACAGCATTTGGCGAATATGAAAAAAGGCTCCGTGCTGGTTGATATTGCCGTTGATCAGGGCGGTTGTGCCGAAACAACACATCCCACGACGCACGACAATCCTATTTATGTGGTCGATGGGGTTGTACATTACTGCGTTGCCAATATGCCCTGAGCGGTGGCGCTGTCATCGACAATTGCGCTGACCAGCACCACGCTTCGTTATGGACTCCTGATCGCCGAACAGGGTCTTGAAAAAGCATGCCGTCTAAGTCAGGATATTACCCAGGGAGTAAATGTATATAAAGGCAAGTGCGTCTATAAGAATGTTGCCAAAAGTCTCGGCCTTGAATATACTCCTTTGGATTCCCTCTTAAGCTAAGGATATTGAGCATGCAGCCGGATAGTATGGATTGGAATATAATTAATCGTCTTTCTGAGAATTACGCACCCAATAGCGTTGTAGCGCGTGAACTTGGCCTTTCTGAAGGTGCGGTACGGCAGCGTCTGAAAAAACTTCAGGATGCGGGCATACTAAAGATCAAAGCCCTCCGAAATCCGGAAATACTCGAAAATCAGCAGCTTGCCCTGCTGGGGGTAAATGTCACCGAAAGCAAACTTCTCGACCAGAAAGCACAGGAGATTGCTGAATTGGAAGGCGTATTGTCAGTTGCCATCGTTTCAGGCCGCTATGACCTGATTGTTGAAATCCTGGTCGCTTCGAACAAAGGACTGATCCAATTCCTTACAAAGACACTTTCAATGATAAAAGGCATTTCGAAAACTGAAACATTTGTTATGTTAAAAACGCATAAGAAATGGCTTTGATATCCGCGGGTCTTTTAAAATTGGTTTACTGCGGCCGCTGCATACAACAGAAATATTCACCACATGCTAAGTGCGGAAATATCTTCTTTTTCCAGACCCGGGGGATCGCAATAGAATCGTCGGGGGTATTAAAAAACGTGTAAAGTCCTGATTAAAAGTTATCACCTTTGGTTTCCATTGTCTTCTTTTTCGATTACACATTCTGTAGTTACGGGTATTGGGACTCTGAGCCCGCATTATACCCCAAACCGGGAGGCTCCGGTTTCATAGATTATTTAAAATCTACAATCTAAAATTGCAAAACGAACCCAATTTCACGATTTTCAAAGTCTTTTATCGCACCGCGGTATCTTTCATCGCCGCAGGCGATTACTCATTCTTGAGTCCCTGGATTCATGGGTTCTTAAGTTCTTTTTGCAAAACAAGCTGGAAATTAAAGAAAAATAATTTATACTCTGTTTTTAATGCCGTAATTACTTATGGTTAATAGGATTATTATGCTATTCCTCTTTTTGATATCAGTACGATAGAGGCTACTATGACATTTTCGAAAAAAATTGTTTTTTTTGTTTTGCTCATTTTTATTCCACCTCTGTATTGCACCGCAGAACAACTCAGTCCATACACTCAATGGCCTGAAGGACTTAGAGCCGACGCAAATTATTTTCCTCTGGGCGTCTGGCTGCAGGAACCCGAGGATTCGCTCTTGTGGAAAAATGCGGGTATTAATTTATATATTGGCTTATGGGAAGGCCCTACGACCGAACAACTCGACGCCCTCCAAAATGTGGAAATGCAGGTTCTCGCTGAACAGAACGAAACGGCGCTCCAATATCGAACAGCTCGGCTTTCCGATGGCAGCCCTCTGATAGCAGGATACCTTCTGCCGGACGAACCTGATAATTGTCAAGCCTGTCCCAACGGACAAGGCTGGTGTGAACCTATTCCCACATCGGTTATCCAGCAACTGTACACAGATTTGAAAAATAATGATCCAAATCGCCCGATACTGCTGGGATTAAGCCAGGGAATTGCGTGGGATTCGATGGTGTGGGTTGGACAGGGAGGCTATATCGTACCGAGCAGGGATTACCCGGCCTATATCGCAGGATCGGATATTACCGCCTTCGATATTTATCCTATGGATTGTGCCCGGCCTGCTACCTGCGGTCAGGCATGGCGGGTACCCCTGGGAGTAGACCGACTCTATCAATTTTCTCCCCCAAATCATCTTATATGGAATACAATAGAAACATCCGATATCAACGCCGACGGCATTCAGGCAACAACGCTGGAAAATCTCGCGGCGGGCTGGATGCCTCTTCTTCACAGA
>CAYTHV010000237.1:0-270 GCA_964437685.1 uncultured Pirellulales bacterium
GTTAGTGAAAATTGATCATATTCAGCAGCGCGTAAAGCGTCGTGGTCTTGCCGCTGCCCGTCGGGCCGCAAATCAAAACCATCCCCTGAGGCTGTGCGATCAAAGACGAAAGAGATTTGATTTGCTCGTGTTCAAACCCGATTTCTTTCAGAGTCATCACCCCGCGCGTCTGGTCAAGGACGCGAATAGCCAGCTTTTCGCCACCGACAACGCCGGAACTGGCCATACGAAAATAAATCTGTCCTCCGGGAAGCTGGGCCATAAACGCGC
>CAYTHV010000237.1:280-3223 GCA_964437685.1 uncultured Pirellulales bacterium
GTTTTTCCGCAATATCCATCCCGGAAATAGCCTTTAGACTATTAATCACCGCATTCGATCGTTTGTCATCAATTTGCTCATACAGTCGAAGAAACCCATCCACACGAAAACGAATGGCATATTTCATCTCACCCTGCGGATCAATCAGGATATCGCTGGCCCGGCTTTGAATTGCCGTCAGGATCGCCTTTTCCGTGTACCGAACAACTTCCTGAGCTTCTGTTCGGCTTCGACTATCTCGACTATATATATCGGAAATACCTTTTCCGCTCGTATCCATCAGCTCAATGTCCGGCTTCTTGGCGACTTCCCCCGCACGTGCACGGACAGGCTTGCTCAACATCGCATCCAGAGTAAATTGGGGAATATCCTGAAGGGTCATTTCCCGGCGGTGAATACGAACGACAACATCCGCGACAAACAGGACAAATAAAGCCAGCGGACCGACAAATAGAGCCCCGGTATTCGAAAAATAGCGGTATTTGTCGGCTACCAACGGACTATTATCCGAACGACGGATGGAATACAAACAGAGGTAAAACCACCCTATCAAACAGATAATTTTAACCGGACTAAAGGTCAAAATGTCTATATTTACAACAGCAATTCCTGATATCGCCGGTTGCAATACACTTTTCAACTGCATCAGTGCTATCATAATTACCCCTTCTGGGATTACAACAACCTTCTCTTTTCAGGTATATCGTATCTAAAAACCCCCGAAGTGCAACAAAAAAAAAATGGGGTGATTGCATCTTGTGCAGCCACCCCCAAGGATGAATCTTATTTTTGACTTGGCTGGTTCGGATCACCCCAAACCTCGCGCATTGTCTCAGCCAGATCGTTAATCATCCGTTCTTTCTTTTGCAGCGCCTCTTCCAGCACTTGCTGGTGATTTTTCTCCACTGCCGCCTTAACTCGCATCGTCTCATCAAATACATATGGCGTTACAAAAACCAAAAGTTCGCTATTGGTTAACTCATCACGGTTGTGCCTGAAAGCCGCACCGATAAGAGGCAGGTCGCCCAATAACGGTATTTTATGCACCACTTTATCATCATTCTGATATAAAATCCCCCCCAGCATCAGTGTTTGCCCATCCGAAACGATCGAATGCGTGGTCGTATCCAGATTCTTACGGGTATTCTGACCATTAATCAGTTGGCTTTCAATCTGTGAGATATTCAAATTAATTGTCATATCGACCGATTTTTCAGGAGTGATATTAGGCCTGACACGGAGCGTTACACCCACATCTTCGTAATCATAAGAACGGCTGACACTGTCAAGATTAGAGGAGTCTGTCTGGTCGCTTTTAAGAAATGCTATCTTTTGGCCTTTGACAAAAACAGCTTCTTCATTGTCTTTTGTCCATAATGTCGGCTGATTAAGGACGCGGCCATTTGCCTTTTTAACCAACAAATCCACCAAAGCGTAAATATTGACCGATGTTTGCAGGGTAGTCGTCTCGACAGGCGTTGGCGTAGTCGAGCCGATAGCGCCACGCTCCACATTGGTCAATTGGCTAAGAAATTCCACCGACCCCACATCGGATGCGCCAAATGCAGAAGGATCGGAAGCCAGCTTAACACCCAAGCTGCTAAGGTCCTGCAGGTTGATTTCGACAATTGAGGCCTTAACCATCACCTGCATCCCCGGCTGGTCGAGCGTTTCGATCATTTTTGCCAAATCATCAATATACTCAACCGGCCCGAGAACTAATACCGATTTGCTGCGCTGTACCGGCACAAAACGCACTTTTCCGATAAGATTGCTGGCCGGCAATTGCGTCGTATCCTGCCGCTGGCGAGTCCACCACGGCGTAATCTGGCCGGAAGTATCTTCGGCAGTGGCTTTGGTTGCTCCCGCTGCGGGATCGTAACTGCTTAACCCTCTTGCGCTGCGGGGGATACTGGTCGGCGTTCCGGCCTCATTGAAAATTGAATTTAACTGGTCACAAAGCGATTCGCAATCGGCATATTTCAGCACAATCACCCGCGGTACTTCGCCTTCTTCCTGACCGTCAAGCTTTGCTACCAACCGTTCAATCACATCGTATGCTTCCGGAATTTTACTGATAACAATCAATTTCTTGGTATCCGGTACAGGTTCAAATGTCAGCATACCATACAATGAACCGACAATTTTCTGCTTGGATGCGGTTTCTTCGCCAAACATCATCCGAAAAAAATCGGCCGAACCGTTGGCGCTGGATTCGCTGAACAATTTAGTCAGCAAATCAGACATTTTGACCGGATCGGAATTCTGCAGTGCCAAAATACGATATTGATCTTTCTGAATATCCAGCGGAATATCCCATTCTTCTTCTATTTGCCTGGCGATTTTTTGCATATTTTGTTCGGATGCGATCACCGTAACCTGCTTCATTGTCGGGTAAGAAATCACCTTGACTTCATTCTTGGGATCCATTCTGCTGCCGCGACTGTCATAAGAAGAAAAACCGTAGAAAGAACGAGAAGAAGATGTCGAAGTCTGGCTGAATAATCCGTCGATATTTTTTTTAATTTGATCCGGATCGGCATGTTTGAGCTTAAATGTACGTTCCTGAAAATAATCGCCGCTGGGCAGATCGATCTGGGCGATCATTTTTTCCACCATCGTCCGTCCATCTTCATCGCCAAAAACCACAATCTGCTTGGATGCTTCAAGAGCTTCGACGACGACCGGAGCCCTTCCCGAAACCGCAGGCATATTGCGCAGCGTCCGATTGATCATATTGACCACTTCGGAAGGGCTGGCATAGACCACCGGTACAACCGACTGCTGCGGGGAGGCGATTTCAGATAAATCCAGCTTTTCAATCCACTCGGCAACCCGCTTCATATCTTCCCGATTCGCACGCGCAATAATCCATCGCTGCTTTGACACCGGGATAAGACGAATCGGGGAGGCTGTGCCGGGAATGACAACCGAACTCATTGG
>CAYTHV010000238.1:0-3218 GCA_964437685.1 uncultured Pirellulales bacterium
CCATGCGAAGCTGCGGTGACATGCAAAGATTCGTCTCTGCCGGGGCGGTAACCCCGTGTGGTGCAAATATTATTCTCGCGTAATTCATTTATTTAAAGAGAGTTAAAGCCGTTATGGAGGAAAGTGATTGAATCTTTCCGATGCATTCAAGCCGTGATTGCAGACTATAAATTGAAATTCTGGATAAGTATACGCATGTTTTATTTCACTATCTCGACAAAAAGCTATCCTATTAAATTTATGATTAAAAGATCGAGTACAGATACTTTATGAAAGTGCATCGCACATTGTTCAGCCTCGCCACAAATCTCTGTAAAGCCACCACCTAAAAACCATCATTCGCGTTCTCGTGGACATCGCCTCATGGTTTTAACGTCACTGTAAGCACCAGCCTAATCTTGTCAGCCAGTGTACCCATCAGGATTAACATTTTCATTCATTTCCGCAAAACGAACCCAATTTGCAATATACAATTTATAATTTACCATTAAAATACATCCACTTTAGAAAAGGCTGCGGTGGTTAAAAGAGATAAAACTAATCTATTATTTGATATGGCTGACGCCCAGCCCGACCAGTCGGGTCAGGTCGTCCGTGTCGCCGTCGATACCGGCGCCGACAACGTCTTTGATTATCTGCTCCCCGAAGGGATCGGTACGGCCGCCGTCGGCCAGCGGGTCGAAGTCCCCTTCGGCAAAATCAACAAGGTCGTTCCCGCATTTGTGCTGGAGGTTCTGACGGACGCCGACGCGGTTCAGAAAAGCAAGAAATTCAAGCTCAAATCCGTCCGGAAAATTTTCGACCCCATTCCTCTTTTAAATGACCAGCTCATGGCCTTGGCTCGCTGGATCGCGGAGTATTACGTCTGCCCGCTCGGACAGGTGTTGGCGGCGATTGTACCTGCCGCGGTCAAACAGGACGCCGGAGCCAAAACTAAGCAATTTTTCTATCTGGCTGCCGAACAGGCCGAGGCCATTGCCGCGGTCAAGAGCAAAAAACAGCAGGCGATTCTCAATATTCTGCAAACACTCAACGCAATCGATGAATCCAAAGCCGTCGAAAAAGAAGACCTCCTGCATCAGGCCGACTGCAAAGTCAGCCCGCTCAAACAACTCATTCGCGCAGGATTAGTCCGGGTCGCCGCAAGACGGGTCATCTGGACGCTGCCGGCAATTCCCAAAGGCCTTGAATACAACGGCAAAAATGTCACCCTCAACGATGAACAGAAACGGGCCATTGACCACCTGTCGGCACAGATTCACTCCGGCAAATTCGGCGTGACGCTGCTTTTCGGCGTAACCGACAGCGGCAAAACCGAAGTCTATATCCGCGCCATCGAAGCATGTCTTAAGCAGGGCAAAACCGCAATTGTGCTTTTGCCCGAAATCGCGCTGACCACGCAGACCATTGAGCGGTTTCGCTCCCGATTTGAGAAAATCGCCGTCCTGCATTCGGGACTAACAGCCCCGCAGCGCAACAGCCAGTGGCAGATGATTAAAAATGGACAGGCCGATGTGATCATCGGCGCCCGGTCGGCGATCTTCGCCCCGCTGTCCAATCTCGGATTGGTCGTCGTCGATGAAGAACACGAAGCAAGCTACAAACAGGATACCGTCCCCCGCTACCACGGGCGCGATGTCGCGATCAAGCGTGCGCAATTGGCCGAAGCCCATTGCCTGCTCGGTTCGGCTACGCCCTCGCTGGAAACGCTGACCAATTGCCAGATAAAATCATTTTATAGCCTGATGGAATTGCCGCATCGCGTAACCAAAATGCCGATGCCCAAAATGCAGCTCGTGGATATGACGCAGGCGTTTCATAATACCGGCGAAAAAGGCCCGCACATCCTCAGCCCCGCCCTGTTCAAAGAACTTCAGGCCACTCTCGACCGACAGGAACAGGCCATTGTCCTGCTCAACCGTCGCGGCTACAGCAATTTCGTGTATTGCCCAGGCTGTCGCCATACCTTGCAATGTATGAACTGCGACGTAACACTGACATTCCACAAAAAGCCGGACATGGACAAACCCGAAGATACCGCCATGGGAGCCCATATTCGCAGCGGCTACGCCATCTGCCATTATTGCCTGTCGAAAACACTCGTGCCGAAACTCTGCCCGCTCTGCCAAAAACCAATGACGATGATCGGCTTGGGTTCCCAGCGGCTCGAAGAAGAATTGAACGCCCGCCTGCCGCAGGCTCGCATCCGCCGGATTGACAGTGATTCGATGGCAGGTCAGGATTACTACTCCCTGCTTGACGACTTCGCCGCGGGCAAAATCGATATTCTGGCCGGGACACAAATGCTCGCCAAGGGTCTGCATTTCCCGAATGTAACCCTTGTCGGAATCATCAGCGCCGATACGGCGTTGACCCTGCCGGACTTTCGGGCCAATGAACGGACATTCCAGCTTCTTAATCAGGTCGCCGGACGTGCCGGCAGAGGAGATAAACCGGGTCGGGTTTTGGTGCAGACCTACCTGCCGGATGCGCCGGTGATTAAATACGCCCTGAAATATGACTTTGCCGGATTCGTCAAGGATGAACTGGAACACCGCAAGGCCTGCAGTCTGCCGCCCTACTGGCGGATGGCGATAATTCAGATGCGTCATGTCAATTATGAACAGCTTGAGCAAGCCGGCAAAAACCTGCGCCAGCAGCTTGATTTAACCATCCAGCGGCTGGGCATGGACATCAAAATTCGCGGCCCGATGCCGGCGACCATCAGCCGAATCCAGCGGTTCCACCGACTCCAAATCATCCTTCAAGCCCCCACAGCGGCGGATTTGCAGCGGTTCCTGGCGGATTTACGGACCCAGCCCCCCATCCGGCCGGCAGTGGGAATTTATTACGATGTGGACCCAATTTTCATAATGTAGAGCTTGCATTCCGCCGTTGGGCAGTGTATAATTCCTCGCTTTCACAGCGGAGAGTAGCTCAGTTTGGCTAGAGCGCTGCGTTCGGGACGCAGAGGTCGCAGGTTCAAATCCTGTTTCTCCGAATTTTTATAAAGCCTTGCAGGGTAACGACTTGCAAGGCTTTATTTTTTTTGGTTTTACAGGCCAAAACAGCCGTTGTAACTTATTTTGTAACCAGAAAAGACTTTTTTACTCTGTTTGCAAAGGAAAATACAATGGAAAAAATGCCTAGTAAGCCCAAAACTGGCCACGACAAAACCAGTCTGCCCGGAGCCATCTACACGCGAAACGGCAGATACT
>CAYTHV010000239.1:0-3196 GCA_964437685.1 uncultured Pirellulales bacterium
CTTGAAAACCGTTTTACCGAAAGGTAACGGGGGTTCGAATCCCTCCTCCTCCGATAATAAGATTTCCATAATCTGTTGTGATTTAACAGGTTATGGTATTTTTTGTGATATCCATCGGCTTTTTGGGTTACGATGTCGGCGCACCCCTTTGTGCCGGGAATTTCCAGGTCACAGCCGGACTGCAACGCGCCCTGTTTTAGATCGACCTGCCGTTTATAATAGCACAGACACTGGTGTGCCGAGCCGCCGCGGGTTGTCTTTAAACGGGGTTGTTTTTGAAGAAACTCCCATCCTTTTTCCTTAATCACACCAAATCGCAAAGCTGATTTACTGATGCGGATCTGTTCAGCTTCAATCAGTTCGAGTTTTTCCAGCTTTTTGAGGATCTTTTGCTGGGTTGCCGGCGAAATATCATCCATACCTGGCAAATAACCATAGACCGCTTTCAGTGTACTCCGCATAATCTCCAAAATACCGAAACGCGATCTGAAATTGTTAAAGAGCAAATACCGAGCCGAACACTATTGGGTCAGACACTTTTTGTCCCGGTTTCGCCTGTTTACAATTTACATTTTATAATTATAATGATAGGAAAAGAGAAACGAGGTAAAATGACGATACCCGATAAAATGTATTCAAAATATCAACAAAATATTATATCAAACTATTACCAGAATCTGGACGAAGTAGCCCTGCAACGGCTGCAAGAGCTGGTGACAGAGTTGTATCTAGCTCAAACGGATAAGAAACGTATTCAATTATGGGAACAGGCCGAAAAGGCGATGGCAAAGGTCGAAATCAAGCCGGCGATTAAAGAACACATCCTAAAATCACGCGATGTACAGGTATTGGCCAATAATCTCAATGAATGGCTAAAAAAAGGCTGAATTGTTTTGAAAATCGGTATTTTCATTTTTTTTCGGACGATGAAATAAAGTTTTATTTTTGCAGAAAACAAATCGCAAAAAAAAAGAGTAAAAATACTGAGTAAAAATCTCACTATAAGCCGATTATTCGTTATATTTTAATTATCTATGGGCTCCGAAAGTGAGTATTCGGAAATTTTAATTGAAACAGAAACTTTTTTTTATCAGGCGAGGTATTGGCGATGCTACAAAAACCGACAATTGTTCATGTCACCCATGAGGCGGTAGGTAAAATAGGCGGGATTGGCGCTGTACTGGATGGGTTATTTACCAGTAAAGCGTATCTGGATGCCACGTCACGCAATATTTTAGTCAGCCCATTATTCTCCACCGAGGGGGATGTTTCTTCACGTCTTGGACCTGGCGCAGAAGTGCTTTATTCATCTATTGATGGATATGTCAAGACCAGTTATGTTTCCAGCTTTCGCCGAATTGAAAATAAGTATAATGTAGGCATTGTGTATGGCCGACGTACTTTTTTTGATCCACTGACACAGATTAAGAGTTCACCCGAAATCATTCTGATTGATATTACCCGAATGGATCAGGCGCCTTTGAATGAATTCAAGGCGTCGCTGTTTTTCGAATTCGGCATCAAGAGCAACATGTACGAAAATTTCTGGGAGTTTGAGCAGTACATGCGTCTGGCGATCCCGGCGATTGCCGCATTGAAAGCCATCGGCGCCGCCGAAAAAGACAGCAATACGGTGATTGTTTCGCATGAGTTTATGGGGATGCCGACTGCGCTGGCGGCCAAACTTGACCCGTTTGATTTCAAAACAGTATTCTATGCCCATGAAGTTGCTCCTGTCCGCCGTATTGTCGAAGGGCACACCGGCCACGATACGATGTTCTACAATGTGATGCGTAAGGCGCATCAGCAGGATTTGTATGTCAATGATGTGTTTGGCGATCAGACACATTACTTTAAATATGCGCTGGTGGATGCGGCGCGATTCTGCGATAACATCCTTGCTGTCGGCGACTGCGTGGTGGATGAGTTGAAATTTCTCGCGCCGGAGTTTGAACTGGCTGATATCGATTTAACCTACCACGGTATTCCCGCGTATGAAGTGACGCTTGCCGAGAAAAATCAGTCGCGTGAAAAGCTGAAAGAATACTGCCAGAATTTGCTGGGCTGGAAGCCGGATTTTGTATTCAGCCATGTAACGCGGCTTGTTTTAAGCAAGGGGCTGTGGCGTGACCTTCGCGTACTGGAACATGTGGATCATGAATTTGTCGCCCAGGGCAAGACCGGTGTACTGCTGGTTCTCAGCACTGAAACGCATCGTCGCCGCGACCGTGACATTTATAACATGGAAGCGGCATATAACTGGCCCGTTGCGCATCGCGAAGGAATGCCGGACTTGTCCGGAGGCGAAGCGGCGTATTATGCCGGCGTCCAGGAATTCAACGCCAGAAGCAGGGCGGTCAAAGTGATTTTTATTAACCAGTTTGGTTTTACCCGCCAATGCTGCGGTCACCGGATGCCTTATGATATGGAGTTTATGGATATCCGCCGCGGTTCCGATGCTGAATTTGGGCAGAGTATTTATGAACCCTTCGGTATCGCTCAGTTAGAGCCGCTGTGCTTTGGGGCATTATGTGTTGTTACGTCGATTTGCGGCTGTGCGGGCTTTGCCAAGGCCGTAACAGACGGCAAAGATACGCCTAACGTGATCTATGCTGACTATACGGAACTCAACGGAGATTCCGGCATGGAAATAGAGCAAATGCTGAAAATCGACCGCGATTACCGTAATCGCATCGAACACAAAATCAGCGAAAAGATTGCGTTGGAAATCTGTGCCCGGCTACCCAAAAATGATGACGAGGCATATCGGCTGCTCCGCAGCGGCTACGAGATCGCCAAGCACATGGGTTGGGAAGCAGTCGCCGAAAATTATGTTTTAAAAAGCATTCATAAGGCGATTAAGAAGACCCACAACAAAATGGTTCACGCTTAATCGAAGCCCAATCTAACAATTAAAGCCGTGTGAAAGAAGCTGAAAAGCTTGTTTTGCACGGCTTTTGTTTTCGATTTACGATGTCTTGAATTCTTTGTTGAAAATATTCTTGCCTTGTTTTTTGGGGATGGTTATAATCGCCTCAAAATTATCGCAGTTGTCGATGCGTTATATGAGTTTTTGGCGTCGATCATTACGGTAGCCGCAATTTTGATGATTTATCGCGGGCGTAGCTTAGTGGTAAAGCTCCAGCCTTCCAAGCTGGTCATGTCGGTTCGATTCCGATCGCCCGCTGTGTGACTC
>CAYTHV010000240.1:0-3161 GCA_964437685.1 uncultured Pirellulales bacterium
ACTCCTCCCCACAGCTCATCCCATAACTTTTCAACGTTAATGAGTTCGGTCGTCAAGGGACTTTTACATCCCCTTCCACCTGGCCATGGGTTGATAACTTGGTTTCGCGTCTATCCCTTGCGACTGAACGCCCTGTTCAGACTCGCTTTCGCTACGGCTCCACACCTGAGGTGCTTAACCTTGCCACAAAGGATAACTCGCCGGCTCATTATGCAAAAGGCACGCAGTCAGCCATTCCCGCCGAAGCGGGCATAGGCCTCCTACAGCTTGTAAGTGTATGGTTTCAGGTACTTTTAACTCCCCTAGTAGGGGTACTTTTCATCGTTCAGTCGCCTTACTGGTTCACTATCGGATATCGAGTAGTACTTAGCCTTGGAGAGTGGGCTCCCCTGCTTCGCACGGAGTTCCACGAGCTCCGTGCTACTCTGGTACGCTACACAGGATTTCAACTTTCATGTACGGGACTTTCACCCTCTATGGTTGAACTTTCCAGATCATTCTACTGGTTTACTATCCTGATTATGTAACGCCCGCAACCCCAGACCGAAGTTTGGTTTGGGCTCGTCCGCTTTCGCTCGCCGCTACTGACGGAGTCTCGGTTGATTTCTTTTCCTACAGGTACTTAGATGTTTCAGTTCCCTGCGTTCGCTTCACATGGACTATACATTCATCCATGGATGATGGGAAACGGTTGCCCGTTCCCAACGGGTTTCCCCATTCGGACATCTCGGAATTAACGGTTGTTTGACACCTGCTCCGAGCTTATCGCAGTCTACCACGTCCTTCATCGCCTCTCGATACCAAGACATTCCCCATACACCCTTAATAACTTGACCATATCAATCGAAGATTGACTGGTCGCCGTGACAGATCTTAAATATCTGTCTTGCATAGGTTTGGCATTTATCTTTTCCGTCGCTAAGCAACCACGACGGCAAAAATCAAATTGTAAACCAGTGGAGACGACGGGATTCGAACCCACGACATCTAGCTTGCAAAGCTAGCGCTCTCCCAACTGAGCTACGTCCCCGAGCCTTGTGCGATTACTAATACGCAATCGCCATATTTTATTGGGCCCGGGAAGATTCGAACTTCCGACCTCACGCTTATCAGGCGTGCGCTCTCACCAGCTGAGCTACGAGCCCGACTTTCATCGTCGTATCTGACTCGAACGCCGCCGTCAAATCTTTCGACGACGTTACAAGGCTCAACTATCTATCCATAATTCAAAGAGCAAAAAAAATGCCGCTGCTTTACTGCCAGCGACATTGCTGAGAGTCGGGGAGTTTAATCACTCGCCATTAAGCAGTCAAGCTAAAAATTTCTTTTTTCAGGATATTTTTTCAACCCTAAAAAAACCGTCCTTTCTTTTTATTCTCGACAAACCCCGTCGAGTTTCAAAGGCCGTATTTCACGGCAATCTTTTAGGACGACACTTTATTCCTCACTTGCGACTGGTGTTCTCAACCGCAATGAGAAGAAATAGTCTACCCATTCCTGGAATTTCGTCAAGTTGTTTTTTATAAAAAATTAGCAATTATTTTACGATTTCGCGCAACGCTATACGGAATATATAGTTACAGAATAATTAAAAATATCTCTTTCTTATAAAACTTCATGACACCTCCACAACTTACTCTTTTTGGGCGACACCCCAGTTACCCCTTTCAAGGAAAATCTGGGGAAATTAAGAGTTGCACGATTGCCGCAAAATTGTACCCAATTCAAAAGCCTCAATCTTGCGGCGGCGACATTCGACAGCCCCATAAACAGTCACAGACCTAAAACTCATACAATAACCGAGCAAAACGAGATTGAAATAGAAATGAACACACGTATAATAACCGAATCAAGTTGCATGGGTGTTCAGGCGTTCTGAGCAACCTTGAAAATGGGTGCAGGTATCATGATCTCACTTCAACTGATACATAAAAGCGGGTTGAGCAAGTACCGCAAAAAACTGTAATTGAGGATATTGTTATGAATAAAATAAGCTGGCAGGAACGTTATCGCGCTTCAGAAATTTACACTTTGCGATGCACAATTATTGACAAACCCGGTATGCTCGGAAAGCTGATTACGGCAGTAGGACAGGTCCCGGCACACCTTGGCGACATAACCACCATCGGGATTGAAAGCCACAGCAAAATCAGGGATGTTCAGGTCTATTGCACCGACAAAGCCCATTTGGACAGAGTCGTTGACAAAGTCAAAGGGATTGACGGCATTGAAATACTCAGCGTCAGGGATGACGTTCTTGAGATCCATCGCCGCGGCGCCATTGAAATGGTCAGCCGGATTCCCATCAATAGTCTGACCTGCCTGCGAATGGTTTATACTCCCGGCGTCGCCTCGGTTTGCCTGAAAATCGCTGAAAATCCTGCCGTCGCATGGGATTATACGGGCCTGTGTGACCGCGTCGCAATTGTTACCGACGGAACCGCAGTTTTAGGGCTGGGAGATATTGGCGTTCTTCCCTCTTTGCCAGTGATGGAAGGCAAGGCGGCCATTTTCGCTGAATTCGCAAAGGTCAGCGCCATCCCGATTCTTGTGGACTCAAAGAAACCCGATGAAATCGTGGAAACGGTCTGCAAAATCGCCCCCAGTTTCGGCGCTATCCAGCTTGAGGACATCTCCGCTCCGACCTGTTTTGAAGTCGAGGAAAAGCTCAAAGCCAGGCTCGACATCCCCGTATTTCACGATGATCAGCACGGCACCGCAACGGTCTCGCTGGCGGCATTGATTAATGCGTTAAAGAAAACCAACAGAAAACCGCAGGACTGCACAGCCATCATTCTCGGCGCCGGAGCCGCCGGGTACGCCATCACCATGATGCTGCTGAAGTTTGGACTTAAAGATATTGTCGTCTATGATTCTGCCGGCGCAATTTATAAAGGCAGAACAGTGAAAATGAATCCCTATAAGCACAAGCTGGCAGAAGTAACCAATAAAAGCAATGTTACCGGCGGTTTGCTGGAAGGCTTTAAAGGCCGGGATATTTTCATTGGTGTCGCACAGCCGAATATGGTCTCGAAAGAAATGATATCCGCGATGGCCAAAAATCCGCTGGTCTTCCCCCTGAGTAATCCCAAGGGCGAAATCAGTGTAGATGATGCGATTGCTGCCGGGGCCGCTATCGCCGCCGACGGCAGAACCATCAA
>CAYTHV010000241.1:0-3154 GCA_964437685.1 uncultured Pirellulales bacterium
AGGACACCGGGTTTTCATCCCGGCGACAGGGGTTCGAATCCCCTTGGGGGTAGTTCAAAAGGACGGGTGCGTTTTTTTCAGATACCACAAACTGTCATAACCTGCTTCCTTTACTAAGACTTACGGCACTAATTATCTTTGTTCGAAAAATCGAGTCAGCAATTCGACTGTTGGGGTAATTTTCAGCGTAACCTGTTGCTTTGAAAGATGTTGTGTGAGTTCGAGAATTTTTATACTCAACTGTTGTAATTTCGTTTACAAGGCAATCAAGTTGGTCAACGGGAGGTTGTGTCTAATTGTTGGACATGCTCCTCTGATGGGATTGGGGGTTAAACCAACTGCCCGGCAACGGTTCTGTGCTAACTAATTCAATCTGCATTGTGTATATCGCACTTCTGGCACTGTGGAAAGAAATATCCGAGCATTGAATTTTTTGGAGTTGATTGGCTGTGGTATCAAACCACAGTTCAATGCGTTTAGGCATCTTGCTACGTAGGCTGATGCGTTCAGCAACATAGTATTGCATCTGGTTAAGATCGCCGTCCTCCTGGCTAAGGACCGGCTCGGACAACCTGTATTTTGTCTGTATCTGATGCAGCATTTGACGCAAATCCATAAAGAGAAGTTCCTGGATATAATCGGGAACCTCTGAATATAAGCTATTGGGATCATCGCTTAGAACGGATTGTCGTCGATGATGAAGCAACAGCCAGTGGCTATGTCCATCAAATCCCCTGGTGACCCCTCGGCCGCGAGCGGTGCGGTAGTCCAAAACATAGCTGTGCTGGCGAATATAGAGAGAAGCACCGTCCAGGTGCTCGGCTGTATTGCCTCGTCGAGGAGATTTGTATTGATATTGGGGCGTGTTGTCCGTCACCGCATTGACATTTATTTTATATGTTTTATCGCCGATATCAAAGGCGACCAGAATGGCAGCGAAGTCCGCATGTGCGGTTGGCGGCGTATTGAAAACGAATATGAATGCCAGAATTATAACAGCTGCCGCGGCAGATATTTTAGCCATCCAGTGGTCGAATATATGATTGCGATGTTCTATGTCCATCTTATTGCATGCTTTGTCGACGCGATTGGCAATGGATTGAGGACTGTCCTGATAATGTCCTTTTAGCATAGCGTCGACTAACAATTCTTCTGCGATGGATTCAGTATTACGATCTTCCGAATTGGGTTGTGAGGTATCATTATTCTTATTCATTATTTACCTCCGTTGACGCAGTTGGAAACAGGCCCTTTCGCCGCAGGCAATCGACAATCATACTCCTCGCACGCTGGAGGCGTTTCTTTACGGCTTCACGTGTCAAGTTAACGGCCGAGGCAATATCTTCTGTCTTTTGGTCATCTTGATAGAACAGCTTTATACATTGGTGCATTGGTTCGGGCAATTGCTGTAGGCAGGCATCCATCGCTGAGACTTTGTCGGTCCATGTATCACCGGGTTGACTACCGATATGTGAAAGGCGATCATCCAGTACATCAAGCACGTCCTCGCTACAAAAAACCGGTCGTTTTTTTAGCCGGCTGAAATGGGCCAGTATCAGCTTGCGGGCAATCCCCCGTAGCCACTTTGCCAACGGTTTAATTGGGTCATAATCGTCAAAACGCCGCCATGCGATGAGCATTGTTTCTTGAAAGATATCATCCACAGTTGCCGGATCGCGGATGGTAGCCCGTATAAATGTCAGCAGCATATCGGCATTTTCATGAACTAAAGCAGCGAATATTTTTTTGTTTTGTTTTTTCATTCTCCAATAGAGTACTTGAAATCCTGAAATGATTCTATATCTTTTTAACCATTCATAGAAAACTAAGGACAGATGCCTGTCCTTAGTTAGAATTCATCGTCGGTACTGGATTAAGCAGCCTTGCGACCCTGAGCATTTCTATTCCCACCTTGCGCACCACCTCTGCCGTTACCGGAACCGTTTTGACCTTTATTGCCGCCATGCCCATTGCCTTTTTCCCCGGTACCGTTGTCCTGTTCGACTGCATTGGGATCACCCTTTCCTTTGCCATGACCGTGTCCATTTTTCCCTTTTGCGCCACCGTATCCATTCTTTCCTTTAGGGCCGCCATGTCCATTAATGCCTTGGGCACCACCACGATGGCCCTTGCGACCGTTACCAACTTCTTTATCGGGATTCAAATGGCCCTTACCATTTTTCCCCTGAGCGCCGCCGTTTTTGCCAACTCGACTGTTTTGGGGCGTTTCAGAACCCGTAGTCCCTTGGCCGTTGATGCCTTGGGCACCACCACGATGGCCCTTGCGACCGTTACCAACTTCTTTATCGGGATTCAAATGGCCCTTACCGTTTTGCCCCTGAGTGCCGCCGTTTCTGACAACTTGACTGTTTTGGGGCGTTTCAGAACCCGCAGTCCCTTTGTCGTTGATGCCTTGAGATCCTTTCCCACGGGTAGGACTGCTGTTTTCAGTTGCTGCCATAGCCAGAGGGCTCAAGATAAAAGCAGCGGTTACTACCATGATCATTCGTCTGTTCATTTTTACTTCCTTTCCAAATAGAGTAAATATTTAGTTGTCATTTCTTTCATCATATATTGCCTGTAAGGTGAGTACCGGGGACATAAAAATCAGAAATATTTCTTTAAGAAGCTGAAATTATGCATTACTACTGCTCTGAAATTGTGAAAGCATACTCTGTTTTTGGGTGTAAATAAGTAGTCGACTGCCGAATGCGTGAATTGCAAATGACCAATATACAAAAGCTTATGATTAATATCGGCATCTTGAGTTTAACTAACTACAAGTCTTGACATTTGTAATATTATAGAGTAAATATCACAGGATGGGTGAACAAAGCAGTTCGATAATCGTCCACCCAGCCGTATTCAACAGGACAGGTAGCGTTTTTTGCCAGACCCGTATTGTCAAAAATAAACTGCCCCAGAGATGAGGTAAGAGGCTATATGATAGAGTCTTGCATGCAGGGTTATTATTTAGCGTTTTTGTTTTATATTTTATCTTAACTGACCGGATTTTAGGTAATGTCTGATTTATTCTTCAATGATCCTGTCTGCAATGCAGACTTTTCAATCTCGTCATGACTGTTTACAGCTCGGTTAACGTGAGCGTCCGGTGAAACCCCTCTTGTTTTTTGGCTGGCGTATCGGATAATCA
>CAYTHV010000242.1:0-3115 GCA_964437685.1 uncultured Pirellulales bacterium
TGCCTCGACGATCTGACCGATGTGATTGCTCAGGCGCATAGCGCCGGTGCAATCGCCGTGGTGTCGGCTTATCCGATCTCGCTTGGCGTCGTTAAAACGCCCGGCGAAATGGATGCCGATATCGTTACTGGCGACGGCCAGAGCCTCGGCCTGCCGCTTTCGTTCGGCGGACCGTATCTTGGTTTCCTGACGGCGAAGAAAAAATATGTCCGCAATATACCGGGCCGCATCGTCGGCGCGACCACGGACGGGCAGGGGCGGCGCGGTTATGTGCTGACACTGCAGGCCCGCGAACAGCACATCCGCCGCGAAAAGGCGGCATCGAACATCTGCACCAACATGCAGCTCTGCGCGCTTCGCTCGGTCATTTATCTTTCACTGCTCGGCAAGGATGGATTTGCCGACGTCGCCCGCCAGTGCATGGACCGCGCCGGTTATGCCTGGATGCGCCTCAAAGCGATCAAAGGTGTCGAACCGCTGTATGACCGTCCTTTCTTCAACGAATTCGCGCTGAAGCTTCCAAAAGATGCCGGCGAAGTCGTCAGCGACCTGATCAGCGAAGGCATCGCCGCCGGGTTCCCCGCCGGACGCTATTACACCGGCATGGAAAACGTCCTGCTCGTCGCCTGTACAGAGAAACGAACGAAGAAAGAAATTGATATTCTGGCCGCGAAGCTCGAATCGGTACTTTAGGAGATTTACCACAGAGGGCACTGAGGCACAGAGGTACGATAACCACAGATCGAGAGAGAGAAGTGTATGAGAACATTTTTTGGATCCGTGTTCTTTTTTATCTGCCTGTTGGCCGCAAGCCTTTGGGTTGAAGGGCTTGGCAATGAATTTCGGGGGGCGTTGATCGCTTCCTTTATCGTTTCATGGGTGATTGGCTTGGCTCCGCCGTTGCTGATCCGGTTCGGAATGGCACGAAAACCCTTGTCCGTGGCGGCTTCGCTTGGAATTTGCGTGTTGTTTATTTTTGTGAATATGGTGATTTCTACTGCTCTCGGCGGGCACGGCGGACCGGCACTCTACTTTATTGCCGTGGCGTCCTATCAGATTTTACGAAAAGAAGGTAAATGCGATGGCGCTGTCGCACCTGCCGTCACCGCAAGTAAACCGGCGGTCATTGCGGGGCGTATGGAAACGCCGACGCTTCAGACAAAGGAGAATCCCGCCTCCATGAATGATGACGAATTTTACGACGAAGTGGCCAAAGAGATGCAGGAAAACCGGCTGGTTCTGGGTGTCTGGACGCGCGCCTTCGCCGAAGCGGACGGAGATGAGAACCGCGCCAAAGCCATCTATATCAAGTTGCGGGTTGGGCAAATGGCAGGGAGTGCTTTACATCAGGAAACTCCGCTCCAAGAAAAAAGCAAAGAAAGCTGTCTTGGCAATTGGGCCCTTGCAGCGATTGTTCTGGCGGTAATCAGTGTTGGCGTATATTGGATGGTTACACAAGGCGAGGAGAACCCCCTGTATTCCAAAGCGGTTTTGATGATAAAGTCCGTGCCGGCGGGCGCTGATGCGACGGCTGTTTCATGGGAAGTAGTGAATGAACGGTGGGTGCGTAATACTTACGCTAATGGCGATGTCACCCTGAGTGACAAGGATACGGGCAGAATGTGGCTATACAACGCAACCCCGTGCGGGCAAAAGACGTGGGCAGAGGCCGTGGCCTATTGCGACAATCTGACCTATGCTGAATATTCTGACTGGCGTTTGCCCGACATGGACACATTGAAAGAACAATTCTGTCACAGAAACCACTTCGACGTGCAGTCCGATGCCTACCTCTTCTGGTCGGGTACGTCTAGCTCATATAGTACAGACTACGCGTGGTACGTGAGTATGTATAATGGTAGCGTGAACGATTACATTAAGACCGCCAGCAACTACGTGTGGCCGATGCGTGGCGGGCAATAAAAGCAGAAATCGAGAGACGGTAAGGCAATGCAATTCGTGGTGAATAATGAAGTGACAAGGGCGGCGATATGGATTGCCGAACAGGTAGCCATACCGCTAGGTGCTGTATTTGTGGGGGCGTGGTTTGCTTTTAGAAATGATAGAAGAAAAGACATCGAAGCCGAACGTGAACGGCAACTAACTGCAGCCCATCAGTTGATGTTTGCGATGCTTGAGCAGTATCAAGATCTATGCAACCTTCGTGAATTTATAGGCGAAATCGAGCCGGATCATCTTCTTCTAACTGTTATGAACGCCGCCCATATCAATAAGCAGGATTTGGCATTTATTGCGCGGAGTGGTCCAGATGATCTCAACCAAGCAGTGCTGGCAGAGCACCAATATTTGCAAGCCTGTGACGCGCTCGTAACATACAATGAATATACGAGACCGGTTCAGTGTTTTTGCATGGAAAACGCAGTAGATAACAAACCGAACGGCAAGATAACAGTTGAGTTTGTTGGCGAGGTCAACCCTAGATTTACAGCTCTAAAAAATCAAAAATCAGGTGCGTATAATCAGTTAAGACAGGCTGTAAATGAAGGGCTAAGGCTTAATCAAGAAGCTTCGAATAAGCTCCAGTGTTTTTTTAAATCACATTTCCCAAATGAGCATTTTTGGAAACCAGCTTTTCCTGAAAGAAACAGAACTGAAGTCAGTCCAATATCCTCAAAGAAAAAGGGTGTACATGAAGGAGGTTGATTCATACTGGTGCGATGTTGGGAACCGAAAAGTTTTTAAACTCCAGATTTCTAAGGGCACCGATCAGAGATTTGTTGGCAAGTTTTACTTGGTTGAAAACTTCTACATGAGACAGATTAGCGACCTCGATCCTTGTCCGAGGATGAAGTTTGGTAAGGAGGAAGAGATTGCGGGGTCTGATGTTGAACAGATCACTGAAAAAGCAAAGGCGAGAATTCTAGCTCTTGGATATAAGTTCTCCTCTTGGAGAAAATAAGGGCGGAGCCGTGATCAGTCCGATAATTTAATAATAGAAAGTCCAAGGATTGGAAAAATGCCGGTCAAAAGTTCATGGGTTGGAAAACAGAACAGGAAATTAATTTGCGTTCATTAGCGTTCATTCGCGGTTGAGAAGTGCGCAGTACGGAATACGGAGTAAAAATTTATGAAACTGATTTATGAATTGAGTTCA
>CAYTHV010000243.1:0-3112 GCA_964437685.1 uncultured Pirellulales bacterium
ATTGGAAGGCGCAGACATCGCAGGAATTGAAACAACCAACAAAAAAATCACCCCACACACAATCGAAAAAATCCAACTGTTCTTCATAGTAATCTCCACTATCTCCGTAAATTCGATACTTTTCTACATCCGTTGGGGGGCCATAGTAATCAAGTCTATCCGGAAAGTCCAATAAAATTTTGTTTTTTGGCTGCTTTATCATCTACGTGCATCTGTAAGAGCGCTATCTGCCCACGATAACTAACAATTGACGATACAAACAATCTTATATCTTATTCTTGACAAGCCCCCTCCCCCAAGATACAATCCCAGAATGATTCAAAAGCAAGCCCGAAAAGGCTTTATTTTGAAGTCGCGGTGGACGTAGCTCAGTTGGTTAGAGCACCAGATTGTGGATCTGGGGGTCGCGGGTTCGAGTCCCGCATTCCACCCTTTCAAAAGGACAGGGGCTTTTTTGCAGATATCGAAAACTATCATAACCTGTTTATTTTATAAAGACTTACGGCACTAAGTGTCTTTGTTCGAAAACTGAATCAGCAATTTGACTATTGGGAATATTTTCAGCGTAACCTGTTGTATTGAAATATGTTGTGTGAGTTCGAGAACGTTGAACCCTCCCCCGTGTTTTTTAGAAATTAAGCAAATAAGCACTTTAAAACACTGTACAAAACCCTCCCAGAGTGTGTAGATAGTATTGGTACTTAATATTATTATAGCATTTTAATTTTTAGTATATCAGAATATAGCACATATCTCGGTAAGTGCCTTTCTGCCGAGTTTGTGGCCCAAGACCGCCAGACGGCGGCGATGGTCATCATTACGCAGCAGGCGCTTTTTCATAAAATTGCCTGTAATCGAGTAAATTTATCCAAAACTAATAATCTGTGGAATTATATCCAAAAATGATCTCAAAAACCGGGGTTTTCAGATTGCCATGCTAAATTTTTTATTGCATTTCAATTGAAGATTTGTATAGTAAAAAAGAGATTTAAAAGGTATTATGGTTACAAATATAAGACGGTTTGAGCAGTGTTGCCCAAATGTCATAAAAGGATTGACCCTGTTTTTAGGAGAATAGCAAAATGTTGGCACGGATTACATTAGTTGTGTTGGTAGCGTTAGTCATGGTTATCGCTGGCTGTGAAAAGAAAGAACCGGTTACTCCGGATACCGTCATAGAGCAGACTGCCGCAGATGCTCAAAAGGCCGCTGATGAGGCACAGCCCGCTGCTGATGCTGCCGCTGCCGATGCACAGAAAGCCGCAGATGCTACAGCCGCAGATGCGAAAACAGCCGCTGATGCCGCCGCCGCAGATGCAAAAAAGGCCGCTGATGCCGCTGCTGCAGATGCAAAAAAAGCCGCTGATGCTGCCGCAGCAGACGCCAAAAAGGCTGCCGAAGGCGTTCAGTTGCCGAAATAAGCAATAAACTGTCAATTTAAAGCCGATAGAAGAAATTCTGTCGGCTTTTTTTCTATCTCAATAAAAGTAGTTAAACACTGTTTATTATTAGATATTCTATATTTCTTGAGATTTTCCCTTTATCCTGTTACAATTAATAGAAATAATTGTATCGGAGGTTTGAAACTAATTTGGAAAAAATTCGTGAGCAGTTGCAGGTTCTCAAGGAACGGGCCATTTTGGTCGGGGCCTATACGCGGGACCGCCAGGTCGATATCGACAAAATTGATCCGTTAATTGAATTAACCTGTTTGACTGAAACCGCCGGTGCGGTTGTAGCCGGGCGCATTCAACAACGCCTGAACCGTATTCACCCCGGTACCTATATCGGTTCCGGCAAAGCCCTGGAAGTCGCGGAAAAAGTCAGCATCAATAAGGCGGATGTGGTTATTTTTGACAACGATTTATCGCCGGGACAAATCCGTGAACTTGAAAAAATTGTCAAAGCCAAAGTACTCGACCGCAGCGAACTAATCCTCGATATTTTTGCCACACGGGCACAAACCAAACAGGCAAAGCTGCAAGTCGAATTAGCTCAACTGGAATACACCTACCCTCGCCTGACGCGAATGTGGTCGCATTTGGATACCGTTACCGCAGCAGGCGGGAGCGTCGGAGGCGTCGGCGGTATCGGCACACGCGGTACAGGCGAAAAACAGCTTGAAATTGACCGTCGTTTGGTCAGTAAACGTATCACCGAACTAAAACGCGAATTAAAAGTCATCGACCGTCGCAAACTTCGAGAAATCGATGGACGCAAGGAATTTTTTACCATCTGTATTGTCGGCTATACCAATGCCGGCAAAAGCACGTTGATGAACGCGCTGACTGAAGCCAATGTCTATACGGAAGATAAATTATTCGCCACACTCGATACCCGTACCCGCAAATGGCAGATTGATAGCGGTATTGAAGCCCTTCTCAGCGACACCGTCGGTTTTGTCAGCAATCTGCCGCATCATTTAGTCGCGTCTTTTAAGGCAACGCTCGAAGAAGCTCTCAGCGCCGACCTGCTGCTGCATGTGGTCGACGCCTCCAGCCCGTTTGTATTCGACCAGATAAAAAGTGTTGAACAGGTTTTGAAAGATATTGGCTGCGCCGAAAAACAAGTCCTGACACTGCTAAACAAATCCGATACCATTCACAATCTCCAGGTATTTGAAACCCTGCAAACCATCCATCATGATGCAATCGCGATTTCTGCCAAAACGAAAATGAATCTTGACAAATTGGCCGCCGCTGTCGCCGATAGAGTCCGCGGCGGAAAGGTTCGCCTGCATTTTAACATCAGTCCTGCTGAGGGAAAACTGATCAGCTTTCTCCGTGCGAATGCTTATGATTTGACGGAACAATATAATGGCGAGACCGTTGATATTGAGGCTACGATGGGCAGAAACCAACTGATCCATCTGGATAAACTCGGCGCCCGGAATTATAAAATCCTGCATTAAGCCGCCAAGCCCACATAATTAGCCGAATTGGAACAAAAACCGGCCATTCTCTATCTTGTTCGATTCCTCTAAAACGACTACACTCATATCAACGTTGTGTCGTACTCGGGAAACGCATGAAAAATCGATGGTTAATCGCTGCAAGTGCTGTAGGAATTCACCTATCTATCGGATCGGCGGTCCTGTCCCCCATGATCTCTG
>CAYTHV010000244.1:0-3086 GCA_964437685.1 uncultured Pirellulales bacterium
GGGGAACATATCGAGGACATAGTATTTCGGGCGCTGCTCTAAAGACAGCTTTGGATTCGGCTTGCAGCCCTTTTTGTCGGCGCACGCTGCGCCGTCCGGGGTACGAAATATCTTGTTGGAAACCCAGTGTTCCTGCCATTTTTTTTCGATTTCGTTAAAATTGTATCCGCCATTTTCCATTGCGACTGCCTTTGTTCCTGATGTAAAAAAACTATTAAATTGTTTAAGAAATTGCTAAATCTACAAGAATAAGTCGGGAATTATATCATTTTAGAGAATAAAGAAAAGCCAAAAGTCACCTTGACACTTCACAAAAAGCTGACAAGGGTGTATATTCTGCCGCATACCAAATTAACATTCAAATGGATGATAAAATGAACACAGTAGCAGACTCTCTCGGATTGGCGGGGGACAAAATAAAGTGGGTTCGGTCGCCGCGGGCTAAAAACCTGCGGATTACCGTTCGAACCGACCGGACTGTTGTCGTAACCGCGCCCTGGCGGTGTACAAAAGGGTATGCCGAGCGATACGTGCAGTCGAAGATGAACTGGATACACAAGGTCCTCAAGAAGTACGATGTAATTGACCAATTTCAAAAAGAAAACCCGACTGCGATACCCGACATTGAGAAGGGACAAGATCGATTATTCATACGTCTGAAAGAACTGGCCACCCAGCATGGCTTTTTTTACCGCCGCGCCTGCATCCGCAACCAAAAAACCCGCTGGGGCAGTTGTTCCTCGCAGAACAATATCAATCTGAACGTTAGTCTGATAAAATTGCCGGAACATTTACAGGATTATGTGATTCTCCACGAATTAGTCCACACCGTTCACAAAAACCATTCCAAAGCATTCTGGGCAAAACTCGACGAAGTTGCCGGCGGCAAAGCCAAACACTATCGGCAACAAATGAAGCAGTACCGTGTTGGCGTAATTCCTGGATAGTGGATATGTCGTAGCACAAATAAGACAATATCGCCATTTTGGTACAGAATTTTGATTTTAAATGATAAATTAGGTAGAATATGCCGAATTGGTAATAGGATTCTGTGACGATTAAACGCAAAAAGGTATTACCATGCAACGCTTTGTAAAAATTAAGAGGTCTTTGTCCATTGCGACTGTCTTAGTCGTTTTTCTTTGCATAATGGCGTTTTCTGTGCCGGTCTTCGCAGAACAAGTCTATGGATGGGGGGATAATGTTTCCGGGCAGGCGACCCCGCCGGATAGCAACGACTATTTTATCGCGATTGCCGCGGGTGCCAATCACTCACTTGCGTTAAAATCCGATGGTTCGATTGTTGGGTGGGGGGATAATGACGCCAACCAGATTTCAGATATTCCTGATGGTAATCATTTTACGGCTATCGTAGCAGGCTTTGATTATAGCCTTGCTCTGAAATCCGATGGCTCACTCGTTGCTTGGGGTAATGTTGATGCCTATCAAGACCTTCCCGATGGCAATGGTTTTATCGCTATCGCCGCGGCGGCATATTACGGCCTTGCCCTGAAATTCGACGGTTCGATTGTCGGATGGGGACAGGACGATAGCGGTCAGCTTGCGGATATTCCGACGGACAGTGTTTATAAAGCCATTGCGGCTGGCGGGACTCATTGCCTTGCTCTTAAATTCGATGGTTCGCTGGTTGTTTGGGGCAATGATGATGTCAATCAGATTACAGATATTCCCGATGGCAATGATTTTAAAGCCATTGCTGCCGGCGGCGCTCATTGTCTTGCTTTGAGAATAGACGGGTCAATTGCCGCCTGGGGCTACAATTACTATGGGCAGGCAATCTCGCCAGACGGGAATGATTACAAGGCTATCGCCGCGGGCGATGGTTTTAATCTTGCCCTGAAAACGGACAGCTCAATTGTTGGCTGGGGATATGATCATTATGGCCAGTCAACGCCGCCGACAGACACTCATTTTACTGCGATTGCGGGGGGGCTTTTTCACGGTCTTGCTCTTAAAGAAGTTGGCTGTCAGTACAAGCTCGCCGGCGATTTGACCGACGACTGCAAAGTTGGTCAGGATGATATGGAAGTTCTAATTGATCAGTGGCTGCAGTCGCCTGGCCAGCCATCTGCGGATATCGTTCCACAGCCGAATGGCGACGGCGTCGTCAATCTGCTCGATTTGGCGATTCTGGCGGAACACTGGCTGATCGATTGTACAGCTAATCCTGACCCGGCTTGCACGCCTAAATAACATCAGTATCCGGTTGTCCGCGTTTCCAATCCTAATGCCGGTTTCCCCATTGATGTTGTCCTTTTCCCTTGCCAAGCGTGTCTCCTTGTGGTATAGTCTACCACCGTCGATTTGCAGCTTGGTTTTGTGTTGTTTATCCGCCAGCCATGGTTGCCTATTGGGGTTTGCGTTGGAGATGCAGCAATGCCAACGTTTTCTAAACGATTTTGAGAACAAAGTCGGGGCTCGTAGCTCAGCGGTAGAGCAGGGGACTCATAATCCCTTGGTCCAAGGTTCGAATCCTTGCGGGCCCACTGGATATAACGCCTTGTAAGTAAATAACTTACAAGGCGTTTTTGTTTTGTGTTTTACAGGACAATTCGGCCATTGTAACTTTTTTTGTAACCAGAAAATGATTTTTAGAGCAATTTTCAGGTTTACAAGGAAAGAAACTATGGCAAAAACAAACAGTAAACAGGAACGCTTTAATCTCCCCGGGACCATCTACACCCGCAACGGCCGATACTGGTGGAAAGTCCAACTCCCCGGCGAAGATAAACAGGTTGCAAGGCCCCTAAAAAACATTGGCGCCAAATTTGCCACCACCGATTATTCATCGGCAGTCGAACTGGCCAAAAACCTCTATCAGCAGTCCATCTACAGTAACCATGTTCCTGTGTGGTACAAATATTCATCAGCACTTAACATTTTGTTCTTTGGCAACTTAATATCAAAAATATTGTCTGCAAAATTCAGGTTTTTGGCGAATTTCATGCTTTTGCCAGTTCGTGAATGCTTGGGTTTGAGGTAAAAGTCTGAAATGCGCAGAGTATTTCCCTTGCCGGTTGCCGACAGGAATCTTATGCGGCCAGCCGATGATAGGATTTGAGCAA
>CAYTHV010000245.1:0-3080 GCA_964437685.1 uncultured Pirellulales bacterium
AGTTGCCTATTTTAACAATTTGAGATTTTTATGAAATTTTTCTGTGAACGGTTACGGATTTTCTTTGGCAGCGACAAGGGCGGCAGAACGGCTGCCATACTCTTCAGCATGACCCAATCGGCCAAGCGTTGTGGCCTGAATCTATTTACCTATATCGAAGATGTGCTGTCCCGATTACCGGGCCAACCGATCAACCAACTACACGAACTGCTGCCGGATCAATGGGCCCAGCAACATATCGTGGCAAAATAGCCACCCACTACACAGAAGACTTCCAACACCCCACCGGACGCTTACGTATTTGCGATACCTCCATGACCTCTACATGCAAGGGTTTGGGGTTATCCCACCCAGCGATTTTGAATAAACAACAAAAAAGGGCAGGCACACAGGCCTGCCCCTGCTTTGGGACAAATATAAACTGGGCAAAGCGTTGCCCATGCAATTGCGACATCACCGTGATTGGTTATCGTCGTGTAGCTGGACCACGGCGGACGGCTTCTTCGTGGTGGACGGAGGCGTCGCCGGCAAGGAGTTTCATCGCCTTTTTGACATCCGCAAGTTTCAGGATGCCGGTGGTGCGCCCCCCGCGGGCGCCGGCGGTAACATACGCATACGAAATATTGATATGCGCCGCGGCCAGCTTGGCGGTAATATCCGCAAGCGCTCCGGCCTTATTCGGCAGATTGACGCAAAGCACATCCGTTTCGCTGAATTGCAAATTAAGCTGATTCAGCACCTTGCGGATACTATCATGTGAAGAACCGACCAGTCGCATCACGCCATGCTCAGCAGAATCCATCATCGTCATCGCAACGATATTGATTTTTTCGATAGCCAGAGCTCCAAGCACACGCGACAAAATGCCGGGTTTGTTCACCATGAAAATAGAGAATTGTGTATCTAAATGCACTACAGCATCCTTTCAAGCCCGTTTGTTGTCTGTGAATCGATCAGCCATTCTTTTCGTCAGGTCGGGCTAAAGCCTTAACGGCCGAATCGGCGTCGGGGTAAAATTCGAATACTTTGTCCAGATTGGTAATCCGGAAAACACGCGTTAAGTTGGGATTGATACCGCTGATGACGACTCTGCCGCCGCAATCTTTCAGGCGACGCCAGACATCGACCAATAAACCGAGCATCTGAGAACTAAAAAAGGAAACCGTAGAAAAATCGATAATCAATTTTACAGGCTGGGCTTGTTCGATTAATGCGTGCAGGTCTTGGGCAAGCTGCTGAACATCCCCCGCAGCGCCAATGGCTGGGGCTGTAAAACGGACGATCAGTATGTCGCCCCGTGTTTCCGTTCGCATCATTCCTTTGCTGTCCATCAATCCATTTCTCCTGTGCCCTTATTCTACCTTAAATTTATAAAAAAGTCAATCGTAAGCAACAATATTTTGGTGTATTTTTATCCGATTTTATCTGTTTTCCAGCAAGCGGCCCAATGTCCCGAACACTTGGATTCAAGACTCTGGTCTTCGGTTTTGCATCGATCCTCGGCCCAGGGACAACGCGGATGAAAATGGCAGCCTTTGGGTGGATTGGATGGGCTTGGAACTTCGCCTTTCAGGACAATACGGGTATGCTTCTGGGCCGGGTCAGGCTCTGGAATGGCGCTGAGCAGGGATTTGGTATAAGGATGCAACGGTTTGCTGTACAGTTCATTCCGGCTTGCATACTCGACAATGCGTCCTAAGTACATCACGGCAACATAGTCGCTGATATGCTCAACTACGGCTAAATCGTGGGCGATAAACAAATATGTCAGACCTAATTTGTCCTGCAAATCCTGAAGCAAGTTGATAATCTGGGATTGGATTGAGACATCCAGTGCGCTGACGGGTTCGTCACAAACGATAAATTTTGGGCTGACCGCCAGGGCGCGGGCGATGCCGATGCGCTGGCGCTGTCCGCCGGAAAACTCGTGCGGAAAACGCCCGGCAAAACGAGCCGACAAGCCGACCTGTTCGAGAATCTCAGCAACACGCTGGCGACGCTGCTTACCGCGGGCGATACGATGTACCGTCAGACCTTCGCCGACAATGTCTTCGACGGTCATTCGGGGATTGAGCGAGCCATACGGGTCCTGGAACATGATCTGCATCTGGCGGCGGAGACTTTTCAATCGGGATGAAGATATGCCCAATACATCCTGCCCATCAAAGGAAACCTGCCCGGCAGTGGCGGGAATAAGCCGAAGCAGCGTCCGCCCTACCGTGGTTTTGCCGCAGCCGCTTTCGCCAACAAGACCCAGTGTCGAGCCCTGCTGTATCGTGAAGCTGACGCCGTCAACAGCTTTGACAAAGCCGACGGTTCGATTCAGCAGTCCCTTGCGTATGGGAAAATGCGTTTTAAGGTCTTTCACTTCCAGCAATATCTTTTTATCCGGCATATTCACTCCGACAGTAAAATTCGAAACAAATTCTAAATTTAAAGCACTAAATCTTAAACAAATTTAAAAATCAAAAATTCTCAACAAAAACACTTTTACTTTTTTGGTTTTCAATTTCATATTTTGAATTTGTTTATTATTTAGAATTTAGTACTTAAGATTTTTTCCATTCACTTTCCATAACCGTTGGCATACCAGCAGGCAACACAATGTCCCGGCGCGACTTCCCGCAACTGCGGCTCATCGGTTTGACAACGCTTGTCATTGCAGCCGATGGGACAGCGGGGATGGAATTTGCAGCCTGTGGGAAAAGCGACGGGATTGGGGACGGAACCGCGAATGACCTCAAGACGCTCTTTGCGTTCGCCCAGCCGGGGCAGCGACCGTAACAACCCCTGCGTATAAGGATGCAGCGGCTCAGCAAAAAGATTTCCAACCTCGGCTTTTTCGGCAACCTTTGACGCATACATCACAACGACATTCTGAGCCATTTCGGCAACTACGCCGAGGTCATGGGTAATCAGCAGAATACTCATCTGGTTTTCCTGCTGAAGCCGACGGAGCAAATCAAGAATCTGCGCCTGAATTGTGACATCCAGCGCGGTCGTCGGCTCGTCGGCAATCAGCAAGCCCGGCGAACAGGACAGAGCCATCGCGATCATCACGCGCTGACGCATTCCGCCGG
>CAYTHV010000246.1:0-3056 GCA_964437685.1 uncultured Pirellulales bacterium
GTCAGTATCACCAGCACGGCCACAGCGCCTTTGGCATCGCCAAGCAAATCGAGCCATTCCATCTGCCGCCCGACGCGCCCCTGCAACCATTCGTCAAAAAGACCATACGCCATCACCCCGGCCAGGACGAGCCAGGCTTTGAGCTTGAGCCAGTTGACTTTCTCATACGGACTGATCGCCAGCCAGACGAAAAACACCAGCGCCAGATACGCCAGAACATGCATGGTTTTGTCCGACATACCGCTTTGTCGGGCGATTTGCGGCACGGGGATATGTGTTAATACAAACAGCGCCGGCCAGTAAATGCCCAGCGACATCAGAATATATTTATGCCGTCTCAATAGCTGCATAGGTTAAAAAATCCTAAATCTTAAACTCTCAATTATATCTGGCCTCTGAAAAATTCATCCGGGGTTATCAGCGGGTTGGGATCGGCTGAAGGGGAGGGAGCCGTCTGCGGCTGCTGGGGCGGAGCCGGCGGGATAAAGACATCCCATTCCCGTCCGTATTGCGCCAGATAATACGCCGAATAAGACCGCATAAAGACATAAATCGGCAGCTTCACGACGGTGCCGATAAAGGGGATTGCCAAAAAGCAGCACGCGCAGCCGCAGGTTCCGACAACCAATGCAAAAATAAGGGCGCCGGCGGCAAGATTGAGCACCAGCAAAAACAACGCGAACAGAATAAAGTGGCCGATATTGTCTTTGAGCAGTTCCCAAAACCGTTTCCATGCTTCCATACATCGGATGCGGTGCAGATACATCGTCGGCACGACAAAATGATCCGTGAATTTGGCGACGATAGCTACTGCAATTGTCAGTGACAGCGTCAGCAGGGAAAGAACGAGGATCATTCCGATTGAGGCGATGATCAATCGTTCGGAATTAAGTAGAGGAACAACCACCGCGAACCATCCGATGGCCAGTGGAATATAGCACACCAGGCTAATGAGTCCGAAAACGATCTTGAATACAAACAGGCTGTTGCTCTCGGCGGCATATTCGTTCCAGGGGTTCGACACTTCGGCTTTGTTTCGGGCGACGCAATCCAGAAACATGAACTTCCCTCGGCTGCGCAGCCAGGCCAGAACCAGCACCATTCCGATTGCCAATACGGAAACGCCTAACCCGACCGGAATAATCCAGTATAGATTGGACTGGATATAATGTCCGATATCGCCGAAGTTGTTGCAGCCATTGCCGCCGGTTGGGTTAAAGCCGCCGCCTTCGCCCATAAATGCCAGCCACGCGCAAAAGCCGATGGTAAACCACTTGCCCAGGTCGAACGGCGAAAAGAGGATCGCTTTAGTCCGCTCAATTGCCTTGCCGACCGGTTCGGTAACGCTGATGAGTTTGACACTTATTTCTTCGTACATTGTCTGGCTCCTGATAAATCCTTTACCCGTAGCGTATTATAAGATAGATAAACGGATCTGGCAACCTACAAATTGGGTTCGTTTTGTAAAAAGTTCGCAGTTCTTAGTTCGCAGTTCTTAGTTCGGAGTTCGTCGTTGAGGAATCGCCTGCGGCGGGAGAAGATAATACTCCCTTGTCGCTATTTGTCAACCGATACATGGGTAACAGTTTTGTTGACTTATGAACAGGGGAGGGGGATTAATTTCTGTTCCCGTATTCCGCTGTGTTTTTTGTCTCCGGTAGGGGCGAACCTGTGTGTTCGCCCAATTCATTTACCGGTAGGGGCAGGTTTCAAACCCGCCCTTTTTTATTCACAGTGCCGTTGGGAGTTCAAGCTTCAGCTTGTTTTTTTCTTCCATTATGGCCGCCTTTATTATTGTTGAGTCTTTTCTATCACGTCCACTTTGTCCATGCAAACTCGCGCAGTGAACATATCATATAGCCTCGCCCCTAAGCGCGTTGCCCTTTAATTCAAATTTAATTGGTTATCGTTTCTGTTTTTCATCTACTCAACATATTTTTTATATTGTTTTTTCACACTAACGGATTCTATCAAATATAAGATTGATCCTGCAAAGATAACTACAAGATTGATTACAAAGAACTCTCGACATCCCAGCTCTGCGGTTATGGCAGAAATTATTAATAAACTGATAAATATTGGAAAAGTGATCAAATAAAAATAGGATTTGATACGAATACGCAAAGATATCTGATTTTTTGTTTTAAAAAACAAATACCAGCAATAAAAAGAAAGCCACCCTATCCAGCCGCAATATAACAAAGCGACAAGATAAATGATTATTATGCAGGGTGTCACAAAGTATGCAACAAAAAGCGGGTATTCAAAAGAAATATTGATTTCTTTTTTCTTCGCATTAGAGAGAGAAACGCTTTTAAAATAATAATCAGGAGAATTCATATTATCTGATAGAAAGTCTTCCGTAATATCTACACGCACTCTTGGATTAATGGGAGAAAATATTATAACTTTTTTTAAATTTACTCCAAACCACTCCGCTTGAAATAGACCATGTATACTGGCAACAATTTCGCCTGATTTTGTTATGTGAACCATATTATCTATTGTAGACCAATAATGGTAATTAGAGTGACATAATACGCCAGGAAATGAGAGATGCCACTTCAATTCATTATGAGCACTATAACAGTCAATATCAGACAGGTACACTGTTATCGCTGTGTTTATAGAATATCTTTGGAACACTTCTGTAACAATGCGAAAACTTAAAAATAACGAGGATAAAATTAAATATAGAAATAATATTTTTTGTTTCTTTACCGTCACGAATTAACCTTAGAATACAAAATACAATTACTCTCTGTTTGCTATATTTTAAAAATCCTTAATTCATAGTTTACATTATCAACTCTCCATTTTTCCCATTCCCACTTCGTCCGCAATTTTACCCCCACAATCTTTTCATTACAAGACATTTCTTTACCTAAAATAGAAAAATTTACTTCTTTCACACCTGCATTCCTACATTCCTAATCCTGTATATCCTGTTAATCCCGTCTAAAATATTTCTTTGTCAATTTTCAATTGCCGCCCCAAGGCGACCTCCGTAGCAACCTTTCATGAATTGTTATGCGCAAATAGCGCAGATTACGCTA
>CAYTHV010000247.1:0-3054 GCA_964437685.1 uncultured Pirellulales bacterium
CATCGCTGGAGTAGTTTCAGGCACAGTATGTGTCCCTTGTCAAGGAGGCCAGGGAATTTACGCTTTTATCGAAAAGCGAAAAGAAAGGTATTCTTGACGCGTTTGAGGAAATTGCCCGGCAAAATCCGGAATTGTCGCGAAATCAGATTATTCAGAAGCTGATATTCCAGACCGGACGAGCTCGTGAGACAATACGGTACATTCTGGCGGATTATGAGCAGCGAAGTCCGGAGCGGCAGCTTTTAGCTCCGGTCAAAAAACGTCTGACGACCAAAGAAGCGGGGGCGATTTTTGCGCTCTATCGCGAAGGGGCCAAAATCAGTACACTGTCTCGGCAATTCGGCAGAACCCATGCGGCGATTCATCGAACCATCGGTCAGCGATGGGCAAAAGAGATAGCGCTTAGAAAGGTTGAGTTTATACCGAGTCTTGAATTTGAGTCGTCAACTGCCGAAAAAGCAATCTTGGCTGAACCGCTGGAGTTGTCGGAATCCAAAGATAAAAGTGCCGTTTTGTCCCGCCCGGTCGAGCAAATGCTGTTTCGCCGGTATAACTATGTGAAGTATCTGGCCACCTCACTTCAGGCGACAGTGCAGTTAGGCACGGTGAAAATCAGGGTACTCAAAAAAATCGAATCGCTGCTGAATGAAGCGGAAAAGATCAAGCAGTATCTGGTGGAAATGAATATGCCGCTGGTTGCCGGGATCGCCGGCAAACATCTCAAGGCCGGTGCGGCATTGTCCGAATTAGTCAGCGAAGGCGCGGTATCGATGATGCGTGCCGTCGAGAAATTCGATTACACCCGCGGCTATCGCTTCAGTACGTATGCCAGTTGGGTGATTGCCAAGGATTTTGCCCGCAGGTTACCGGCCGAAGCGTCGCGGCTGGATCGCACGACGGCGTCGGATTTCTCCGATATCAGCGACGATATGCGGTCGGAATTGCTGGCCGACGCGGGCGTCGTGGAAAAGGCCCGACAGGATTTGCGGCAGGTGATTGATAATACCCTGGATGAACGGGAACGATTTGTGGTGTTGAACCATTTTGCACTCGATACCGGCGTTATCAAAAAGAAGCCTAAAACGCTCAAACAAATCGGCGACGATCTGGGGCTGAGCAAAGAACGCATTCGCCAGATTGAATTGCAGGCGCTGCAAAAACTTCGCCACAGCCTTAGCCCTGAACAATTCGATTTATTGACCGGTTAGAAAAACAATTGAAAACTCTTTCCTCTGAAGATTTTTTCCTTATACTGTTACAAGATGGATGTGAATATAAAATAGCTGGAGACAAAATGAATACAATAGGCGTCATTGGCAGCGGTAATATGGCCGAAGCCATCATTAAAGGCATTCTTGCATCGGGGCTTTACAAAAGCACAGATATTATGGCCTCGGATGTCCGGCCGGAGCGGTTGGAATTCATGGCTGGTGAGTACAAGATTAAAACGACCCTGAATAATGAAGATATTGTTAAGCATTCCAGGGTGATTTTAATTTGTGTCAAACCCCAGAATGTCAGCACGCTGCTGGACGAAATGGCGGGAAAACTGGGGGATAAAACCCTCGTCATTTCCATTGCGGCCGGTATCACGACGTCATATCTGTCCAAACGGCTGTCGAATTGCCAGATTGTCCGGGTGATGCCGAATACCCCCGCGATGATTGGTCAGGGAGCTGCGGCGCTGTATTCCGCCAATGCCGTGAAAAAGTCGATGGAACTGGCGGTCAAGCTGTTCAGTGTTGTTGGTAAGGCGGTAGTTGTCGAAAAGGAGGAACTGATTGATGCGGTTACTGCGGTCAGCGGTTCCGGTCCGGCTTACTTTTTCCTGCTGATGGAAGAGATGGTTAAGGCCGGTCACAAATTGGGATTGCCGATGGATATTACAGAGCAGTTGGTTCTCCAGACTGCGTATGGCGCCAGTATGCTGGCTAAGCAGGCCTATGACCGCGGCGAAAGTCCTGCCGAACTTCGGCGTAAAGTAACCTCTCCGCACGGAACGACCGAAGCGGCAATCCATGTTTTTCAAAAGCACAATCTGGGCGAGACTATTGGCGCTGCTCTTGAATGTGCAATGAAGCGAAGTATTGAATTATCCAAAGAGATTGGCGGCGGTACAAAATGATGAAATTGAATAAGATGGTTTTTGGGCGTTTTGATTGCGCGGCATTTCTGGTGTTTATTGCTTACGCCGCAGGATCGGTCGTTGTACCGGTGGTTTTGGTGCAGTTGGCACGGGAGCTTGGATTTTCTCTGGAAGAAGGGGGAATGACCGAAGGCGGTGTTCTGCATTTGGGACGCAGTGTAGCGATGATGGTTTCGATGGTATTGTGCGGGTTTGCCGCCGGGCATTGGGGTAAGCGGCGTACCTTAGGCTGGTCGGTGGTGTTGATGGGTATCGGAATGGGGCTGTGTGCGATTGCCCCGGTATATGGGATTTTGCTGCTGGCATTGATGATTGCCGGCTTGGGCGAAGGGGTTGTTGTCGGCCTGGTTACGCCTTTTGTGCAGGATTTGCATTCGGATGAACCCGGACGCTACATCAACTTTGCACACGGTTTTTGGTCGGTTGGAGTTTTGGCTGCGGTACTTGTATCGGGAGGGTTGCTTTCGCTGGGAGTTTCGTGGCGATTGCTGGTTGGGGCGGTAATGGTCCTGGCGATGATTCCGGCGGTGATGATTCTCCGCCAGCCTGCTCATGGGCCGAAGTACCCGGACCATCCTGAGCCGCTTCACTGGACAACGGTGCGCGACCATGCGGCCGCGATTATCAAAATTCCGCGATTCTGGGTATTTTTTGCCGCAATGATTGTTGCCGGTGGCGGGGAGTTTTGCCTGACATTCTGGACGGCAACATACATTCAATTGTATTTTGCATCTTCCGCCTGGGCCGGCGGAGTGGGGACGGCCTTTTTTGCCGCCGGTATGGTGGCAGGGCGAACGGGCTGGCCGCATTTAATCAAACAGGGACATCTGGGTAACCTGATCCTGTTTTCCGCGATAGGCGGAACGCTGGTAACACTGTTTTTCCCGCTGACCATGTCGCTGTGGCTG
>CAYTHV010000248.1:0-3045 GCA_964437685.1 uncultured Pirellulales bacterium
TTGTTTTATTTTTATGATGGTTACAACGGTTGTGTGGGCCAAACCGGATTCTGCTTATATAAATAACGGCAATGGTACGGTTACAGATATAGAAACTAAACTGATGTGGCAGCAGGGAACAGATAATGTTACAATGGATTGGGATGATGCAAAGACATACTGCAGAGACCTGTCTCTGGCCGGCTATAAGGACTGGCGGTTGCCCACAAAGGATGAGCTGAAGAGCCTGGAGGGCGTTCGTCTTATTGTATACTTTCCGAATACGAAAGCGGAATTTTATTGGTCTTCTACTATTAACGACCCGGGCCCGGACCCGGACGAGGCTTACTACGCGTGGGGCGTGACCTGCGTCGGCGATTGCCGCCTGTTCTTTATGTACCACCTTTTGTTTGTCCGCGCTGTTCGTGGGGGGCTGCCTGGCTCATTGGATAATTTGGTTATTTCTCCTCTGAGCCGGACGGTAACGATGGATGCTGGCAGCATAACTTTCGGCGCATCCAACACCGGCACGGGCATCATCCCCTGGAAGGCTGCCGTAACAGCGGGCGCCGACTGGCTGTCGATCTCTTCCGGAACTGGTGGAACGGATACCGGCGCCATTACCTGTGCATACAAAGCCAATACCGCTACTGCATCACGCACCGGCACGATTCAGGTGACGGCATACCCCGGCACCACCGGCATCACCGGCACTCCGAAAGACGTCACCGTGATACAGTCTGCCGCCAGAGAGTCGAAAGTGCCGGACACCGGCCTGACCAAATGTTACGATGTCGCGGGAAATGTCATCACCTGCCCATCCTCCGGTGAGGAGCTGTACGGCCAGGATGCCAATTACACCATCAACCCGATGTTTTACACCAAGCTCGACAGCAGCGGGAACGCTCTGCAGGATTCGGCTGCGGACTGGAGCATGGTGAGAGACAATGTTACCGGTTTGATCTGGGAAATGAAGACCAGCAAGAATGGAGAGATGAATTACAACGATCCCCACGATGCCGACAATATTTACTATTGGTATGACAGCAATCCGGCGACCAATGGGGGCAATTCGGGCACTTTGGGCGATGCTCCGAACACAGAAGCCTTCATCAAAGCCCTGAACAATACCAAATATGGCGGCTTCAGCGATTGGAGGATGCCTACGAACAGGGAATTGGGCGATATAGTCAACTATAGTTCTCCTGTTTCAGACCCGAGAATAAATACCTTTTATTTCCCGAATACGGTCGCGTCCTACTATTGGTCATCTACTACCGACTCCCCCTATACGGGCACTGCGTGGGGCGTGCACTTCCACTACGGCTATGACGGCCTCAACGCCAAGAGCTTCAGCTTATATGCCCGCGCCGTCCGCGGGGGACAGTATGGGTCATTTGGCAATTTGGACACGGGATCATTTGATTCCTGGAGTGGTGCATCTACAGACAATGTGAATCTTCTGGACAGATATACCGATAACGGTGATGGCACGGTAACCGATACATCCACGGAACTGATGTGGGATCAAACAGGCTCATCCAAAGAGATGACCTGGAAGGAAGCACTGGCTTATTGCAAGAATCTGAAGCTTAACAACTTTACGGACTGGCGGTTGCCAACCGCCAAGGAATTGCGAAGTCTGGTGGATTACAGCCGATACTATCCGGCAATCAACACGAGTTTTTTTCCCAAAGCGGCCGTGTCGAGTTATTGGTCCGGAACTACCGATGAACTCGGTACTGCCAGTGTGTCGTGTACAGATTTCTACTACGGCATGGGCGGCAGCCCGAAAAAGGACTCTAATGCCTATGTCCGAGCCGTTCGTGGTGGAGCTGGAATAATTGGTGGCTTGCCATTGGCTAATTTGGCTATTTCCCCGTTGAGCCGGACGGTAACACAGGACGCTGGCAGTACGACTTTCAGCGTATCCAACACCAACATCGGCGCAGGCGCCATGCCCTGGACGGCCGCCGTAACAGCGGGCGGCGACTGGCTGTCGATCACTTCCGGAGTCAGCGGAACGAATGCCGGTACCATCACCTGCGCATACACCGCCTATACCGGTACAACATCGCGTACCGGAACGATTCAGGTGACGGCGCCCGGCGCCACCGGCAGCCCGATGGATGTTATCGTCGTTCAGGGGGCCGATACGACAGCATGTACGGCGACGATCGACAAAAATTCATTCCTCCATATACCCCATCTTTCATATATTGATCCGGTATCGGGGACATTATCGCTTTCGGCTAAATTAGTTAATGAGTTCAATCCTTCGTATCCTACGCTGATACTTTTTAAATTGACAGAATATGCTGTTACACAAAATCCTTCTTTTTCATGTAAATCATCAACATTATCCAAGGAATTTGCAATCCATATTCCTGATGTTTTGGTTTCGGATGGAGTCACTCATTTATGGGTGGATATGGAATATAGTCCGGATTTTTCTACTGATGAATATAGCTATTTTGAAGCTAAAGACTACGGCGTTGTTTCCAATTAAGGTAATTTCCATCAAAGAATATCCCACTCGATAATGCAAGATCATCCCTGTACGGTTATTCTTTTTGATAGTATTTTCTAAACTGGAAACCATCTAAGAGCCCTCACATCAATCGCCAAAATTTTTGATAGGTGTATAATATTATAAATTATAACAGCATGATAACCTATATCGGTACACCGATACTGCTTGCCGTAGTATGAATATTACGAGGGTTCAGGCGTCCGGTTCGCTCGATCAGGCAACGAATTATCAAGCCAGCGAAGGGTGGACTATACTTCACAAGGGCATAAGTTTAACTTTTTTTACATCATTAAATGTCTGAAATCTGAGGGTCAGAAGCGAATCAAGTTCTCCTTTGTATTATTGCAAACGATGGGAGATTATTTCATGTCGCCTTGAAAGAGCACCACATCGTCTTTTTCGGGGGAGAGAACCAATTATTAATCATTATTGAGAAGGAGAAAAAATGACAACAGCAGAAAATCCAATGCAGAAAATTATCGCCCGATGCTGGGAGGATGAGGAATTCAAAAAGAGATTGATGGCCGATCCGG
>CAYTHV010000249.1:0-1158 GCA_964437685.1 uncultured Pirellulales bacterium
TGCCGGTGGTGGTTTTTTCGGTGATCCATCTCATAACCTCTCGTGTCGGATAAAGTGTTTTGCCGCATAGATGTATCCGTGGTAAGTCCTGCATACGCTTTAGATTAGCAATAACATTGTGATAATCGGCGGATTTGCTTATTTCAGGAATCCGCAGGAACTGTATCAGCTCTTCCTCCGTAAGTAGTTCCGGACAATTTTGATGGAAATTTTCATTATTATTTAGATTAGAGACCATAATTGCACCATAAGTTATATTTCTATAAATCCTGCATAACTAATATTTAAGTCGCTGACTTTTGCAAAAGGCTGTTATTGAGTTGATTTTACGTTTTTCCGAAAAGTACCACCCCACCTATATCCTTATCTTTATTTTCTTATCTCGTTAGGGGGGGAGAAAATGGAAAGACGTGTTATTACGCCAAAACTGCAATAATCGCTAATTCATATCAACACCTTTTAAAAATCCTGAATATTTTACAGACAACTTCCAAGTACAAGGTACAAGGGTATTTGTTTTTTTTGTTGATTCTACAATTCCCAAGGCCTGCAACTCTTCCAAAGTTCTTCGTACTGCGGAATCAGGCAACTTAATTCCTTCTACTAAAACTGATATTTCAAGGGGCTTTACTAATACTACAGCGCTAACAAAGCTCAAGAAAACAAGATGGTAATGTCGATAACTTCTTATAAGCACGGTGCTTATAAGGAGAATCGAAATGGATATTACACAGATCAAAGGTATTGGTAAAGAGTTGAACGCCTATTTGTCTCAATTTGATGATTGTTTCAGTCGCAGCGGCTCGCGGCAGAATCTTCGTGCCTATGTCAATGGGCAGTTGTCCGACCTGCCGCGCAAGAGTATCGAACCGATTGCCCTTGCGGCCAACATGCCACCCCGCACACTGCAGTGTTTTCTGTCCATACTCCCATGGGATCATCAGCGTATGCGTGATAAAATTCAATGGATTGTGGCGGATAAATACGCCCATCCATCGGCTATCGGAGTCGTGGATGATTCGGGGAATCCTAAAAAAGGCATTCACACCCCCGGCGTACAACGGCAGTGGTGCGGCAACACCGGAAAGACCGACAATTGCATTGTTGGGGTTCATATCGCGTATGTGGCGGGTGATTTTCAATGCCTTCTCGATAGTG
>CAYTHV010000249.1:1168-3031 GCA_964437685.1 uncultured Pirellulales bacterium
AGGATTGGGCGAATGATCCTGTTCGCCGCAAAAAAGCACATATCCCTGACGACGTTATTTATCGCAAGAAAACCGCCATCGCTCTTGAACAAGTTTCTCGCTCGATGCAAAACGGCATTCGCGTATTTGCATGGATATTTGACGAATGGTACGGCCGTGACGGCGACTTTCTCGACGGCCTTGAGACACGAGGCCAGAACTATGTTGGAGAAGTTCCTTCGGACTTTAGCGGATGGCTGTATGAACCTGAGATTCTTATAACGCCCACAGCTCAGGAGCGGCATAAGCGAGGTCGCAAGCGGCATTTCCCCCGTCTGTCCCGCAAGGCGTTGCCGGCAAGTGAATTGCGGAATCTGCTGGTATATTCCCGCGTATTCCAGAATCAAAAATGGGAAAAGTTTCATATCAAGGACAGTGAGAAAGGCCCGATCGTCTGGGAAGTCAAGCACGCCCGTTTTTATCGCAAACAGGGTGCGGATGGACTGCCGGGGCCGGCACATTATCTTATTATTGCCCGTAACGTGCTCAATCCCAAAGAGACCAAGTATTTTGTCTCGAATATGATACCGGGATCGAACGGCATTACGCTGGAAAGGCTGTTGTGGACAGCGTTCTCTCGCTTTCCGATTGAACGCTGCTTTGAGGTCGGCAAACGCGAACTTGGCATTGATCATTTTGAGGTTCGCGATTGGACCGCTATCCATCGTCACTTTTATATCAGTCAGTTGAGTTACTTGTTTTGTGCCTGTATGCATCAGAAGCTCAGAGAAAAAAACGACAAAGGGTTTTTATTTGACGGTGGAACAGATTCGGGAAGCGGCTTGTACGTGGGTCGAAGCGCTGCCGCTGCTCCCGCGAGACAAAAATCTGCTCTATCAGCAGACCGCCGAACGGATTGCGTATTACCAACGTCGGAACTGCTGTGCTCGAATCGCTCATACAAAGAATACATTAGCCAACCTTCAACGGTTAAACATAAATGTCAAACATTTGAGGTCGTGTGTGCCCAATGATTTATAATTATTCGCGCTGTAGTATTAGTAGAAGGACAAACAAACTTGAAAAAGTTGGCAGCAGCTCATTTTGTGTGGATTCAACTGGTTATTCTTTCTTCGGCTCACTTTATAGCGGATGTTTTTGCGGGATTGCTTTCGGTGATTATGCCAGCGATACAGACTCGGTTTGGGTTTTCGCTGACAGCGGGCATCGTGCTTATTTCGATTCTGAATATTGTTTGTAATTTTATTCAGGTGTGTACCGGACATATCAGGGGCAATAATGAAAAGCCTTTGCTGCTGCCGATTGGAATGCTTTTGCTTGGATGTGTTTGCTTTATCGCGATTCTGCCTGCCCATGGTTATTCGTTCTGGCTCATGGTTCCGCTTATCGCCGTTACCGCTGTTGGTGTCGGCATAATGCATCCTGAGTCGCTGCGAGCGGTGCATAGTCTTGAAAATATTCCGCCGTCGCTGGCATCGTCGATTTTCCTCAATGGCGGCTATCTTGGTTATTCGATGGGCGGATGGATATGTGCGATGCTTATCACCGCTTTGGGATTTTATGGGCTTCTGTGGCTTTTGATTTTGCCTGCAATTGCTTTTGCGGGAATTTATCTTACCAAAATCAAGCTGGCGGTGGAGACTGATAATAACAAGCCAATGCAGCTTAATCATAAAATCGAGCAGTTTGGATTTATCTTTATTATGATGATGGCAATTCCTGCGACGACGGCGCCAACGCTGCTTTGTGCTTTGCTGCCGCAGAGGATACATCAGCTTGGATTTACGCTGGATTTTGGCGGCCTGACTGTCATGTTTTTGGCAGGCGGAACGGTGTTGGGGACTTTTTTCTGGTCGTGGATAG
>CAYTHV010000250.1:0-2947 GCA_964437685.1 uncultured Pirellulales bacterium
CTCGACATCGCCGGAACCGCCTGGGAAGAATCCTCCAAACCCTGGATGGACCCCTGCGTCACCCTCTTCGGCGCACGGACGCTGATTGAGTGGATCAAGAAACTGAAATAAAGCGGGCGGAGCTCGCTGCCTAACAAACTGTTCTGCGTAAAGGAAAAATAAAATGGTATATACGCCCATAGCTCTGGTTATTGCCATCATCGCTGTAACGCTGAATTTCATCTCTGTCAGCTGGGGGTGGTTATTTTTCGCTGTCTGCGCTGTTAGCCTCATCCTTTATCTAAAAGCTCTTCAGACGAAAAAATGGAAACCAATCCCAGAGCTTTCAGATCGAGGGAATGAAATGTTCAGCAAATACGGACACTTTTATATATATCAACATGGGGCAAGAGATTTAAGCGTTGCTTGCACAGTTATCCAGCTATCTTCAACGATTATTTCTATCGCCAATGTATTCCAGAAATTCTGGTGGGGGATTTTGTTCGGTGTCGTTGCATGGATTGTGATGTCTTTCACGGCGAAAGGATTTAACCCAACCAACTTTTTGACGCCGGATGAAGAAGATGCGCATCAGGAAGTAGTTCAGTACATTCAAAAAAGGATGATGAGAAACGCGGTAAAACGAATTTATGGCGATGAAGTGCCGCCCCATGCAAAAAAAAATAGATAACATGAAATAGTTAAAAGGAGCATTACGTTCCAGAAACAGAATGGAGGTATTATCATGACCAAACTTTTGAATCTGGAGCGCGTCAGCAAACTAAACAGGCCGAGGACACCCTCATTATAAAGATGATCGCCCATCTTTGAGGCCCGAGAAACCGGTTTAGGGGGTTGAGTTAAAGTATTAAAGCCCTAATGGCAGGCACAAAAGGAAATATATGAACGCAATTCGTTGGATACTAATGATTCCCGTTTTAATTATCGCCATGATGATTGGTAGTCTTACCGGTGGAGTTGTATGCGGAATATTCGGCAACCAATTAGCAACGGATACCGCAAGCGCGTTTTTTGGAATGTTCACGCTTATAATCACGGCTGGATTCATTGCGCCAACCAAACGCAGAGGAACTACGCTTGTTTTTTTGATCTTAATTTCACTGTTGGGTCTTTTTCAAATAATTGTTTCTGTGGCAACCGGCTTTCAGGTGTTGAGCGATCTAACACCAGTCCGTCAGATTCTAATTCCGGCGGGTCAAATCTTAGGGGCACTTCTTGCAAAACTCGTGGTTAGCCAGATATCACCGAAAGCAGAGGAGAACAAAAGTGATTATTAATAAAATCCTCAACGTTCTGTTGCGCATCACCGATTTTGTTCTTCTTATCCCCCATCTAATACTGATCAATCTTACCGCGTTGCTAGCATGGCTTACTGGCGGAATCATTTTGATCCCGCTTAGCTTGATTTGGATTCTATTTTATCTTCCGATGATCGGCCTATCTTGGACTTATACCAAAGTCCCATTTCTCAGGATACCAATTGCCATTCTTGGCTTACCCATTGCCTTTTTAGGATATATTTACATCAACTGCATTACACACATGGGAGAGAAACGGCAGAAGGTGCTGAAACAGTTTATGTGCATCAGCTGGCCTTTCAGTCACGATGCCCGACTTTTTGCTGATGGAAAGCTTGTTGACGAATCAAGATATGCCCGGATAGCCGAAATTGCTTTGCAAAACAAAATGCTGGATCTGATTTTAGATAAAGATTTCGACAGCAGAACGTGTTAAACACGACGAATATCAAACAAAGGAGACAACATGGATGACAAAATAAAGGGCGAATATTTCCTCCGACAAGCTTTTGGTTTTGCGTTGCATAATGGCGAGTGGGTTGACCGTCATGGAGATCCTGCTGGCTTAGCTGAAGCGGCAGTGTTTGGATCTGCCTCGGCATGTGCCAAAGCAGCGATTATTTACGCCGCCGAGATTTATCATGCGAAGCTCGGCGAAATGGATAGTGAAGAAGATTATAAATTCATGCAAAATTTCCCAAATGCTATTTTCAACGCCAAAACATCTGAAGATTTGATCTCCCAAATCGATTTATTCAGACAGACCATTATCAACAAGTACTTTGAGATAGATGATGGCAAAGTTTTGGTGAAGAAATAAATTCCCCAACAAACGAATTCTGCTCATTGGTAGCTCCCCGCCCGAACGCTGGTTCGAGACATTAAAAAATATGAACCTAAAAGGCAAAAAAGCATTGGTAACCGGCGGCGCGGTGCGGATTGGCCGCGCGATTACCGAGGCATTGCTGGCCGAAGGCGCGGAAGTGATTGTCCATTTCCGGACCTCGGAAGCGGAAGCCAAAGCGCTTTCGCCGAAAACCATTCAGGCTGACCTCGGCGATCCGGCGCAGTGCGAAACGCTGCTGGAACGCGCTTCCCAGCAGTTCGGGCCGATCGATATTCTGGTCAATAACGCTGCCGTTTTCCATCAGACCAAACTGGCCGACGCCACGTACGACGCCGTAATAAAAGAGCTTCAGCCGAACCTGCTCGCGCCGCTGGCGCTGATCCGTGGTTTTGCTCGGCAGACGAAGACCGGCAAGATCATCAACCTGCTCGACCGGCGGATTACGTCACACGACACGACCTGCATTCCGTACATGCTCAGCAAAAAAGGGCTCGAAGAGCTGACCAAACTGGCGGCGCTCGACCTCGCCCCCGGCATCACCGTCAACGCCGTCGCCCCCGGCGCGATTCTTCCGCCGCCGAAAGAGAGCGATAATCCGGCATGGGAATATGCCGGAACCATACCGCTCGGCAAACGCCCGACGCCCGCCGATGTCGCCAGTGCCGTTCTCTATCTGCTCAAAAGCGACCACATCACCGGACAAACCATTTTCGTCGATGGCGGACAGAATTTATTGGGAATGGAATGATGGAATGAAGGAACAATGGAATATTGGGGAATAAAGAGTTGCCGCTAAGAATCT
>CAYTHV010000251.1:0-2946 GCA_964437685.1 uncultured Pirellulales bacterium
AGGCGGCTGTAATCGTGCTGGCTGCATTTTTTCTTTTCATTGCTCCCGTACATGATTCGATGATCCAATCGCCGCCTGTGGAGCTTTACACGCTGTTGGACAACTGTGCCGACACTGATTCTGCGAGCGTGATTGACGGGAACGAAATATGTAACGAATTCATCTGCTGTACGTTCGAGAAATTGTTGTTAATTCGGGCAGAAGCTAAACCTTGAAAAAAACAGAAAGGAAAATCAATGAAAACCTGCTTGTGAACATGGCTGAAAAATTGTGTGAAGTTGAGAAATCATGTTGTTCGAACAGCAACCGAAATAACAAAAAAATAGAAAGGAAACTAACATGATCAAAAGCGAATTAATTTCAACCGTTGCAGAAAAGACAAAAGTCACGAAATCTGTCGTATCTGATGTGATAGAAGCTATGATTGCTACTATCATTGAGACTGACAAGGTCACATTAAATGGTTGGGGCACATTCCAATGGAAAACCAGACTGGCAAGGAAGGGCCGGAATCCGGCCACTGGCGAGAAGATAGACATTCCGGAAAGCACCACGCTGAAATTCAAACCGTCTTCAGGTTTGAAGGGCCTGTAGTCTAAATTATCGTGGAGGAGGTGATTGTAATGGCCAAGAACGCAAAACCTGCGAAGCCGAAGGGCAAACCGAAACCGAGCAAGTGACAAACAAAACAGCCATGAGTCAGTCAGATCAAGAGGATCTGGTGGATATGGTTCTACCGGGAAATAACAAACCGCCCAGTGAATCCGGAGGCGTTTAAATATCCGACTCAGGGCCATGGGTTTTCCTTGTCCCCATGTTTACGAATGTTGTCCCGTGTTCGTGGCTCGCTGACGGGATACTTCTTAATCCGAATTCGGAAAAATAAACGCCGCCTTTCGGAAAAAAAAGGGGATTTAGGAAATCATGGAAATTCAACCAAGTAAACCAATAATCATAGCATTCTCCGGGGCGCACGGGACAGGGAAGTCCACGTCCTGTTATGAAAAAGCATACCAGCTTAAACTCAGCCAAAAAACAGAAGTTGGAATCATCCTCGAGGTCGCTCGGCAGTGTCCTTACCCGATATGTAGCAAAGAAAATGCAATTCCAACCGCAGCCGCACAACTTTGGGTGTTCAGCGCACAGATGCAAGCCGAGCTTAACGCCACTCGTAGGTACGGATGTGTGGTTTCAGATCGAACATTAATCGACACAATCGCTTACACGGCGGCTGCTGGCATGTACAGCCTCGCATACGCTATGCGTGAAATCGCCACAGTGTACGCCCGGACTGCTTACAAGGAGATTCACTTTCGAACGATTAATGATCATGATTACCTGGTTGACGATGGCATAAGGAATTTGAGTTATGATTTCCGGAGGGAAGTCGAATCAGCGATGCTGACATTGTATTCTGAACTCGGTATCAATTTGATTTATCATAAAAAGGAATAACCAATGACGGACCATGAATACATAAGAAGAAGGAATCTGTTAATTCCAGAAGCTGAGAAATATGCTAATGAAATTATCAAAACCAACGGAAAAGACGACAAAGACTGGACTAATGAATTTATTTTAAAAATGGATAGGCTTGCGGTAGTAGATAAATTACAAGAAGGTTTCCTCCATAAAGCGAATCAAAATATGTAGAGCAGTAAGGAAAGTTATGCCATTGACAGAAAAACAAAAAAAAGAAAAACTAGCCGCTTATCAAAGGTTATACGAAAACCACAAGAAGACTGGTGAGCCAATGCCTCAGAAGAAACCACCACCAGAAGGTTTTGGCAATACCACAGTTTTGGCGAAAAGGCTCGGCATAGATAAATCGACACTCTCCCTTCTTGTCAAAAAAGGTGTTTTTGAAGGAACTTTTACCAAGACAAATGGCGCTTATCTATTTGACATCGAGGCAGCCGCCAAAAAAGCAAAAGATTCGTCAGACCCAAGGCACAGAGGCTTTAAAAACAAAGTACTTAATCCCACAACAGAACCATCTCCAATAATCGACCAGGTGATTATTGAAACAACAACCGAATCACCAGGAACAGACGATTTTAAGGTGCTTTCTTTCAATGAAGCGAGAACAGTAAAAGAACAATACACCGCTGAAATGAAAAAGATGGATTACGAAGAACGATCTGGTAATCTCTTAAGGGAAGAAGACGTAAAAAAAGGCGCTTTCGAAATGTACCGCCAGGCCCGGGACAGTTTGCTGAATATCGTTGACCGAATCAGTTCGCAGTTGTCCGTAGAAACCGACGAATTCAAAATACGGTTAATCCTTGAAACAGAAATTAAAAACGCAATAAACCACATCCGCGTGAGTCTTAATGAACAATGGACGTAACATCTATATCAAAGCCTGTCTTGATGCGATTGAACTCGACACCATCACCACTGTCGATGAATGGGCGGATAAAAACAGAACACTTGATTCAGTTTCCACCCGTGAATCAGGCAATTACCGTACAAGTCGCACGCCATACCTGAAAGAAATAATGCAGTCTCTTTCTGTGACTGAAACAACAGTCAACGATGTTGTTGTTATGAAAGCCACCCAGATTGGATTATCAGAAGTCGCCAACAATTTCATTGGGTACATTATGGACTGTGTCCCCGGCCCCATCCTCTATATGCTCCCCACCGTTGAGTTGGCGGAACGGCACAGCAAAACACGAATAACTCCAATGATCAATAACACCCCCAGTATCCTCGCAAAGGTCACCACAGCAAAAAGCCGCAAATCCGGTAACACCATCACGACAAAGAATTTCACTGGTGGCGCACTGTTTATGGCCGGCAGTAACTCTGGCGCTTCTTTCCGAAACGTTTCCATCCGATATCTTATACTCGACGATATCGATGGCTTCTCGCCAGACATTGGCGGTGAGGGTAGCCCGATCAGCCTCGCAGAGAGACGTACTGACACATATTCAAGCAAAA
>CAYTHV010000252.1:0-2931 GCA_964437685.1 uncultured Pirellulales bacterium
TATAGCCTTTTTGGATATAGTCTCTCTGTTCGGTCATGATGCGCCAGACGATATGGCAGAGTTTTCGTGCGACGGCGGTGGTAGCGACCAAGTGGTGTTTATTCTGGCTTTTCTTTTTAAGCCAGTAATTTCGCAGGTCGCCTTCCTGATAAGCGGCACGGAAAGCCATTTGCCAGAGGGTTTTGCGTAAGCAGGGTGAGCCGCGTTTGCTGATATGACGTTTTGGATTGTCATACTGGCCAGTTTGAAACACGGTTGCATCCAGTCCAGCGAAAGCGACAAGCTGAGAAGGTTGCTTGAAGGTTTCGATTGGGTCCACCTCGCCGTAGAGACTTACGATGTTTAGCGGCGATGCGCCGGGGAGAGTTAGCAGGTACTGGGGCAACTTCTCAGCCATGTCCATGATCTGCTTTTCCAGCTTCTCTCGTACCGGTTCCAAGGCTTCCATCTGATCAAGCAGGCAGTTAATCCCCAGACTGATGCCATCCCGGCCACGCTGCATGCCGATTGTTTTTTGGGCTGCATCTCGGATTTCCTGCGCCTTGATTTGCCCGAGCTTGCCGCGAGAAGTTGAGCGGATCATTTCAGACAGGTCATCATGGTCAATCTCAAGAATACCCTGGGGTGTCGATGCGATACGCAGCACCGTCCGTGCGGTTGTGCCAAACGGATTGGTAAACAGCGGCTCATACTCCGGCCAGATCGGTTGCAGTTTTGACCACAGCAGTTGTTTGATGCGGGTTTGCTGCTGGATCATAGAATGCCGCAGGCGGGTCAATTGCCGGCAGGTCATGGCCATCTCGCCCGGAATAGCGGCGGGCTTATAGCTGCCACTTCGGATTAATGCGGCAATGCATTGAGCATCCAGTTTGTCGGTCTTGCATTTGCGGATGGCCTGTGAAATCTGCCGTGCGGTTTGGATGGGATTGAGAACGGCCACGGTATATCCATGCCGTACCAGAAAGTCGTGCAGGCTGTACCAGTAATGGCCGGTAGCTTCCATGCCAACCAGTACCGAGGATGTTCTTCCAGACTCTTTGAGGCGATCCAGGAGACGCTGGTATCCTTCGGCGGTATTGGCAAATGAGGCAGGCCGGATACACAATACGCCATCTCTGTTGATCATACATACGACATGCTTGTCTTTGGCGATGTCGATGCCGCAAAACCGTGTGAACTTTTTTGTAGTTGCCATAAGTGTAATCCTTTTTGATGGTGATGTTCAGTTCTATCCCTGCAACCTGTCGGCCCGCGACCTCATTCGTGATACGGAGCGTCTCCGTGATGGAGTTCCAACCAGCTCATACGCGGCTATCCAACCAAGCCAGGGAACAGCGGTCTTTCGAACGAGGCGAAGCCCTCAAGGATGTGAACGCTGCTTGATCCCTGAACAATTTATTTGCTATCCACCACAGGCAATGTAATTTGTGATCTGAAATCTGGCGGGCTGCCGCGAATGGGCAAAACCTGGTAATGACCGTTGGGGGAGCAGATGCTGTAGGCTTCAAAGGCAATTAGTCGCATGGAAATCAGTCGATCCCGGGCAATCTCGAATCGGCAAAAGTCGATGGGAATCTTATCACAGATGGTTTCCTTGCGATAGAAACTCACGCCGTTGCGGTCTGCGACCAGAACGAGGAATACATACAACAGCAGATCGTCTGCGGTGAGTACCTCGATAAACCCGTTTTTGAGCAGCCGGTGATCGAGCCAGGCAAATGAGCCATCGATTTTTCTGATACTTTGTGGTTGCGGTATATGGTATTTGGCCATAAAATTCGTCCTATAACAAGTCATTATGGCCGCCCCTATCGTCCCGCCCACTTGGTTGACTTGAAAGAAAAAAAGAAAAATCTCATATTTGGGACAAAATTTCAAGGGCGGCCTCTCTTTTTTCAATCCTAAGGAATTCTTACAACAATACTTTTCGGCGTCCGCGCCGGAAGTAAAAGTGGAATAAAATCCACCCATTTAGCCCTTTTAGGGCAACTAAAAGCAAGGTGATCAACGGGATCACTATGCAAATTGATTAACTTTACTATATGAGGAGTAAGCTGATGATGTCTTTCATAATCTGTTAGTAGAAAACGGGAACAGGATCAATTTTAAAATTTCTTTTCTTATAAAGGATAAATACAAAGACCTGGATATTGAAAAGTGCAGACAAAAAATCAATAGATATGAGAAATACAAATAACAATGTGGATAAATTAGAAAGGAAAAAAATGGAAGATCAAAAAATTGCAATGCAATTTGATTTAAAAAAATTGCAAAGTTGGCTGTCGGCCTTCAATCCCTATTTTGTAGCTGTTCGTCCACCTGCGGTTTTTGTCGACATGGGTTTCCCGATTGAAGCCGTCAAACGATGTATCAACACATACCGACCCCTTTATCTTAATGATGGAACGATCGGTGATGGTTCCGGCGTGATAGACGGTGATATGCTTGTGATTCTGGGCGAAAATATAGGCGTGAACATGTTTGAAGTTAACAAGTTTCTGAGTCTTTCAAACAGAATGCAGACTTTGCGAGAGGCCTGTATTGCCAGATTGGAGGAGTTCAGAATCAAATAATTAAAATGCATTTTGGGTCACAAACACCTGATGTTGTATTTTTTAGACGTTCAGCTTTTTGCGGTCACCCATAGTGATAATAGTTCAAATTATTAATTTCTGCTCTGACAAGAAATTTTTACCTGAATAAATCAGAGAAAACTGATTTTTCAATAACGCTTAGTAATATCGAAAGGAGAGCTTTATGTCAGATGAAAAAAATAGCGATGGTTTTTGCAGGGGACATTTTCAATCGACATTGGAAAGCGTTTCTCGGATACGATTAAATTCACAAATTGTTCAGAGTTTTAGAGAATTTCAGATTTCATGTGTGTGGGTATACCTGCATCCAGTATTTCCCGCATTAGTTTTGTGTCCT
>CAYTHV010000253.1:0-2866 GCA_964437685.1 uncultured Pirellulales bacterium
CACGAACGGAATGTAGTGTCGATCGAAGACCCCATTGAGCATGTTTTTCCGAGTATCAGCCAGATCGAGGTCAATACCAAAGCCAATGTTACCTTTGCCAATTCACTGCGCAGCATTTTGCGTCAGGACCCGGATGTGATCTGTGTCGGCGAAATTCGCGATAATGAAACCGCGGCGATGGCGGTTCAGGCTGCCCAGACCGGTCACCTGGTGCTGGCGACGCTGCATGCCAGCAGTAATATGGCGGCCCTGGTACGGCTGATGGATCTGGGGATTCGGCCGCTGCTGCTTGCCTCGGCTCTGAATGTTATTATTTCTCAGCGTTTGATTCGTCGGCTGTGCGAATCCTGTAAAGGCCCTGCGACATTGACGCAAAGCCAGATGGATTATTGCTCTCAAAATAGTCTCAATTCGTCGCAGATTCTTCAGGCACAAGGGTGCGGGATATGCGGCGGAACGGGATACTACGGGCGAACAGCGATTATGGATATTTTATATATTAATGAACATATCCGCACGGTGTTGTGCAACAATACGCTGTCGCCGGGCGACCTGAAACAGAAAGGCGATAAACAATTCCATGCGACATTGCGCGATGTTGGTACAAAGAAAGTATTGAGCGGAATAACGACACTGGCGGAAGTAAAACGAGTAGTCTCATCTTTGGAGTAGAAGAATGATTTTCTGGGTATGCTTAATTCTGGGATTGACGTTTGCCTGGCTGGGGATCAAAAAAGGATTCTATGTCTGGGTTATGACGGTGTTCAATATCATGATGGCGATCTATATCGGTATGCTTTCGACGCCGGTGATTCTCAAGATGAGTCCGGAATACAGCCAGTCCGGCTATTATGCCGCCGCGACGTTTTTTGCCATGGCAATGGCGCCATTTGTTATTTTGCAATTGTTTGGATATTTTTACCTGCTGCGCGACGCGGTGGAGTATTTCCCCAAACTGGTCGATCAGGTAGGCGGGGCGTTTTGCGGTTTCCTATGCAGTTATTTTATGGTGGGGTTTGTTTTGCTGCTGATTTGTATGATGCCGTTTTCACGGACTGATATTCCGTCTTTTCTGCCGCAGCGTGACAGCATGCTCAAATTCAGTTCTTCGGCGATGGTTCGTGCCTGTAACTTCATCGGGGCGTATTCGTTGGAATACTTTGACGGAGAACCAGAAGCGGTGGTTGAAAAATTGAACACGCTGAAATAGCGAAAAGGGATGGCCAGAGTTTATCCCTATCTCTTTGAGGGACGAATTGAAACTCACAAAGCGATAGCTGTTTTCAATTATTCCGAATATCCTATGAAATTGAAACTATCAGAACTAAATATACCTGACGGCGCTGCATTCATTGGAAAAAGTCGGGAAATTTATTGAAATTGCACCCCATGATGCAGTATTATTTGTGGAAGGAATTTATAAATTACAATTTGAATGTTAGGAGTTTTATGAATAAACCGAAATTCTCAATGATTGAATACTTTATTCAGAGGTCAAAAGACTTTAACCCGCGTTTTGCTTTTAATGATGATTTCGGCAGAGATTTTGCAAGCTGGCAATCAAATCTGCTCAAAGAACTCAAAAAAGTGTTAGGTGTTATGCCTGAAAAGGCGGAGCTCAACCCTCAAGTCCTCTGGGAAGTGCAGGAAGATGGCCTGATCAAGAGAAAGGTCGTATTGCAGTTGGAAGAGTATATGTCTGTTGCGGCATTGATTTATATCCCTGTTGATGCACTGAAAAGACCTGCCCCGGCAATACTCTGCAACCATGGTCATGGCAGATTCGGCAAGGATTCTGTGATGGGCATTACATCCAATTTTGACGGCAGGCGGGCTGAGGAAATAAAGCAGTTTAACTTTGATTACGGTCTTCAGATGGCCAAACGGGGCTATGTGACGATGGCGATAGACTGGCGGGGCTTTGGTGAGCGGAGCGACAACAGCGACCCCTATATGGCTGACGATAAATACCCGTATCCGGGTAGAGATAAATGCAATGTCCATTTTATCCGCGGTTCCCTGATGGGCATCAATCTTTTGACACTTGACGTCTTTGACGCAATGCGGTGTATTGATTATCTTTGCAGTCTTAATTGTGTTAATAAGGATAAAATAGGAGCGATGGGATTAAGCTTCGGCGGAACGATGACCACATGGATTTCATTGCTGGACGAGCGAATCAAGGCGGCGGATATTATCTGCTATAGCTGCTGTTTTAAAAATTTTGCTATAAAAGAAGCCAATTTCTGCGGTTCACAGTTTGTCCCCGGCTTGTTTGAATTATGCGATGTTCCTGATTTACAGGGTCTGATCGCTCCCAAACCACTGCTTGCTGAGATAGGGCTTTATGATAAATGTTTTAATATTGAAGATGCTCTTGAGTGCAGCGATAAAGTAAAAAAGATATATAAAGCTGCCGGAGCATCTGAAAAATACGAAGTTGACCTTTTTGCCGGCGACCATCAGTTTTCGGGTAAAAAAGCATTTGAATTTTTTGATAAAAATTTAAAAGAAATTATGGAAGTATAAAATCCTTAAATATTGGGTATAATGGGAGTAAGTGTAAAAGCAGATTTTCTGTTTGCATGGAAGGTATGGCTCAGAAAAATTAAGATAAATATGATAGCGGATATTAATTGTGGTGTAGTTTTTTGGAGTAATTCTGGGGCATCCGCTTTGTCGTTTTACGGTTTCTAATCAATCCGGCTTGGTACACAGAAAATCTTTTCGCGATTATTCTAATGATAATAGCGAGTCTCCAATTCCTGCTCTTCATGCGAAGGCATGCAATGGCTGGAGCGTTTCATGTTATTTAGTCGTCCCTGAAAAAGTCTTTTTTGCCATAAATTTAGTCAAGCTGCTCTTT
>CAYTHV010000254.1:0-2821 GCA_964437685.1 uncultured Pirellulales bacterium
TACGAACGATCCATGGTCATCGAACTATGTTCGCTATGATAATATTCTGGTCAATGTACCAGAACCCTGCACGCTATTGCTGTTAGGGCTGGGTGGGACGATGATTAGAAGAAAAGCAAAGCGAAAAAGTTTGAATTGAATGGAATATTGGTGTAGAGTTTCACAATTGACAAAAACTTAATTTTATAAAGGATGGATTATGAAAAAGACAAAATTGTTCATCGTAATTGCGTATCTTCTGACACAATCCCTTTCGTTTGGAGCGCTCAATGCCTACCTGACACTGGTCGGCGAAGAGCAGGGGCCAATCCTGGGCAGTGTTACCCAGACCGGACGAGTCGGCACCATTATGGTCATTGCCTATGGACACGAAGTGTTTTCTCCTCGCGATACCACCAGCGGCCTGATAAGCAACAAACGCCAGCACGAACCGCTTCGGATTACCAAGGAACTCGACAAATCGACTCCGCTGCTGATGAACGCATGGTCCCGTGGCGAAGTGATGTCAGAGTTTTATTTGCGGTTCTATACGCCAACTACTTCCAGCCCATACGAATTGCAGCATTACACCATTCGTTTGACTGGTGCCCAGATTGTCAGTATCCAGCAGGAAATGCTGAACAACAAGTATCCCGACAATATGCAGCACAAAGAACGGGAGCATGTCACCTTTACCTATCGAGGTATTGAATGGGTTTGGACACAGGATGGCGGCTTTTCCTTTGATGATGAATGGCGATATGCCGGAGCAGGCATGCTCATCTCGGACTTAACTGGCGATGGCATCGTGAACTTGCTGGATTTAGCTATTTTTGCATCGGATTGGCTCAAGACAACAAGATGACATAAAACTGGAGGGTGGATTTCTCCGAACCCTGCACGCTGTTGCTGCTAAGCTTGGGTGGGGGGGGGTGCTTTTGAGAAGAAAAAGATAAGTTGAGAGAGAAAGGTGAAAATGAAGAATCCAATTGGGTTGATGACAACCGTTCTGTTGCTTATCGGAACATCGCAAGCGTCTATTGTAATTGAAACGGTTACTGTCGGTAATACGGGCAACAGCGCCGATACACGCTATTTCAACCCGGGACCTGGCGCGGTATCCTACACCTACAAAATCGGCAAGTACGAGGTGACGGCCGGTCAATACACGACATTCCTTAACGCTGTGGCCGCGACGGATACTCACGGGCTGTATAATACCGGCATGTCGAACTCTTATGGCTGCAAGATTCAGCGGAGCGGCTCGTCTGGTAGCTACACATACAGCGTCGCGGTGGACTGGGCTAACCGTCCGGTGAACTATGTCTCCTGGGGCGATGCGGCACGATTCGTCAACTGGCTGCACAATGGACAGCCAACAGGTGCGCAGGGACCAAATACAACCGAGGATGGAGCATACGCACTTAATGGCGCAATAAGCGATGCCGCACTGCTCAACATTATACGTAAAACCGGATGGAAATGGGCGATAGCCAGCGGGGATGAGTGGCACAAGGCGGCGTATCATAAGAATGACGGCGTAACGGCCAACTACTGGGACTACCCTACGGGGACAGACATTGCTCCCAGCAACCAACTGATCAACCCCGATCCGGGCAACAACGCGACATATGAAAGCAACAGCGGCTTTACGATTGGTATTCCCTATTACAGGACGGAAGTCGGCACACACGAACATTCCGAAAGTCCCTACGGCACATTTGACCAGGGCGGCAATATTTGGGAGTGGATTGATGAGGGTGTTCAGAACGGGTGGGACGCTCGCAGTTTGCGGGGCGGATCGGCCTTTGGCGCTGGCCCCTATTCCGGCAGCAGCCTGTTCGCGGGGAGCATCCTCTTTCGAACCCCGACATTCGCAGATGGCGGTATCGGGTTTCGTGTCTCTGAGGCGGTGTGTCCGTCGATGGATTTGACCGGGGATTGTAAGGTTAATTTAGCTGATTTTTCTCTGCTGGCCGGTCAGTGGCTGACGACTTACGATTCCAGCGATCTTGCCGCGATGGCCTTGGAATGGTTGGACTAAATGGCTCGGCCGTAGGTTCCGCTCTCGGCGTATGCCTATCACCCCACCTTCACAATCACCTCCAGTGCCTTTTGCTGGTCCTGTTCCGCATAGACTTCCGTAATCACGGCAGACCGGTGTCCCAGAATGATTCTGGCCGTTTCCAGCCCAAACTCTTTACGCAGGAGTGTGGCGGCGTTGTTTACCTCGCCAATTTAAAAGAGCTGAAATCGTGACTCAAGTGGCTGTTTACTTCTGACCAGACCGAATGTTCTGGGGTATCGCTGGTTTGTTGGGGGCAGATGGATGGTGATGGCGATTGCGACATATTTAATCTTGATTCTTTGCTCGAAACTCCATATAATGTAGATTCAATATTGCTTTTCCGACATAGATATTATATGCGATAATAAAAGGAAGTCGGCGTTGCCGTTTCCGGATCGGTGTCATTTAACTTTGGATTATCCAAGTTTCTACGCAATTCTACAGATTTTGTGCATAATGCTTTTCGAGAAAGTCTCTGTTTTGCATGTACTTATAGAGTCCAGCTGCAAAATTGAAAGTGCCGATTTTCATAACCAGCTAAATTTATTAGAGTTATGATTGGACAGTAGTGAAATTGTTTTATATTATAATTCGGTACGGATTAATTTAGATTGTATGAGAAGAGATTACTATGACGGAAAAAGAAAAATCACATGCAGGAATGTTATAGATAAAGATTCAGGATAAAATATGAGTAATAACTTAGGCCCCCAGACACTGCATCAGAATTTGATCACTGCCAGAGTCATTTTTGAGCCAACATGGATGCCTCGT
>CAYTHV010000255.1:0-2793 GCA_964437685.1 uncultured Pirellulales bacterium
ATGTCTGGAACGGCCGCACGACGCTTCAGCTCAACATTCGGGATATTCGTCCGGCCGTACAATGATGAAAATTCAGAAGACCATTGCGTAGCGGGTAGAAAGTCTGCATATTCAAACCCGTGAAGCGGTGAATTTCCGCTCTATTGTATTCTGGGTGCAGGGGTAGACGCTCCTGCAGGTATTGAGATGGTCGGGCCGCCATCCATTGAACTGCGCTTTTTGCGCAAAGAAAATGGGTTGTGTGCCATGAAAGATCAGTCAGATTATAAAAATAACAGTGGGGCAGGTTGTCTTGCTCGTTTCTACTGGATGTTGATAGGTAACGCATTATTGGCTGTTGCGTTCACCTTCTTGTTTCAAAAACATCCGCGATTTCCATCCTTTCTGGATATCGGCTGTCTGCTCGTGGTGGCCTCTCTGGTGCTCGTTCGTTACATTGACATAAACTGTTTCCGTGGTCATACCGGTGAAGGTACTCCTGCCACCATGAAGCATTGGCGGACATATACCATAATTCTTGTGTCAGGTAGTTTTTTGGTCTGGCTGGTGATTCGTTTTGCAATCCCTTTGGTCATGTAAAAATTTCGTCCTGATAGGTTAGTTTTCCTGCAATAAGCATAGGAGGGTTACAATGAAAGTAGGATTAATAGGTTTTGGAAAAACGGGCAAGGCGGTTGCCACTGTTTTATTGGAGAGCAAGAAAGTGAATTTGCAGTGGATTGTTCGTAAATCGACTTTACTGGAACATCGGTCGGCACCCGAGTTTCTCGGTATACAATCTGACGAGCCGGGGCGGATTTACTCGAAAGAAGAGTTTACAGCCGGCCAGCTACTTGACCGGATGCCGGTTGATGTCATTATCGACTTCTCGTCCGAAGGCGGCATTGAATATTACGGTGAGGCCGCAGCAGAGCGGGGTGTTGCAATAGTCAGTGCAATTTCGGCTTACACGGAGGAGAAGGTACAGCACCTCAAGCATTTGGCTAAAAGAACAAAAGTGCTGTGGTCACCAAACATCACGATCGGCATCAATTTCTTGATGATTGCTGCTAAAATTTTAAAAAAAATAGCACCGGACACGGATGTCGAGATCATCGAATCGCATTTTAAACGAAAGCCCGAGGTTTCAGGAACGGCAAAAAAAATTGCTCAGGCTTTGGAATTGCAGGAGGGGGACATTAAGGTGATCCGTGCGGGTGGAATCATTGGGGTTCACGAAATATTGTTCGGATTTCCGTACCAGACCGTTCGTCTTAAACATGAATCCATATCGCGGGAGGCTTTTGGTAACGGCGTGTTATTTGCCGCAGAACAGCTTGTGAGGAAACAGAACGGATTTTATACGATGGAAGATATGCTTCTGTCTTTTTTTCAAACTCACTAATTGCAACTTTTTGGAACAACCATGACTTATCTTCCTGTACTTCCCATGGACATTACACCGCTAATGTCCTTTGGAATAATGCTGGTAATCGGAGCCCTCGGCGGCTTCATGGCGCACAAGATCCGCTGGTTCCCGAGCATTACCGGATTTCTAATTGTCGGTGTCCTTTGCGGGCCGAGCTGTGTCGGGTTTTTAAGCTACGAAACCATTGCCGAATCCCAAACATTTATCGATGTTGCATTGACTCTGATTTTGTATCGCCTGGGACTTTCTCTCGATTTAAAAATCATCCTCGCTTCGCCAAAGTTGCTGATTACCTCATTAACAGAAAGCCTGCTGACATTTTCGCTGGCCGTGTTCGTCCTGTACCTGTTCCATATCCCTGCGGCCGTTTCGGCGCTTGTTGCCGCTGTGGTAGTTTCATCATCGCCCGCTGTTTTGCTGCATATCGCACATGAAGTTCACGCAAAGGGAATCGTAACAGAATCGGCCAAGACCCTTGTTGCGCTGAACAACCTTGTTTCGTTTGTTTTGTTCTCAGTAACATTATCAAGCCTTCATCTGGCCTCTGGGTCGGGTTGGGGAACAGTGATTCTTCAGCCTCTATACCAGTTTACCGGTTCGTTTTTGCTGGGTGTTTTATTTGGGCGGATCATGCACGGACTGGCAACGAAAACAGCACAAGCAACCCAATATCACCTTGCCATAGTTATCGGTACGCTGATGCTTTCCTCTGCGATCGCAAAAGAGCTGAATTTTTCAACCATATTCACGGCCTTGGTTGTCGGGGTGGTAGTCAAAACCAGAGAGCAGGAGAGATTGATCTCAAACATGGAATTCGGGCCTGCTTTTGAGCTATTTTTTATCGTGCTGTTTGTTTTTGCAGGTGCCAGTTTGCATCTTAAGGAGTTAATTGCGTTTGCACCGGCGGTGCTGGCTCTGGCCGGAGTCCGCTGTGCCGCTAAAATCGTCGGAACGGTGGGCACTGCGGCCGTCTTCAAGGCACCAATCAAACCTGCTGTTGCCAGCGGACTGTTGCTTATCCCTATGGCCGGGCTTGCAATTGGACTCGTTCAGGTAGCAAATGAGTTGTTTCCTCAGCACGCCCCGGTTATTTCTGCGATTGTTTTTGGCTCTGTAACGGTATTCGAAACCATCGGCCCCCCAATCGCCGCCTTTGCCTTCCGTTACGCTGGCGAAAGTCCGTCTGCCGCTCAAGATTAGTTTGCAAATATCCCGATATAAAAACCGCACCACAGCTGGATCGCGTCATTTTTAAATTTTACGGAGCCGAAGCACATTTCCATAAACAGGTTGAAATGCTCGGTGTCAGTGCCCGTCCGGCTATTTGGTAAACCACCAGCCGAGGACGATTAGTCCGAGGACAATCCGGTACCAGCCAAACGGAA
>CAYTHV010000256.1:0-2765 GCA_964437685.1 uncultured Pirellulales bacterium
GAACCCAAGAATGAATTCGCATATCGCGTCCAAGAATCGTTTTACGGTATCCGGCCTGTCATAGTAATCCATCAGCAATGCGTTGCCTCGTATATTCAGGGCAGTGTTATGGACTCCAGACCAGTTGATATCCCCTTCCACAGAACCAAAACTAGTTTTCAACGTATTGACCATATTCTGCAGATCGCGCATTGCCGCCGTATCGCTTAGTACCGGAGGCTGCCATGTTTTCATCCGGTCGTCATCCAGATTCATAGGTAGAACATCCGGAGGAGCCGCCAGGTGGTATTTAACCTCGCAGCCAAGTGCTTCGGCAATGAAATATCCCGATGCCAAATGCACCGCCCCGATCACCGGACGAGCGATGGCGTTCTGTTCGCCCAATCCGATATCTCCAAACCTGTCAAACAATGCCCTGCGCATCTCCCGCTCATCGGAAACCCTGCGCTCGGGATCAAAGAAAAAATCGCGACCGAAAGATATACCATAATTGGCATGCCACCAGTCTGGCGAAAATACCACTTCTACCGGAATACATTCATCACTATGGATGTACATTGCGTCTCTCTTTCATTTTATCACTCTCAATAAAGTCGTCCTCTATATTCATTTCCTCGGCACAATAACAGCCCCGGTCGGGCCGGCACATTCAATTTTGATCGGGTCTTCATACGTCGTCCTCATTATAGCATATTCCTGACGAAGCATAAAACACCACCCGCGAAAATTCATGTCATGCAGGCTTGCCGAAAACACATCACTTTAGCTGCTGCACTTTGATAGATAGGACAGTTAAAAGCCTTTACCATTTCCATGTGGCCGGCAACAAAGTCAGCGTGACTGTGCGTTAAAAATATTCCCACAACAGTAAATGATTGTTTGTTTATCAGGTCAACATAAAAATCGATGTCTCTGCCAGGATCAACAACCAGCACCTTGTTGCCACTGATTAGAAAATAGGAATAGTGTGATAAAACCGGCAGATTAATTTGAATCAGTTTAAAACTGGTAAACTCATAGATATCTACAATTTGATACGATGCTGCGTCATTTCCGTGCGTAGCTGATTCGGCATCTTTTATGGCCGCTTGGAGAGAAAGTACGCTTGATACTAATAGGATGGTTGCAAGAGTCATTCGTTTGATTATTTCTGAGGTCATTTTATATCCCTTTCTATAGAATCGATATAAACTGTATTTTAACAGATGCGTATCTCAATCTAAAGCGGAAAGCTTTAGATTAATCGTCACCCACCAGAGGGCAGTCTGGACTTATCACTTTTATTCCAAGGCACGGCATGTGAGAGAAGGCAATGACTTTCACCGTCAAGCGCTCTGAGATTCTGACGGCGATCGGTTCGCTTCCCGGCGTTGCCCTATTCTCTGCACAACGTGTGTCAGTATAGCGACAGGTTGTGTGTTTGTCATGCAAAAATACTCACCTTTGCAAGTATCCGGTTGAGTTCATCTACTGCTAAAACCCCCGTCTGTCTCAAAAGCCTTATCATCACATTCTATTGTGAATAAAAGAGTTATGGGTTCCTCTAAAAATTAGTTAAACTTTGTGCATTTATATGCACACTTGATATAATGTGTTCATTGACAATTAAATTACGGTTAATCATTTTATTTTCAAGGGATTGAACATGATGATCAAAGGCCTTTTCGATTGGCAAACTCGTTTTGAACAGCTTGACAACTGCGGCGACCCTCTTGTAAAGCTTCAGGAAATAGTTAAATGGGAACACTTAGCTTGTTTCCAATCTAACGGTAACTGTATCCCTTTATTAAGTTTGGCACTCATCTGGGCCGCCCAGCCAATTTCGGCAATGGCAGAGCTGTTTACAAAGCTCAGCGGCGATTTGGTTTTAGTTTTGACGCAGTCAATAAAATGCCCTACCGCAGAACCCGTCTGGTGTTCCACCACATTGCCGCTATCCGGCGTGGTCGTATCCTCCGGCCATGGCAGCTCGCCGGCCTGTGACGGATCCAGCGGTCTTATCCATTTGCCGCCGGTGGTTTTATTTGACCAGTATTTGACCTTATACGGCCTATCGGTCTGGGAATCAAAGGCAAAACAACCTTCGGTACCATACAGGCTATGAAAGGCATCATAGCCGTTACCGTTATCAATATTGCCGAAGCAAAAGCCCGTTGCGCCATTGTCAAAGTGGATCATGATATTCCAAATCGGGTCAGCTTCAAAAACCCGAACTTTGGCGGGCATACTGGTCGCATAGACCGCCGAGGGTTTGGCCTGAGAGGCCATCGCAAAGACCATCACCGAAATCGCGTGATTGATACCCATGCCAATGGCATCACCCATGATGGATTTATTGAGTTTCCAGACCTTATCACCCGCAATATTGACCGGGTGGCGGTAGTTGATCTGGATCTGGGTGATTTGGCCGAATTCATCCCTTGCGACCATATCCCGAAGACGCTGTTCCATCGAGTCAAAATACAGGATATAATCCACGAAAGTAATGAGCTCAGGATTGGATCTTTCAAGCTCAATTTCCGTGCAGAAATCCGCAAAGGTGGTCGCAGCGGGCTTTTCACTGAAGACATGCTTGCCCGCTTTCATCGCGGCGATGGCCTGCGGAGCGTGAAAACTATTGGGGCTGACCAGCCAGACCGCATCAATGGCCGGATTATTGACAATCACGTTATAATCAGAGACTAATAAAGACGGCGACAAACCAACGCCTTTTAAGACCTCAATACCGCGTTCCTTATTGACTTCAAACAACGCCAGCACTTCGA
>CAYTHV010000257.1:0-2733 GCA_964437685.1 uncultured Pirellulales bacterium
TTGAATGCCTTAGCCAACGCCACGGCGATCTGTATCGCGGAATAAGCGTCGTTGCATTGTCCGATATCCAGCAGACGCGGGATGCCTCCAATGTCGCCGAACGGCAGCTTGTTAAACCGGTACTTGCCGCAGGCCAGCGTTAGAATTACGCAGTCTTGCGGTACGGCCTGTGCGAAGTCGGTATAGTAGTTTCGTCCCGGCTTGGCTCCATCGCAGCCGCCGATGAGGTAGAAATGTTTGATCTTACCGGCTTTGACCGCGTCAATCACCGCACCGGCCACGCTCATTACCGTATTATGACCGAAGCCAATGGTGATACGCTTTTCGGGTTCATCTTTTTCAAAACCTTTGGCTGCCAGCGCCGATTTGATGACTGGCTCGAAATTCTTATCCGCGACATGCTTAACGCCCGGCCAGGCGACAAGACCTGTCGTAAAGATGCGATCTTTGTAGCTGTCTTTGGGACGCTGGATGCAGTTAGTTGTCATCAGGATCGAGCCGGGGAAAGCGTCGAATTCCTTGTGCTGATCCTGCCAGGCGCCGCCGTAATTGCCGACTAAGTGCTTGTACTTCTTTAATCCCGGATAGGCGTTGCAGGGCAGCATTTCGCCGTGCGTGTAGATATTAATGCCTTTGCCCTCGGTCTGTTTAAGCAGCAGTTCGAGGTCTTTGAGGTCATGGCCTGAAACGAGTATGGCCTTGCCGCTAACCGGGGTCACCCGTACCGTTGTCGGCTCAGGATGACCATAGGTTCCGGTATTAGCGGCGTCTAACAATCCCATCACTGTCAAATTGACTTCGCCGACTTTCATTGCCATTCCGACCAGCGAATTAACATCAATGGCCTTTGGGCCGGTCAGAAAATCCAAAGCCTCATGAAAGAACGCGTAAACGGCAGGGTCTTCTTTGCCAAGGACTGCCGCATGGTCGGCATACGCGGCGGTTCCTTTCAGTCCGTAGGTAATCAACTCCTGCAACCCCGTGACATCGGCGCCAAGCGTGTCGAGTTTTTTGGCGATACTTAATGCCGCGGCCTGATTGAGCATTTCAGCACGATTTTTAGGGGCTTTCCATTGAGCCGCATCAGTCGGTTTCTCGGCAGCAGTGCCGGCTTTTTTGGCATACTCAACCTGCAGGCGGTCTTTGACCTGACCGGCTTTGGCGATCATGGCTTCCAGCCGCACAGGATCAAAATTGACATTGGTTACGGTTGTAAAGAGAGCTTCGGTAACAAACCGGTCGGCGTCTTTATCGACCACGCCCATGGACCGTAAACGATGGGCATAGAATGCGATACCCTTGGCCGCATAGACTAATAAATCCTGTAATTCCGCAGTTTCGGGGTCTTTGCCGCAAACGCCCATCTTAGTGCACCCTTTACCTGTTGCGGTTTGTTCACATTGATAGCAAAACATTTTTCTGTCCTTTCAAAAATGATTAGTTGGTGTTCTTTAAATAAAGTTCTTCGGCAATACTTTTACCGGTTTGTGTTCGCAATGCCGTTTCAATGAGTTTCCGTTTTTTGTTAATTGATAAATTCGCATAGTCGTCCGCCAGATTCACGATCCAGTCGGCGTCCCAGATACAGCGGAACTCAGGCGTATCGATTCGATTGCCGCTGTGATGGCTGCCGACAATATCACATACATAGTCGATATCCGCGGTTGTCCAGTTAAGCGTTTCCAGGATGTTTCGGGCAATTGGCGGCCCCTCGATTTCCTGGTACTTGCCCGCATTGGATTGATAATTTCGCTCTGCCTGCTGAATCCCGATATCGTGCAGAATTGCTGCGGCCTGAACAATATCCAATTGCGCAGATTCCCGTATCTGGATTTTCTCGGCATAGTCCAGCACGGCCATCGCGTGATTAATGCGTTTCTGGTCGTCGCCAAAGACGGCTTTCATTTTTTCAATCAGCGTTTGCCGCATCATGTAATCCTTAGGCGCGAATCATCGTTAATAACATTTTGAACCGCTGTCCCGCTGTCACCGCATGGCGAATATTGGCGGGCATGATCAGAATCTGTCCTGCGGACGCTTCAATGTCTTTGCCGTCGATGGTAAAAATCCCCGTCCCGTCAACAACCTGCACGGTGGCATGATAGGGGGCGGTATGTTCGCTGAGCCGCTGTCCCTGGTCAAAAGCAAACAGGGTAATCGTGCCGACGGATTTATCGACAATGGTCTTGCTGACGACGGAGTCTGCGGCGTAGTCTATTAGCCCATTAAGGTCAACTGCCTTGCCGAGGCAACTTTCGAGTACAGAATTCCGTTGATTAGTCATGGTGTTGCCTTTCTATTTTCGGTTGCTGTGAATTTTTACTTCCGGCCAAATCTGCAAGTGTTGTCGTTGTCAGGTGACGCTCGATATCTTTCTGTATCTCAACTAATTTAGGATGCAAAGGACAAGTTCCTTTGTTAGGGCAGACATAAGGTTCCAATAAGCACCGATTTACACTGACAGGCCCCTGGATCGTGGTAATCAGTTGGAGAAATGTAACCTGCTCCGGCGGCTGAGCGAGTAGAAATCCGCCCTTGGGACCCATGGTGCTTTTGATAAAATCTGCCTGCTGAAATTTCTGAAGTAATTTACACGTCAACGGGTAGGGTACATTATTGTTTTTAGAGAGCGTCCTTGCCGACAAAGCCTTGTTCGTATTATACTCGGCCGCAAGGTTGGCTGCCAACCTTAAAGCGTAATCTGTATTTCGCCTGATTAAATCCACTTGTATT
>CAYTHV010000258.1:0-2694 GCA_964437685.1 uncultured Pirellulales bacterium
CCTGACGCCCCAATGCTGTGAATTAGCCCGTAAGGTTTATAGTTTTGCGATACAAACGCTGGTTCCGGTGTCATCCCTGGCAGCAGCCGAAGCGGCGAAGATTCTCGAAACTACCTACCGCTGCATCAACATCGCGATGGTCAATGAACTCAAAATGCTGTTTGACCGGATGGGGATTGATGTGTGGGAAGTGATTCGTGCCGCCAGCACCAAGCCGTTCGGCTATCATCCGTTTTATCCCGGCCCCGGTTTGGGCGGGCACTGTATTCCGATTGACCCGTTCTATCTGACCTGGAAAGCCCGGCAGTATCACATGGCAACCCGGTTTATTGAGCTGGCCGGCGAGATCAATACGGATATGCCGCATTATGTGGTAACTCGCACGATGGAAGCGCTTAATGTCCGCAAGAAGAGTTTAAATGGCTGCAAAATTCTGATTTTAGGACTGGCCTACAAGCCCGACATTGACGATGTTCGCGAGTCGCCATCGCTGGAGCTGATCGAGCTGTTCAAGGAAAAGGGCGCCAAGGTCGATTATAATGACCCCTATCTGCCGCGGACGCATAAAATGCGCGAGTATGATTTGAAGATGACCAGCAAGAAGTTAACCGTCGCAACGGTCAAGAGCTATGATGTAGTTGTCATTTCCACCAATCACAGCGAGTATGACTACAAGTGGATTGTCAAGAATGCCAAACTGGTGATTGATACACGCAATGCCTGCGTCAATGTCAAAACCGGAAAAAATAAAATTGTTAAAGCGTAAACAACAGATACCGGATACCAGATGCCAGTGAACAGAGATTTACAAGTTATGATCTGATATCTGAAATCTGTATCTCTAATCTGATATCTATTTTCTGGAGTCTGCCATCTGAATCATGAAAGACTTTCGTAAAATAAATGTCTGGCACAAGTCGTATGCTTTTTGTCTGGTTGTTTATAAGTTGACACAAAGTTTTCCCAAAGAGGAGATGTTCGGTTTGTCAAGCCAGTTGCGGCGGGCGGCGGTCTCCGTTTCGGCGAATATCGCCGAGGGGTGTGGACGTCATACAGATGTTGAATTCGCAAGATTTTTAGATATAAGTCTGGGTTCTATAAATGAAGTGGATTGCTATTTGGAATTGGCAAAAGACTTGAAATACATTGATGAACCTCGATTTAAGGAATTACTCGAAGACTTGATTGAAATGCGGAAAATGCTGACTGTTTTTGCTCAAACAGTCCGGTGTAATGCACATAAACATTAAACTGATATCTGGCAACTGGTGTCTGATATCTGTAATCTGGTATCGATTAAACGAAAGGAGAATTATGAAAAGGGTCGTCTTGATGGTCAGCTTGTGTGTATGGGTTTCAGTTGCCAGTGCCGATTGGACAAGAGAAGATGTTTGTATCAATGTAAATACCCAGTCGAATCCGGCAGTGGATGGCAGTTTGGTGGTTTGGGAAGACAATCGCGATGGGAATTCGAATATTTACGGCAGATGGATGTCAAATACAGCGGATTTTCGGATTAGTCAGGTCTATGGAGCTCCGGTTTATCCGGCTGTCAGCGGCAATATCGTTGTCTGGCAGGACAATCGAAATGGTAATTATGATATTTTTGTCTATGATTTGGCGGCAAGTCAGGAAATTGCAATCTGTACAAATGGGGCAGGTCAGTTAAGTCCCGATATCAGTGGAAATATTATAGTGTGGCAGGATGATCGCAATGGCAGTTCAGATGTCTATGGATACAACCTTGATACCCATCAGGAGTTTGCAATCTGTATAGCCGGTTCCAATCAGTATGCTCCCGCCATCAGCGGCAGCAAAGTGGTCTGGCATGATGACCGCAATCTTGCGGCAAAAGGATATGATATCTATGGCGTTGATCTGAACAATCTGTCCGCGGGGGAATTTCCGATTTGTACTGCGGCTGCCAACCAGCAAAACCCCGATATCAGCGGCAATATTGTGGTCTGGCAGGATGATCGAAATTCTGCGGTATCCGATCGGGATATCTATGCTTACAACTTGTCAACGCTGCAGGAAAAGGTAATTTGTACGGCGGCCAATCGGCAGACGCTGCCGGTAATTAACGGCGACTGGATTGTCTGGCAGGATCGTCGTGATCAAAGTACAAATGGATATGATATTTATGCCTGCAATCTCAGCCTGGCGGTGATTACGCCGGAACCGATATGTACGTTGCCGTTGCCGGTTAACCAAAGTGCCCCGGCTGTTTCGAGTCGCTATATCGTCTGGCAGGATGAAAATGCGGATAAAAATATTTATGGTGCGGCTCTGCCGGTCAGCGCAGCAGTTACTATGATTTCGCCTAATGGCGGCGAAGAGATTCTGGCAGGTTCTCAGGGTCAAATTCAATGGCAGATAGAAGGCGGTCCGGTGGATACGGTCAAGATTGAGTTTTCCGCCGATGCGGGACAGAATTGGACACAGGTTGCCGATTTGATTCCGAATACCGGTTCGTATTTATGCTCCGTCCCCGAGGTGAATTCGGCAAATTGTCTGGTGCGCGTCAGTGCATCGGATAATGCGAATATAAGCGATGTCAGCGATGCGGTCTTTACCGTCTTCCCGTGTTCTGCGGCGTTGACGGCGGACATTACGGGCGATTGTTTTGTAGACTTGGCGGATGTTGCGGCGATGGCGGGCCAGTGGCTTCAGTGCGGCCACCCGACCGATCCG
>CAYTHV010000259.1:0-2625 GCA_964437685.1 uncultured Pirellulales bacterium
GTCCAAGCCAGATATAAGGAAGAAAAGTGCCAAGCAGTGCTCCATTACCAGTCTGCGTGCTGTCCCAGATAACACCTTCCCCTCCAGGTATGGCGCCCGCCGGATTTGAACGTATATAATCATTGACAATATGCCACAGCAATGCATATTCCTTTTTCAGGGGTATATCCAGATAAAGTTCTTTTATTTCTTTGCCATAGGCAATTGGCGCAATGTTCAGTTCTACTTTGACGCAACCATCATATTCGATAGTACTTCTGGCTTTCAGCTTGAGATCCGCAGATTCGACCTGCCCCTCATAAACAGCCATACTGTCTTTGATTTCAACGAATTTGCCGGAACCGTTGCTGAACTCGCAAGACTTGCCATCGCCCGTAAGATAATTGATTTTCATACCGCCGGAGGCCATAATGTCATGTCCTCCAATGATAATCCTTTGCGGCAAACCCAGCTTATCCAATTCATATTTTCTAAGCACCACATCAACTGAATTTCCATCTGCTTTTATTGGAGTAAACGGAGGATAAACCTTATCGGCAATGCCAAGTTTATTCTTTTCCCAGTCAAAATGAATCCTTTCAAATTCTTTTTCTACGGTTTTGATTTTTACTCCGGAATTGATGAACTCGAAATTAAGTTTATAAGTGCCGTCATCAAAATCTGGGGTGTCGAGCGTAAACTCATTAACTTCTTTGGCGTTTAATTTGCAGGTCTTGTCAAAGAGACCTTTCTTATCTTTATCATTGACTGCAATTCTCAACTCATTCGCGGCGGCATTCCCCAATGCCGAAATCGGGTCAACCTGAACTCGTATTTTATTATATGAAGGATAGTATGCGAATTTCACGCCGGCATCCTGGTTCACTGCCAGCACCTGCCATCTAGATTCCACTGGAAACACCCAGGCCACAGTGCGCGAGAAATATTCCTGCCTACGATCTGGAGATGTGACTTTGATTGAAACGGTATGTTTGGCTTCAGCGTGAAAGCCATCGCCTGCAAATTTATAACTGAACAGATTGTTTTTCCCGGCATCAACACTCTCGTTTTTTGTGACATCTGTAGTAGGCATGTCAGAATGCTTCATTTCCACGCTTACCGCATAATTAAGCTTTTTGTCGGTTGGGTTGATGACATTAAGTGCCAAATTGAATTTGCCAGCGAAAATGTCGCCCATGCTGTCAAGCTGGATTACAGGGGCATCCGCAGCAATCTTCAGCCTCGGGTAACTTGTCGGGTCGGTAAACGAAGTACACGGGAACCAGACAGATTGTACCCATGGATTTTTCCAGTTGCGGGAAATGATAAGTCCGATATCTTTGCCAATCATATCGGAACCGAATGTTATCCCTAAATCAATCCATGCAATAGCTATTTCAGCCTCCCAGCGATTCCTTTCCGGATTAATGCTGTTTTTGAATTCCCATTTCCCGTTCCAGGCGCTGTTAGCGGGCTTGCCGGGGGTATGAACCTCGTCAAAAATAAAACCGAGACTGTTGCCGATGAAATGGTAATAAGGCAACGGCTTGAGATTATCTTTCAATCGCCCGGCAATGAAAGGATCTATGCATAACTCAATACTGTCGTCATAGATTGTCGAACCGTCAGGAACCTTGACAGTTGTTATTAAATTCCCTGTGGGAGGCAATTCACTGGATATCGCCATATAAAGCTTGTCCTTATCGCATCCAACCCATGAAGATCCCTGCCGTGAATCAAGAAGCCCTTTGCTTACCCCTTGAAACCATTCAGTCTTTATCGCGCCCATCCATTCATCAGGTTCTATCTTCCCGTCTATTGCTGGCGCTTTTTTCATCAATGTAATAGAGCCTCCGTCAGTACTGCTATCCGATATATCTAAAGCTCGCGAGGACAATGTTACAGCCATTATTACAAGACCCGCAAATACAGTAATTATCTTTTTTACAATCATTCTTTTCTCCAATTCGTTAAACTGTTTTTTGTGGACAAAATCATTTAATCCATTACTGTCCATCTACTAAACACTGGAATCCCCTATAAATCACCCCATGGAACCACAGTCAGGTAGGCCGGACCAGGCGCTGCCCTTGCCGGAACATTACTAAATCGCAAGTAATTCAAATGACCGTCAAAATAAAGGAAATTAGATCCATTATTGTGACGCAGCGCAGGCCATCCGTTAGCATCGCCAATCGTTGGCGAATAGACTCTGACAGCACTATCAATGTCAGTACGAAACCCCTGATCCATCATTAAGAATACCTGATCCGGCTTTTTAAATGCCTCGATTCTTTTGCCTTTGTAATTCACGCCAGCCCCAGTAGTTCCAACACCAGTTAAAGTATTGCTGGGATGATTGACCCCATAATGGCCACTAGTTCTGACTGCCGATGTTGGTTCAATAGGTTCTGAAGGGCAGACAAGAAATTTTGCTTTATATGGCTGTGGGATATATCCCGCATTATAAACCCCTTCCGTCCAATAATTATAGTTACTTCCAACGCCGTAATAATAACACGACGGAAGGGCTAACCCATCGTAATCATTGGGGTAGAATGCCGCAATAGTTCCGATTTGTTTCAAATTGCTGACGCATGCAATAGACTTTGCCACCTCCTTAGCTTTCGCCAGCGCGGGCAACAG
>CAYTHV010000260.1:0-2563 GCA_964437685.1 uncultured Pirellulales bacterium
CCCGTAAGATTCCTGATTGGAGCCATTGATTATCATCAGCGTACCATCGGCTTCTCGATTGATTTGAATTAATTCAAGTGCATCCTGAATCAAATCTCCATCGCTGTCATGCCATAAAGTAATATTGGTACAATAAGTCGCGTCGGCGCTGGCCGTCACGGCGGTAACTCCATTGGACCGCATGATCAAATCCGACAAGCGGCTCTGGACTTGCAGCAGGTACGCCCCATTGCGGCTGATCTGGTCATTCGCAGCCTTACCGCTGGACAAAGCACCAGCCATGGTCGCCGCCGCCGTGAGTACAATCGCCATCACCATCAGCGCAACCAGCAGTTCAGCAAGCGTAAAACCCTTATTTTGTTTTTGCTTTGACATCATTACACATCTTGAATTTTTAAATCTTAAATTCTAAGCACTAAATTTTAAACAAATTAGAAAATCAAAAATCCAAAAAATATAAACAAAAAAATGATACGTTTTTCTGTTTTAGATTTTATTTTTTGAATTTGTTTAATGCTTAGAATTTAGTGCTTAGAGTTTTTCTTTTTATTCCTATATTCCTATATTCTTGTATTCCTGGGTTCTTAATTTCTGTATTTATCCCCAATCAGCGTACTGACTTTTGTGACCGACGCACCGCAATATTGAACCTCCACCGTCACCCAAATCAGGTTTACACCCGCCGCCGTCGCCGTCTGACAGACAGCAGACCGGCTCAAGCCCCGATACGCAGCGCCGGTAATCGTTGCACCGGTACGATCCTTCATCGACCCCGCAGCTTCGTTGTATCCATGATAGGTCGAAATAATCTGTGAATAGTTTGTCGCGGCGATTTCCTCGATTAAATCCGCCGCCAAACGGGATGCAATCACCTGCCGCTGGGCTTCGGTTTGCACAGATGCGGCAGCGGCAAACGACATCAGAATCCCCGATGCCGCGACAGCCAGAATCACTGTCGCCGCCGTCGCCTCAATCAGCGTAAACCCACCGCGGCGACAACTTCGTGCCGATTTTCCATTTTCCATTTCCCATTTTCCATTTCGAGCCGCTGCTTTAGCAAAATTGAAAATTGAAAATTGAAAATTGAAAATATTAATATTTCGTATGGAACTTATCATCGCAGGCCTTAAATTCTCCGGTCGCCGAGTTAAACCACCATGCCGTACCCTCTGTCCCATCGGGCAGAATATTGGGATCACGCACACATGTCACCGTCGAACGGCATTCATCCTCGCTGATAAACGGATTCGCTGGAAACCGTTCAAGATAGCGATATTGCCCGCTTCGATCCAGACAAGTCAAATCCTCGACAAATGCACTGGGTGAAACTAACTGGCCGGGTTTTCGCTGACCAGGCAAAAGCCCACCGTGTTCAGCACGATACACATCAATCGAACTGCGAACCAGATGCAGGGTATCGGACAATGTCTCCAGACGCCCTTCCCCGGCGGCACGGCTAAGTTGCGGTACAATCATCATCGACAGTACCAATAGCAAAACAACCCCTATGGCCACTTCAAGCCATGTGGATTGCGGATTGAGTTTTGGTGAATTCGATTCCATAGTCTCGTTCCATTTTTCGCCCAAATTTTGTTTTTGTTACGCCCATAGAAACTTTTGACATATCTATCGCTCAGAATAGGCCACCCATATTTGAGAAGTCAGAAGCCTGAAAGCAGTAGTCAGAATGAAGATTTTTCTGCTTCTGGATTCTTTAAAAAAAGAAAGCCAGTCGGAAGATCGCTCTTCCGACCGGCTGTTGTTGAACTGATAGACGAGCTTAGTACACAGAAATCTCATCCCAAAGATCGCCGGCTGCAATCGTGCTGCCTGCAACTGAACCTTGACCCACTCCAAAAGTCCATGAATTGTCAGCCGCGGGAACATAAACCCAGTCAGAACCGGCAGCCGCTGCTCCAATTACATTTCCAGTCGTAAAGGGATTGGCAGGCACAGCCTGCTGAATGTAGGGACCAAAACCAACATCGCCTACCCCAGCCGCACTACCATCCTTTAATGTCTTAGTTGTCAGGGCTGTCGCTAAAGCGTCTCCATCGGCAGGTATCACATCATCATGCTGAATTTTATACAGTGCGACGGCTGAACGAAGGCTTTGAAGATTGCTCATCAAGCTGCTTTTCTTCGAGTCCGTGCTGGCCTGGCTGAACTGAGGTATCACGATAGCAGCCAAGATACCCAAAATGACCACGACGATCAAAATTTCAACCAGCGTAAACCCTTTTCTCATTTTCGCTTTCATTTTTGTTACTCCTTTGCTTGTGTTAATGACATTGTTTTCGGTATTGTTTCTTTTTGATTTGTCCAGCCCACACAGGCTGTCCATTTTTTCTGAATTCTTACTTCTTTTGTAACACTGCCGAAGGTCCTTGATCCGCCAGTCGCGGATCAGCAGGACCGGAGGCAAAAACTTATATTCAGTCCGACTCAACGAGCCGTCCTTCATTTTGCTATTACCTTTTTACTTCAAATGCCTCTGGCATTTGCATCTGGTCGCCTATTCATATGTCAAAGAACGCATCAATCGTTTCTAAACAAAAGATAA
>CAYTHV010000261.1:0-2554 GCA_964437685.1 uncultured Pirellulales bacterium
CTGTCCCATAAATACCCCAGCCCCGTTCAGCAAGATAACCACTTTCATTACCCCGGCCTTGAGAAGCACTTCACAATTGGCGGCCTGATGGCCTTTTTTAACGGAAAACTCAGGAACATCGATGAGCATTCCAACGGAACTAACGGTCAAGACATCCAGCGGCAAGTCAAAATTAATGCTTTCAAGGGCCTGTTCAACATGCAGTTGTCGGGGTTTACCCGTCTGGGCATCAACCCGATTCCAGTCAAAAACACGATATGTCGTGTCGGAAGGCTGCTGGATTTCAGCAATCAGAAGCCCCGCACCAATCGCATGGCAGACGCCCGAAGGGATAAAATGACATTCGCCGGCATGGACTTCGACTTTGTTCAGCAAGCGATCAGATATGCCGTCTTTAATGGCCTGCTCAAATTGCTGCCGAGTTGTGCCGGACTTTAATCCTTTGTAAATCACCGCACCGGGGTCGGCCTGAATAATATACCAGCACTCTGTTTTGGGAGCACCCTGCCCCATCCGCTTGCACGCGGCGGCATCCGGATGAACCTGAACACTCAGAACATCCTGAGCATCGATAAACTTGATCAGCAGTGGAAACACCCCGGACATAGCCTCACGGCCGGTAATCGCCTTGCTGTATTGGGATAATACCGCATTGAGATTGCGACCTGCAAACTCGCCATTTTCGATAATTGTGGTATCTTCGGGTAAGCCGGAAAGTTCCCAGCTTTCGCCGATTTTCTGTGACGGCGGAAGCGCTTTGCCAAAGACATCGCGCAACTTCTGCCCGCCCCAGATACGGGACTTAAAAATAGGCCTGCATTGCATTGGATACATTTTCATAAGGCTCGAATTGTACTATCGTTATCGAATTTGTCCACGATAAAAATGTTTTTAGACTTTTATCAGACCCAAAATTTTTTAAAAATTATCAAATTAGGGTATTGACTATAAAGTCAGGATAAGATATACTTGTTTCTATGGACAGAAACATTACTAATACTGTGTGTTTGGGGTGGTGGCGGCCTGACAGCAAAGCTGACAGGTAACCTTAGTTTCTGTATCTATAAAATCATGTAAATTAAAACCAAGGCAGAATAGACGACCTGAAAGCTCTAAAAAGCATTCGGGTCGTTTTTTTTTGTAAAAATAATAAAAATCAGCCAGTAAAATCAAGGATAGCACAAATGAATGAATTTCAGAAACGCATCGAATCGGGCAAGCCCGGACAAATCATCCCGATCGTACGGGAAATCGACATCCGTTGTCCGGTTGAGTTCTTTGCCAGGCTGACCGATTATGGACGGGCCAGGCATAGCTGCCTTTATGAATCACGGGATTACCTGTCCGGCAGCGGCGCTGGGGAGCTGACATTTGGAACCGCAATACCTTCATTATATCTGACGGGCACAGGCAATCGTTTTCGGATTCAGGCACTGACACCAACCGGCAAACGGCTGATCGGTTATCTGTCGGCACATCCGAAGCGATTTGGATTTTGTGAATCCATTGAGTACAGTACCGATGCGATTACCGGCGTAATCCGCAGAGCACAAGGCTCTATGGATGAACAGGCACGTCTCAAGAGCGCCAACCAGATGGATGTCATTCGTGCCGTCGCGTTTGGTTTTGAGCTGGCCAGTAAACCATTCCGTATTACCTGCGGACTGCTGGGAGCAATTAGCTACGACTTTATTGACCAGTTTGAAAAATTGCCCGCCAATTCCGATGACATTCTCAGCAATCCGGACTACGAGCTGTATTTTGCCGACAATATTTTCCTGCTGGATCATAAAAAAGGACAGGGCTTTGTCGTCGTTAATGCGATTATCACCAATGGCGACCGTGAACGGATTTATCAGGAAGCATTGGAAACCTTTGATTTCTATTATGAAAAGATGCAGCGGGAGGTTCCGCTGCCAAAGCCCTGTACGATTCCCCTGCCGCCCGCCTCGACCGATACACCGCAGGAAGAGTATGAACAAATAGTACTTAAAGCCAAGCAGCATATCCTTGACGGCGATATCTTTCAGGTTGTACTGAGCCGGACGCATATTGAGCCGTGTCCTGCCGAGCCGCTGGATGTCTATCGCAAACTCCGCAGGCTCAACCCTTCGCCATATATGTTTTATTTGAATACGGAGAATACGACCCTGATGGGAGCAAGCCCGGAACTGAATCTGCGGGTCAGCGGAACCAACGAACGCAGCGTTGAGATTCGGCCTATCGCAGGCACTAAACCTCGCGGACGGGTGGACGGCAAGATCGATCCTGATATGGATATGCGGTATGAAGCGGAACTGAAACTGGATCGCAAGGAACTGGCTGAACACATGATGCTGGTGGATTTGGCGAGGAATGATATCGCCCGTGTCGCCACTCCGGGCAGCCGTGCGGTTAATGAAATGCTGACGGTGGAAAAATACGAATCAGTAATGCACCTTGTCAGTAATGTCAAGGGAGTCCTGCGAAAGGATTTAGATGCACTCAGCGCGTACCTGGCGACGATGAATATGGGAACGCTGACCGGTGCGCCGAAAATCGAGGCGATGAAGAT
>CAYTHV010000262.1:0-2549 GCA_964437685.1 uncultured Pirellulales bacterium
CCGGTACCAACGACCTCCGAAGAAGCGGCCGATATCGCTCAAAGCGGGGGCCTTGCCGAGCCAACCCAGATTGTCGTCAAACACACACCCGGCGAGAAGTTTGACCGGATTGTCAATTATGAACTTAGCCAGCCGGTTCCAATGTCAGCGCCGGAACCGGAATATGTTCCTGCCGACGATGACATTCCTTTTTGATGGAGAAGGAGATGAAACGATTCTTTGCACCGATCATTGCCGGAATGCTAGCGGGTCTAAATTGCCTGTTTCCCATGGTTAGCAATCAGCATTTTATGAAAACGAAGACCTATGCAAAATCTTAAGGATACATCACGTTTATATCTGCAGGCAGGATTATCTGTTCTGCCCGCTAATCCGCAGATGAAGTTCGCAGCGCTGCCGGCATGGAAAGAATATCAAAAGCGTCTGCCGACCGAAGCGGAGCTGACGGCATGGTTTGGCAATGGACAGACCGGACTCTGTATTGTCGCCGGCGCCGTTTCCGGCAATCTGGAGATGATCGATTTTGATTTGCAAGCGGAGCGTTTTGGCGCATGGCAACAGATGGTCTGTGAGCAATCGCCGGAGTTGTTTAATCAGTTAGTCATCGAGACCTCGCAATCGGGTGGCCGCCATGTGATTTATCGCTGCCAAAGTGAAGTTTGCGGCAGTATGAAATTGGCACAGCGGAAGATTCAAACTCCCGGCAGCGATGAAATAGTTATCGGCAACAAGTCCTACAAACCCCGTCAGGATAAAGATGGAAGCTGGGCGGTTGTCCTTACGCTCATCGAAACCCGTGGACAAGGCGGATTATTTCTGTGTGCTCCAACACCGGGATATGATCTCGTCCAGGGGGATTTGACACAGATTCCAGTGCTAACCACCGAGCAAAGGGATGTATTGCTCGAAGCGGCGTTGGCGCTCAATGCGTTTTTCCCCCCCGAGGATGTTGTCGCAGCCTCGACATCTCCGGCAAATACGCTGCGTCCTGGCGATGATTACAATGCCCGCGGCGATGTCAAATCGCTCTTGCAGCAGCACGGCTGGACGTGTGTCAAGGGCGGTGAAAACGAGTACTGGCGCAGGCCGGGGAAAACCTGCGGCTCATCGGCATCCCTTAAAAATGGGGTTTTCTATGTTTTCAGCACCAGCGCTCATCCGTTTGAGATTAGAAAACCCTATTCACCGTTCGGGGTGTACGCCGTTCTGGAACACAATGGAGATTTTGGAAAAGCGGCGGCAGAATTGGCAAAACAAGGCTACGGCGAAAAATTGCCACTGCCGGAACAGGATGACAGTGTGGATTTGTCGGGAATTCTAAAGAATGATTCTGCAGAATCCCAGCAGGATGCTGCGGTTAGCTTAGATGAGCTGATTGGCCGTTTTAAAGGGCTCAACCCGCCGATTATTCACGGGCTATTGCGCGAAGGCGAGACGATGAATATCATCGCCGCTCCCAAGGTCGGTAAATCGTGGCTGGTTAATTCGCTGTCGATTGCGATTGCGACCGGCTTAGATTGGCTGGGCTTTAAGGTTGAGCAAGGCCCGGTACTCGTTGTCGATAACGAGCTGCATGTTAATACCCTGACTTATCGCTATATGGAACTGGCCAAAGCAATGAAGCTGGACCCAAAGCTGTTTAACCAGCAAATCCACATCAAATCCCTCCGCGGCCAGCTCAAAGACCTGATGGCGCTCAGTCAGTATTTTAAGCAGTTAAAGCCCAACACCTATAAAGTCATTATCGTCGATGCGTTCTATCGCACATTGCCGGATAAGACGGATGAAAACGACAATGGCTCGATTGCCCGGCTGTATAACATACTGGATTGCCTTGCGATGTATTTGAATTGTGCCTTTATCTTAATTCACCATACCAGCAAGGGCAATCAGTCGCAAAAATCCATCACTGATGTCGGTGCAGGCGCTGGCAGTCAATCCCGTGCGGTTGATGCTCATCTGGTTTTACGGCCGCATGAAGATTCGGACAAAATCGTCATGGACGCAGCCGTACGGTCCTGGCCGCCGATGGACTCGCTGGTGTTACGCAAACAGCATCCGCTCTTTGAGATCGATACCGAAGCGGACCCAACGGCACTGCTTGGCGCTGAAAAGAAACGCCAGGAGAAATCCGAACCTACGCTGGAAGAGTTTGTGGAACACTGTATCGGCAACCAAGACCCGTGTTCGATGACGGATATTGTTCGTCAGGCAAAAGAGGGCTTTTCGCTTTCTGAACGCAAAGCCAAATCGATGGTTGAGTCGGCACTTGAAGAAAATCTGGCGGTCAAGTGGACTGTTGGTGCCCGAACACAATACGCCCAACATCGGGATGGATTTAACTGCGAAATGGGTCAGTGGGTCGCTGCAATTTTAGCGCACAACCCCGATGCCGACACCGCTCAAATCGCACAAATTACCGGGCTTTCTGACCGCTATATTCGACGTCTAAAAAGCGGAACTGACCCGGAACTGGACGAAATTGAGTTCCGCCCCAGTTCCGCCTTAAGTCCTGAAGATTTATGAAGTTACAGAAATACTTCATCGCG
>CAYTHV010000263.1:0-2547 GCA_964437685.1 uncultured Pirellulales bacterium
CCCATTTCAGAGATATGCATAAAAAAATGGTTGAAACCATTCAGGCTAGAACGTGTGCAAAAATTCTGTTCGTAATAACGATTGCACCTGATATGGAGCATTTTCTTGAATCAGTTCCCAATTTCATTTACACTCCGGTTTCAATCCGAAAGTGGATGGCTCAAGACAGAGTCAGGTATCTCTGCGAAGCGGAACTCATTGCGGAAGAATTGAAATTGCCTGTGGCGAATGCTTATCGAGCCAGTCTTAAGGCGAACCTCGATGGGGTACCTCTTTCAACATTCATTGACCAGCGGGATTGCATTCATCCTGGTAAAGCCGGGCACGAGTTGATCGCAAGTGTGATTGTGGATGCCTTAAAAAAAACAGGATGGCTTGATAAATAAATTTAGGAGTGATGATGGACGCGTCTCAAACTTATCGAGATAAAGTTAAGGCATGCTGGCTGGGGAAGAATATCGGCGGTATTCTTGGGGCATTTTATGAAGGAGTATGCGGGCCGCTCAAGCTTGAGTTCTATGATCCTATTCCGACAAGCATTATGCCCAACGATGATTTGGAACTGCAGAGTGTATGGCTTTTGCTTGCCGAAGAACACCACCTGAAACTGAATTATGACCATTTCAGTTATGCATGGCTGAATCATATCAAATATGGAATGGATGAATACGGTATTGCCATCTGGAATCTCAAGCGTGGGATAAAACCACCGCTAAGTGGTGTGCATAACAACTGGTTTCATTCAGGAATGGGGGCTGCGATACGCTCTGAAATCTGGGCATGCCTATTCGCGGGAAAACCCGATATAGCTGCACATTTTGCCAAAATTGATGCGTCTGTCGATCATTCAGGAGAGGGCGTCTGGGCGGAAATGTTCCTTGCCGCCGCCGAAAGTGCTGCGTTTGCCTGTTCCAGCCCGGAAGTAGCAATTTTCGAAGGCTTAAAAGTGATCCCGGCCAACTCACAAATCGCGAAAGTTGTGTCAATGGCACGAGATATTCACAAATCAAAAAGCGATCCACTAGCTGCGCGGCAGCAAATCCTTAGTAAATTTGGAAATTCTAATTTTACTGATTGTGTAATGAACTTGGGATTTATCACATGGGCACTTCTTTATGGGGAGGGTGATTTCGGGAAAACGATAACGTCTGCGGTCAATTGTGGTATGGACACCGACTGTGTAGGCGCTACCAGCGGGGCATTCCTTGGTATTCTTCTAGGCAGTAAGGGAATACCACAAAAATGGAAAGAGCCTGCTGGCAATACCATCGTCTATAGTGATTTTCTTTCGATGCTCAATGTGCCCAAAACAATTGATGAGTTGACCGATCGCGTCGTTAAGCTCTCAAATGAAATGTCGCAGAATCTGGAAACTGAATTCAAATCGGACTTATCGATTACATCACAAAATGATCCGATCGATGATGGGTACGAATGGTTGGTCATCACGGATAGCAACGATTACAGGAAAGAGCCGGCGCAAATCGCGGAAGTAGTATCAAGCCGTGGCGAGTTTAGCAACAATGCCGAACAAATAAGCGGAATTCACATAAACCTCGATAAATACTGTTTGCAGCCTAGGTCGGCCATATACCTGTTTACATATTTAAAGGTCCCCACTAAAGTTGATGGTTATCTTATGTTGTGCGCTGACACGGGAATAACGGTGTGGCTTGACAGTGAGATTGTGCTGAATTATCACGGGCGCGACAAAGCTATTCCCGCTTGCCACAGAGTTCAAGGAGGGGCGAGTATTCCCGTAAAACTTGAAGCGGGTATCAGTTATGCATTGAAAGTCAGGTTAATTTTCTGTTTCAAGCCTTTGATGTTTGCCGCAGCGGTGCTGGATAAACAAAATCAATATGTCAATGGCTTTGAATTTACATCGAAACCATAGTAGGAGGTTCAATGAGCAAAATAGACTGGTTCATTTTCCTAGTATTATTGACGGGGCTCATTGCATTTGGCTTTGCTCTGAGAAAATATGTGAAAGGGGTTGCAGATTTCCTTGTTGCCAATCGAAAAATACGAAAATATCTTGGTTTAAGCGCACAGACCGCCGAAGGGGCAGGCCTGGTTGCCATCGCAGCCTCAGCTCAGCAGGGTTTTGAACATGGTTTTTCACTTATCTGGATAAGCGTGATTTTAATGCTCATATCGGTACCACTTTTTGGCATCATGGGGTTCGGTATAAAGCGTTTTCGCGCGACAAAATGTATGACTATCGCCCAGTTTCTGGAAGAACGGTATCTGAGCAAGCGTCTGCGGATTCTTATCGGCATGGTGCTTGCACTTTCAGGAATCTTGAACATGGCGATTTTTCCCCGGGTAGGCAGCAATTTTCCGAGGATATTCCTCGGATTTCCTGAAAATATTAATTTGCTGGGGATTGATGTTTCAATCGCAGCAGTCTTAATGTTAGTGCTCATATCGTTTGCAGTTTTTTTTACCTTTATCGGTGGTATGGTTACGATCGTCGTCATCGATTTTATGCAGGCCATAATTCTCGTTCTGACATTGACGTTCGTGGCCGGTTTTACCATTGTT
>CAYTHV010000264.1:0-2534 GCA_964437685.1 uncultured Pirellulales bacterium
GCTGTTTTCGCTTTCTGGTGTGCCAATATGTTTATGCTGCAAGTCAATGGAAGCCAGTCGGAATATTTTGCGTGTATGGTTTTAAACGGCTATATGATCGGAATGTTGAGGAACCAGCAGGCGCAAAACCAAAGAACAAAGGTTAAGGGGGTGGTAGAAAAATGAAAAGTAAAACCGAAAGTGACAAGACGGGAATGAATGTAACTGCATGTCCTGTTTGTAACTCAGAAATGGGGACGCATATAGAAGGTCTTTTTGATGACCGATATGGCTACCCGGGGTCATATGATTTATTGAAGTGTAAAAAATGTGATCACTTATCCTTGAACAAAAAGTTTTCCGTAAACGAACTACGTGAATTATACACGGAGTATTATCCGCGGAAAGAGTTGACGATAGAGGACTATGCGCCGTCAAAACCGTCAAAAAGCTTTTTAAGGTGGTTGAAAGGGGAAAAGAGCAGCGCCTATCAGTGGGTGCCGGAAAACGTCCGGGTTTTGGACATTGGCTGCGGGTTCGGGCAGACACTGGGGTATCATGAAAGCAGGGGCTGCGAGGTCTATGGAGTAGAGGCAGATGAAAACATAAAGCGAGTGGTCGATAAGTTTGGGTTTAAGGTGCATGTGGGACTATTTCACCCCGATATTTATGATGCGGATTATTTTGATGACGTCACCATGGATCAGGTGATCGAACATGACCAGGATGTAATACGGGATTTGAACGGCATTCATCGCATATTAAAAAAAGATGGACGGCTCATTTTGAGCACGCCCAACGCATTCGGGTGGGGAGCGAAGCTGTTCGGAAAAAGATGGATTAATTGGCACACTCCTTATCACAATAATCTCGTCAGTCGACGATCCGTTGAGGTTCTTGCAGAGAAGACTGGATTCCAAGTCGAAATGATCAAGACAATCACGCATTCTTCATGGCTTTATTATCAGCTTTGCCATCTGGTGACCTATCCCGCCTTAGGTGAAAAATCTCGTTTCTGGTCTGGAAAAAAAACAATTATTGACTTGATGATACGAGCCCCAATTATTTTAGCGAATAAAGTGTTTGTTTTTGCGATACTAACGAGAATTTTTGATAGGCTTAATTTAGGAGACAGCCTCGTAATTGTTCTAAAAAAAACAGCAGGAACGATTCATAAAAGATTGGAATGATTAGCCCAGTTGAGATTCAAACGAGAGTGCTTTAGAACCAAAGCTTTATGAAAAAAATGCGAATAGCTGTTTTGATGACTTGTTACAATCGCCGAGAAACAACCCTGCGCTGTCTTGACAGTCTTTACAATCAGCACCTCCCAGAGGAGGTGGCACTCAAGGTCTTTCTGGTGGATGATGGCTGCACCGATGGAACCGGTGCGGCGGTGAAAGCCGCGCATCCGAATATCGAAGTGATTCAAGGCACGGGTGATCTTTTCTGGTGCAATGGCATGCGCATGGCTTGGGACCACGCCGCCAAAGAAGATCCAGACTTTTATCTCTGGCTGAATGATGATGTTCAATTGCGCGAAGGCGCAATTGAAAAGTTGTTGAGTTGCTGGTTGTCGGTTGCTGGGAAGGGAAGCGATAGCCACGAAAAATACGAAGATTCACAAAAAATACTGATAACAAATAACGGTTCACCGATAACATCACAATCACGGCCCGCCGTGATTGTGGGATCGACCTGCGATCCTGTAACCGGAGCGCGCACCTACGGCGGGCAGCGGATGCTGGGAGCGCACCCGGCCAAGCTTGCGTCCGTTTCGCCGCAGGACGTGCCCGTTGAATGCGACACGTTTAATGGAAATGTCGTTTTGGTCTCGAGAGCGGTTTATAAAAAAATCGGCAACATGCGGCCCTTTCGCCATGCCATTGGGGACACCGATTATGGACTGCGGGCAAAAGCGGCAAGCTGCCGGATTGTCGTAGCGCCCGGATTTATCGGGCTTTGCGCGCTGAATAAAGAGGGCGGCTTGAACAACAGTTTCCATCAGCGATGGACGGTGCTGATGCGTCGGTTTCCGCCGGGCGATTATTTTCGCTTTTTGCGGAAACACGCGGGTTGGCGCTGGCCGTTCTATTGGGGGTGGCCTTATGTGAATCTGATTCTGTCGGGAATCAGAGCGGGACGCTTTGGGCCGCGAGATGCAGAATAATGATCGCAACGGGCTGCGCGAGCGGGATGCTGCATTGCGCGCGTATTATGCCGGATAACAACTAACTGATTTTTGATAACCAAATGATAAAAAAAATTTTAATTATCCAGCGGCTGGTGCCGGACTATCGGGTTCCGTTTTTCCGCGGATTGCATACGGAGTTGGCGAAAGCGGATATTGCCCTTTCTTTGCTGGCTGGAGCCCCGTGGCCGGAAGAGGCGTTTCACGATTGCCGCGCTGAGTTGCCGTTTGTGCAAAAGACTAAAAATATTCATCTGCTGGGGCCGGCTTACTGGATGCGGCGGGCGCTGACAACCGCGCAGGATGCGGATCTGGTTGTTTTTGAGCAGGCGAACGGGGCTCTGCATCATTATTTTTTATTGCT
>CAYTHV010000265.1:0-2515 GCA_964437685.1 uncultured Pirellulales bacterium
GAAATGGATCCCCGGCACCCCCTTGGACCGCACGGCTTTCTCTGCGGTGGCCAGATTGCTGTTAACCTTTTCAAGGCTGGCGGCAATCACCTTTTTTTCCATATCATTGGTATAAGAGTTGGCCTGAACCTGCAAAAGCAGCTTTTGCGCCTCGACATCGTCGCCTTTGGCCGTACACTCATCGACCTGCTTCATGATCGCCGCGATTTTTTCACGCTCCGTAATCGCCGTCTGAATGGTTGAAGCCAGATCTTTTGCCTGCTGTTTTTGAGACTCGCTCAGGTAAGCCCCATAGTCTTTTTCAATGGTTGCCAGGTTCACCAGAGCCTGGGGATAAAGTCCCCGCTTGATGTATTCCTGTACCACATTCAGAGCGGTGTCGGCTTTTTGCTGCTTGGCCTGAGCCTCAGACGCAGCGGCATAAACCTGACTGCTTCCGGTCAACACAAAAAGCATCGCCAGAAGAAGTACTACCACACCTACTCGACGTACCCCAAAAAATGATTGCGTACTCACCAAAAGACCTCCACTAACTATAATTATTAATTCGATAAATCCACAATACCCGCCAACCCAAAATATAGAAACACTTACTCCCATACTATGAGTTGTGGTGCAAGTGTATATGCATTATACTATTATTGCAAGTGAAAAAACTCCCCAAACAACCACAAATTACTTGTTTTTGCGCCTCTCCACCGGTATATTTCCCCCTCGCAAAAGATTTTTATCAAGGAATCAAGAATTCGGATGTGTTCGTTTACGACAGACAATATACCAAACCCATCGGATAGCCCGATTATTAGCCTGGCCGTTGAAACCAGCGGCAGAACCGGCTCGGTCGCCCTCGGCATCGGGGATTCCATAGTCACCCAAACCGCACTGTCAGGCTTTCAAAAGAACGGTTCTGAGCTTTTGCCTGTCGTCAGCCGAATTCTATCCCTACACCATCTTTTACCTGGAAATATCAATCATGTGTATATACCAAACGGTCCAGGCAGCTTCACCGGCATCCGTATTGCGGTAACGCTGGCCAAAATGGCATCCTTGACGGCGAATGTCCAACTCGTTGCTGTAAACACCCTTGAAACCATTGCTTACAATGCTTTAGAGTATTTCAAGAGCCAGAATGTTGATTATGCACGAATTCTATCTATTCTCGATGCAAAAAAGGGTTTTTTTTATACCGCCCTATTTGAATACAGCCATAACAATCTGACTCGCCTGACCGACGACATGCTACTTAAACCTGCCGAAATACTCGAACAATTGGCCCAAAATGAACCCAAATTATATATACTCGGCGAAGGTTTGCTCTATTATCAAAGCCAATTCGAATCCCCCAATACCATCATTCTCGACAAAGCCTTCTGGTCCGCCACGGCCAAATCCGTCTGGCAAATCGCCAGAGCAAAAGCTTTAGCCAGCCAATTTGACAACCCGAATACCTTGGTTCCCCTGTACATCCGAAAACCCGAGGCGGAAGAAAATTGGGAAAGAGCCAACAGCAGATAATCTCCGGGTTGTACTACTGATAATCATTGAGCTTTTTGGAAAATCCAGGCAAACACATTCTGCCAGACAGGTAAGGATACACCTCCTCGCGCATTATAGTCGGTTTTTTCTATAATTTTACGATTGATTATTCAAAACTGAAGGTGGTATAATCTGGAAAATTCACGTTAGGAAAAGTATTTCGCAACTTGAACGGACATACAGATGGATGGCGAGAAAAAGACAACTTGAGCATAAAATATAAACCACTGAAATAACAGGTGATGCTGTTGGCGGTGGTTTTTTTATGTAATTCGAAGGGTGAATATTATTTTTATAAGGATATAAAAGTGAAACCATCATTTTTCCACTATCTTATTTGTATTCATCACATTATACTGTCGGGGTCAATTCGTAACGAACTGTTGAAAACTAAGGAATTTCATATAACGAATACCGGAAATAAGGAAAAATATAACATTGAAATCACAGGAGTCTTTTATGCCCAAACCTATCTCCAAAAAGTTTCTGATGTGGATCTTTCTGGCAGCCGCTGTCGCGGGCGTTGCGTTCCTCGGCTATCGGTATTGGAAAGTGCAGCAATCCTCGCTGCCGAAAGGATTTGCCTCGGGTAACGGCCGACTCGAGGCCAAACTGGTTGATGTCGCCGCCAAAGAACCGCTCAGGGTTAAGGAAATCCTCGTTGACGAAGGCGATCTCGTCAAGCCGGGTCAGGTGCTGGTACAACTGGACACCATCACGCTGGATGCAGAACTGGCCACGGCCAAGGCAAATGTAGCTGCTGCGCAGGAACGCCTCGCAATCGCCAACGCCTCCATTGTCAGAGCGAAAAGTGAAATCGATCTTGCTAAGATCGAGGTCGAACGCGCCCGAAAGCTCGTTGAGGAACGTGCCGGCTCACAGCGGGAATATGATATCCGCAAGACAAAATTAGAGACCACCACGGCCTCCCTCGCGGAAGAAGAAGCGAAGCTGCAAACCGCCAAGCAAGAGGTCGAAG
>CAYTHV010000266.1:0-2502 GCA_964437685.1 uncultured Pirellulales bacterium
GAGCAGCCGCTGGCTGGATTTAGATTACAACTAAGCCAATTTTGTGCAAGTCTGGCAAAATCAGCAAAAGTAACCTTGCAGTCCCCGTTTAAATCCGCCTGCAGTGGAACACTACATTCTGCAGTAACGGATTCCACTTTTACCTTGTCCAAATACAGGGTACTCGGAAGCGATACCGGGTTAAGGTAAAACTCCATACTGCCCGCTTGTGTGGAAAACCCTGCAAGAGATAATCCGGCAGATTTTAGCCCATCAATATACAAGTCATAACTCTGAGCATCAAAATCTATTACAACATGTACGTCATGCCAGACACCCGGTGAAGCGACAAGTCCCGTATCAAGCCATTCACCAAAATCACTGTTCTGTACTGTGCCATTTGTGGAAAACCTAAGAGTTATCACAACTCGAGCGGTACCGGGATCGTTCGAATCATAAACCCATAACTCGTGTACGCCGGAAGCGTTATTACAGGCAAATGAAATAAACGTTTTATCAACTGATACCTCCGAAAAAAACGCCGCCGCCCCCGCAGAACCAAACGGGGTACTGCCGCCCGGACCAAAACGGTATAGGTACAGATAATTGGAACCGCTATATGGGCCGGGAACACTGCCATTCAATACGGCGGCAGAGTTATTCGGATCACCCATGGCAGCTCTATTTGGATCTTGCGTACTGCGTCGCCAATTCCCGACATTTGCCTGTGCGGTCGTTGCTGCATTCGGATCTGTCGAGGGTATCGACAGGGCGTTGACATCATCAAAATTATCTTCAAATAGGACCTGCGATTGCGCAATTTCACAAAAACAGAATGCCACAGCTATACAAAGTATCGCCTTTAAAAAATATGTCTTTATCATGTTTTCTTCCTTTCTATGACAACGTTAGAATCTAAAGTTGCCATTCAACCATCGTTTAATTCGCACACAATGACGCCGGTTGCAGATTACATTTCAGCCAATCGCCTGCAAAGACGCTCAGATCATCCATATTCACCTTACAGTCTTCGTTGAAGTCTCCGCGAACAATTGCTTCGCATGTGCCGTCAGTTCTCTTCACCACCACATTGTCAAGATAGAACGTCATGTTGCTGGCATCGGCATAGAACATCATGCAACCGATATCAGAACTCGGATAGTTAAAAGCAAGCCCAGATTCAGTCGGGTTATTGCCGACAGTCATGGCATAAGTTTGAGCCACAAAATCGATATCGAATTTCACATGTACCCACTGATTACGTGCGAACTCGCCATTTAGCCAGTCGGCGGTACTCCCATTATTCTGAGCTTTTCTCACCCAGCCATTATTCCAAAAATCTACAAGAATAACTTCATTGCCCCACCCCCCGTATGTACCTCCACTTTTCATATAGAGACCAACCGCGTTCCAGGGATAGGAGGGATGGGTTGAGTTGCCAACCAGATAGAGATCAAACTCTACCGTTGTCCTGTCAGGGCCGGCAGGTGTTGCAAATGTACCGACTGCCGAAGCATAGACAATGCGCTGGATAGCCAGATAATTGTCGGAATCTCCAATTGGACCCGGTATGGCATTATCGGTAACCTGAATACCATGTTTTATGGTGCCTGAGCCATCCTGTTGGGTCAGCGAACTCCATGCACCGATCTGAGCAACCGGAATTGCGAACGTATTCGAATCAGGGAAGGCAACAGGGGTAACATTTTCAAAATTATCTTTGAATACTTCCACTGATGGCGGCGGGGTAATATTTAAATCTGCCGTCGCGACAACATTGTCAATATAGAATGTCGTCCCGCCGGTTCCGGCATAGAACATGACATAACCAATACTGCTACTCGTGTAGTTGAAATCAAATCCCGACTCAATGGGGTTATTGCCGACAGTTATGGCATATTTTTGGGTGGCAAGGTCGATATCAAATTTCACATGCACCCACTGATCGCGAGCAAATTCGCCATTCAGCCAGTCGCCTGAATTCTGGTTATCTAAATACCGTCTTATCCAGCCATTGTTTCTGAAATCAACAGCAATGGCTTCATTACCCCAACTTGTAAAAGTACTACCACTTTTCATATAGATACTGAGCATGTTGTAGGGATAACTGGGATGGTTTGCGTCGCCAACCAACCTGAAATCAAACTCAAGGGTTAGCGTCGATGTCGCCTGTGCCGTAAAGCCTCCAACAGCAAATGCAAACCCACCGGCCACCCGCTGCACACCCAAATACTTTTGCCCTTGTGCGGGGCCAGGAACAGCGTTGTTGGTCACCTGAATACCATGGTTGATCTGACCAAGGCTGTCCTGTTCCGTCAAATCCATCCATGAACCCACCAGAGCCGCAGGATCGGCATCCACCGCAGGATTCGGAAATGCCGCCGCCGAGGCGTAATCAAAATTGTCCTGAAACACCATTGTTGTAACCGCATTGCAATACGCAGAGATGCCGACGAACGAAACCAAAACTGTGAAAAGAAAAAGAGATCTGAAATTTTTCATACAACCACCTTTCTTATAACC
>CAYTHV010000267.1:0-2424 GCA_964437685.1 uncultured Pirellulales bacterium
GATGTATTCAAATCAAGGGTAACAGCTGGCCTGGGCCGGTTGAGCGGGAGAATTTGCGACAAGCGGCTAAAGGATTGCCGCCCAATGCCCTGATTGAGTGCTGGCGGTGGAACGACAACGCTCGGCAGCCGCTGATTAAGACTTTAGCAGAATTAGGAATTTAACTTTTTGAGGAAAAACCATGAATACACAAACACTAAAACTATCAGAGCTTCGCATTGACGGTGGCACTCAGCCCCGGGTTGAGATGAACGAGGAAGTCATTGCTGACTACGCTGAACTGATTCGGAGCGGAATCACATTCCCACCAGTTACGGTCTTTTTTGATGGCGCTGCGTATTGGCTGGCCGATGGTTTCCACCGGTATCATGCTCACCGTCGCATTGGTCGCGATACCATCTTCGCTGAAGTACAGGATGGCGGCTTACGTGAAGCTCTTTTGCATTCGGTCGGGGCGAACGCTAAGCATGGATTAAGACGGACCAATGCGGATAAACGCAAGGCTGTTGAAACGATGCTCTATAACGAATATGTCTCAAAAGATGGAAGTGGAAATCCCTGGTCAAGCCGTGAAATTGCCCGACGCTGTTGTGTCAGCGAACGCATGGTCAGATCCGCTCGTGAAGTTCTGATTGCAGCAGTGCCGGACTATGAGACTGAAAAACGTACCTTTACTCACCATAAAACAGGAAAACCTGCCGTGATGAATATCACCAAAATCGGCAAATCCGTATCCAAGGTGTTTAAGCCCATCCGGGCGTCCGATCAATTCCAGGACCGTGCGGCCGTTGAATTACCTTACAATCCCGTTTCGGCCGCCAATACCATTGTAACTACCATGGGCAAAACATTGTCCATTGAAATTGCAAATCGAATCCTCGCTATCACAAAGGGACAATTATGAAATATGAAAAAATCTTTCCCACGTTGCTGGCGATCTTAGATATCTGTGCAGCCATGGGGTACATCCCATCCGGTGATTGGCGACACGTGATTTACTGGCTGGCGGCGGCAACCTTAACAACGTGTGTGACTTGGTAATGGTTAAAACAAGAAAGTGAGGACATTATGGAATTGAAATTAGAACACATTCGCATTGATGGCGGTACGCAGCCTCGCGTTGAGATGAACGAGGAAGTCATCGCCGACTATGCTGAACAGATTCGGGGCGGAACCCTGTTCCCTCCAGTAAAGGTTTTCTTTGACGGCGCTGCGTATTGGCTGGCTGACGGCTTCCATCGCTATCACGCCCACCGGCGTATTGGTCGTGAGACCATCATTGCTGAGGTACAGGAAGGTGGTTTGCGGGATGCGATTCTCCATTCGGTCGGAGCCAATACCGAGCACGGCCTAAGGCGCACCAATGCCGATAAACGAAAAGCGGTTGAAACCATGCTCAATAATACGATTGTCGCAACGGACGAGGATGGAAACCCATGGGCAAATCGAGATATTGCACGAAAATGTAACGTCGATGAAGGCACCGTTCGCAATTACCGAAAAAATCTATCTGCGGAAATTCCGCAGATGGCTCCCCCTGAACGAGCTGTGAAACGCGGGCATTCGACCTACCTTCAGAATACTTCGAAAATAGGCAAAAGAAAAAACAAGATGACCCAGCTACCGCGCAATGGCAAGCTCAAACCCTCAATTGCCAAACTCGGCCACAGCATCCCTAACCCGATGATCCAGGTCAATTTGCCGCCCCAAAACCCCCAGGCGGCGGCAGCGGGGATTGCCTCGTTATTTTCCAAAGAATTTATCCGGCAGCTCATCGTTGAACTGTCGGTCTATGTTAACCAAAACACTCAACCTGCAGGAGACTAAGTATGAATACGATTATTGTCAATGATACCGAACGCATCGTCCAGGTAACCCCAGAGCTGGCTGCGACCTGGCTGGAGAATAAAAACACCCACAACCGCAAGGTCGTTCAGTCCAATGTCGACAGGATTGCCCAAGATATCAATGAGGGCCGCTGGCGGCTCAATCACCAGGGCATTGCTTTTGATGAAAACGGCAATCTGGTCGACGGTCAGCATCGACTCTGGGCGATTGTTGTAACCGGAAAGACCGTTCCGGTCCGGGTTTTTACGGGGCTGCCCTCGGAGGTGATTGACACCATTGATGTCGGGGAACGTCGCTCGAATCTGGATGTTATCCGGCTTTCCGGCAATGCCGAACAGTTTAATTCGATTCATATGTCCATTGTCCGGGCGATGTACAATACCCGCAGAAACAGCAGTAAACGCCTCTCAGTGGGTATTGAGCGGGCACGGCTGATGCAGCATGAGCAGGCCATTCATTTTGCCGTCAAACACCTGTATTCCTGCAAGGCACCGAAAGTCCGGACGGCATTGTTAGGGTCATTGATTGCCCGAGCCTATTACAGCGAAGACCATGCCAAACTGATCCGCTTTTGTG
>CAYTHV010000268.1:0-2413 GCA_964437685.1 uncultured Pirellulales bacterium
ACCATCCCAGCGGCGCGGGCGGCGTTGGGAGAACCTGCCAGTTGGGCTAATTCTTTGTAGGTCTTTGTTTCGCCATAGGTTATCCGCATGCAGGATTTCAGGATACGCTGTGAAAATGGGGTACAGCCGGAAAAGTCGATGGGCGTTTGTGAAAAGTCCACCCCATCGTCCTTGTAATAGGCGGCAATCTTGTCCTGAAGGTCGGGCAAAAGCGATTTCTTAAAAACGGGATTGTCGAGTCCGGAAAGCAGATATTTTTCGGCCTGGTTTTTTGTCTCCGACGGCAGACTGGAACGGTAAAGGCCGATTTCGGTACTGCACAGTCCGAAATAGCCCCACTGAGTCTTGAAAATTGTATAGCTTAGATTAAGCATACATTAAGCCTTTGTTAAGATTGGGTTCGTTTTGAAAAATAGCCACCAGTAAACAGTTCCCTGCCACCAGCAAATTGGGTTCGTTTTGCAAAATAGTTTATAGTTAAGAGTTGATAGTTCATAGTTCATAGATGTAATTGGATTTGGCTTTGTTTTATATTCTTTCATTCCGTAATCCTCCTGTTGCCCTTATTCACTTTTCGGCTGCGTTTGCCAGCCAGAGGAAATACGTCCCTCCATATATAAGGGTAGAAATGAGGGTTATGAAAAAATAATCTTCGATTTTTCATTGATTGGGTATTGTAAGGTGTGGCCGGATAAGGAGAAAGAATTTTTCATCTTTTTTTGATTTTTTTGTAAGTGAAAAAAATTTGTGAGACATGCTCTGTCTTTAATTATGTTTTAGGCGGGATCAACAGGATATAGGATTTCTGTGAAAATTAGTTTCCTAATCTGCCGGGGTAGACTATGATATAGGCGACCCGATAATATCAGGCAACTAAAAACAGCCCATAAAACAGGAAATTGAATATGACCGAAGCGCAGCAGGGACAGGGTGGGAGTATTCCGCCGGAAGTACTGAAAAACGCAATGAAAGCATTCAAAAAGCGGCTGAAACTGACCGCACTGGATGATGATTCGCGCCTTGGACGCGGACCATTTTCGGGCGGAGCAACGGGGGTTTTCGCGATACGGCCGCCCGACCAGTATCCACGCGAGGTGTGGGAAGAATTGCACCGGCAGGGTAAGCTGCGAGACAGCGGACATGGGTTGTACGCACTGGCCAAAGTGGAAAAATAGGCCAAGCGATATTTATGTTTGAGTCAGGCCGAGATCGAAACCTATTTTTTGCAGGGACTGGTCGAGGATGGAAAAATAAGCTTCATTGTCCGGCCAGAGGATGCGGGGGTCGGTCGAATAATCTTTATCAAGGCTATCAAAAAACAGCTTGAGTTTCTGCTCGTCCAGATCGTTTGCATTAACTGCCACGCCGAGCCTTTCAGCATACACGGCATTAACCTGCTGCTCGAACTGACCCTTGAGCGGCACAAGAAACATTCGCTTTTTTAAATACAGGCATTCGCTCAGCAGCGACATCCCCGCGGTAGCGATTACGCCGGAGCCTGTGGAGAGGTCACGAAGAAATCCATCCGTACTGATCTGCTTAAAGACGCAGTTGCCATGTTCTTCTTCCACATGGAAACCGTAAATATAAAATGGATGCGAAGGGAAACGATTGAGAATCGAAATGAGCCGATCCCGGGTTTCCGGTCGGGAATCGTTGGAATAGACGACAACATGCGGATGGCGTTCGACTTTCAACTCCATCACCTGCCTGCGAATGACGGGGTTGGCCAGAATCGCTTTTTTGTTCTTGAGAGGCGCGGTAAAGAAATTCATAATCACGTATGCACTGGCGCGGGTGTGGTAGCCGCGCGTAACGATATCCGCCTTGATCCGACTGCTGATGCCGGGAACGTGTTCAAGCTTAGCCATCGTCAGCAGATGTTCATTATCAATGAATACACTCGGAACCCGATGGCGAAAGGCCCACCATGCACTAAACGGTTCGAAATCCGAAATGACCAGGTCGGGATTGAATGCTTTGACTTTTCGGCTGAATAAACGCCGATTGGTGAGAAAGCCTTTGGGGTATTGAACGATATTGTCGGCCAGTGTTGACAGGGCGAGAACCTGCCCATCTTTGACGATAAAATGAAGGCCATAAACTTCTTCAACCTGTCCCGGAAACAACGGCGACAGGTACGACAGCGATTTGCCGGAAGCGGCAAACAGAACCTCATTGCCAGCCTGCATCAGTCGCCGGGCGATCAAATCCGACCGGCTGCTGTGGCCGAAACCCTCGCCGGCAACACCAAATAAAATCCTCACTTTATTCATCCTATGGTATATCTATAAAACTGTGGTCTGATTTATCCATTCGCCCTGAGTTGAATAATTTCTTACTTCAACCGCTCCATCGGGCCGAATCTGCAAATAGTTTACCACAGACTGCGTCCAGCTTCCACAATTAAAAT
>CAYTHV010000269.1:0-2411 GCA_964437685.1 uncultured Pirellulales bacterium
CAGAAAATCATTAAAGAATGACCAAAGAAGAAATTGAAAATATAAAGATAAACAAACGGTGGACTATAACATTTGCTGACATTTACAGCAGATACTTTTTTATAATATTTCCGCTTGCAATCGTATTTATTGGTTCAATAATGACAATATCAGGTTTTAAAAACAATGTGACAGACTTGAGAATTGCAGCAATAATTATTTTGACCGTTGGACTCTTTTTGACCACTTTTGTGGTTAGGCGACTTTATCAAAATCAGGTATTTGATTGCTTTCAAATTAAAGAATTAAGTAAAGACAAAGTTGATTTTGCATTAAAAGCAACAGGGCTAGATAATGTGAAATTTCATAAACTTGGCTATTACACAGCGACAACAATAGTTTCTTGGTTTTCGTGGGGTGAGCAAATCACAATTATTCTTAACGACAACGAATTATTGATTAATAGTAGACCAACAGGAAGTTCTTTTTCATTCCAACCTATAACAATTTTTAAAGACAGAGAAAATATTAAGACAATAATTAACAAATTACAAATGAACTAATTGTATGTCTAAGCCGACTGACCATAAAAGAAACACTGCTGGTAATAATTAGGGCTACGGGCGGCACGAAGTGCCGAGCCTGTAGCACCGGTTGAACGAAATCCCGTCCGCCGTTTATGGAATTTGAGTAAAGGAGTTTAAGGGTAAAAACGTTCGTTGAACGATTGAAAAAACAAGTATTGGAACAGAAGAATTCGGGCAGGGAAAGACATGGATGTCCTTTTAGTCAGGAATTCCGGCTATTTGCTGCGTTTTTGGAAGCGAACGGGCATGGCAAAGCCAACAGGATGAGGTTCCTGCAGGTTGTTTACGGCTTAGTTTCGCTTCGGAGCGAATAGCCAATCGCTCGCAGGCGAGCGAATACGCGGAAGCTCGGCCACGGCTTGCATGTGGCCGCGGTTGCAGAAGGGACATACGTATCCGGGTTTTGATGTACAAGCCCCACTCACAGATGGTTCAGTATGTTCAGTCGTCTCAGGCATAGGCAACTCAATTAGCTGCTGCCATGCTGCCGAACAGATGCCGAAGTAGCTGATTTTCACAAAACCCTTAGGCAGAATATGAAGGCAAAAGCGGCGCAGGAACTCCACCGGTGCCATGCTGATGCACTTGTTACGCCCTTGGTCGGCGTAATCCTTCATGCTGAAGCGGATAGCCTGATCGGATATGTCAATAATGCGGTTATTGCTGATTGCTACGCGGTTGGTGTACTGTCCCAGATAACCCACCACATGGCGGGCCGAGGCCAAAGAGGGTGAGCAGTGCACTACCCACGGACGGTTCCAGGCAGCTTGCACCTGCTCAAAAAAATCCACCGTTCGTCCAATGGCAGTGAGATGACGTTTAACGCCTTCCATTAGTTTTCCCCTGAAAACCGGACTCAATGCCCTTTCGGGATAAAGATATTTTCCACCAGAACCAATTCGTTTGGGCCGGCCCGAGGGAGTGATTCCCACGCCCGGAACAATGCAATGAATGTGCGGATGCAGACTTAGGTTTTGTCCCCATGTATGAAGAAGACAAATGGCACCGGTTTCCACTCCGTAATGACTGTAACCAAAGGCATTTAGCGTTTGGGCAGCAGAGCGGAACATCAGGTTGTAGAACCACTGGCTATCGGTTTGGCAGATGGCGTTTATCGCTTCGGGAACAGTGAAAACCACATGGAAGTATTTTACGGGAAAGGCCCGAAGCATTTGCCGCTCCACCCATTGGTCCTGCACAGCGCCCTGACACTTTGGACAATGGCGGTTTCGACAACTGTTGTAGCTTATACGTTCCTCGCCGCAGGCATCGCAGCGATCCACATGACCACCCAGCGATGCAGTACGGCAACGAGCGATGGCATCGAGAACACGCAAGTGGTAAGGGTTGGGCCTGCGCTCGCGAACGAACTGCCCGCCAAAACGTTGCAACACCCCAGCCAGCTCATAAGCCGGGCGGCTCATTCGGTATAGAGCGTATCGAATGGGCTATGAGGCGGACGTTTAGGATTTTGTGCCACATGAAGGTAAATCATAGTAGTAGCAATTTCGGCATGACCAAGCAAGTCCTTCACAGTAACGATGTTGAGACCATCCTCAAGCAGGTGCGTGGCATAAGAATGGCGCAGCGAATGGAGGTTCACCTCTTTGGCGATGCGGGTACGCTTCAGGGCTTCGCGCATCACCCAGCTCAGTCCCTTCACACTGTAACGCCCGTCGGGCTCTTTTCCATTGAACAACCATGTTTGCGGATGCTCGTTGTCGAGGTACTTACGCAACCCTCTGGCAATAAGGTCGGAAAGAGGAAGAATCCGGTCCTTTTTGTATTTACTCTGACGGATGTGAATGGTCTTTCGCTCGAAATCAATGTCGGCGATTTTAAGGT
>CAYTHV010000270.1:0-2406 GCA_964437685.1 uncultured Pirellulales bacterium
GGTTTGGGACCTATCGCTGTTTTTGGCTTTGGTTTACCTTTTTTACTCTTTTTGGCGCAATTATGGCTTGGATCGTATATCGTAAACACGCGGTACGTGATACCGCAGAACCATGTAATATTTGATCGTCAATGGATTTAATAGTGATAAGGATGATTATGAAATTTTTTTTTAAGTTCCTCTTATTTGTAATTTGGAAACCGGGAATTTTATTGGTTTTGCTGATGATGGGCCAATCCCTGTATGCAGATCCGGTTCCGCCTAAAAGCGATATTGCCATAATAAAAACATTTACGTTTGGGTTTTGGTCAACGATCACGGGCAAATATGTAGGATTTGAAGATCTGTTGCGCGACATGCGGCGGCATTCTATGAATTGTCTGGTTGCGGGGCCTCGGCTTGGCACAGGAGCCGATGCGATTGAAAAATTAAAACAGGATGTTGAATTGTGCCGCCGATATGGAATTTATGGCGTGATCTCGACAGATGCTGCTACAGGATTCGATGCAGCTGCCCTCCGAATGGCCGCAACGGAATTGAAGGACGACCCGATGGTTCTTGGCTGGTATATCAAGGATGAGCCCGATCCAAACTTCCTACCGACATTTCTTGATCGCAAGGCGATCCTTGCAGAAGCTGCACCTCGGCAACCGGCCGTGTGTCTATTTTATCGGCCGGATTCGGCAGAGCTATTTTCGAAATATCAGCCGCTGCTGTTGACCGATTGCTATCCTCTGACCTATATGCATGATGGTACGTCTATTGGTCCTTATTTTGCAAATAGGTCTGGGTATGGTCCGGTTCTTGCGAAAGAGTTGCAGCGATTCAATATGTGGGGCAATACGGGTATCCTGGAGTGGATGGACTTATGCAGGGTGCTTACAGATTTGCCACATTGGATTACGCTGCAGGCATTTGGGAGCGGTGATGATCATCTGGTGCGATGGCGCCAGCCCACCACTTCTGAAATACGCTTGCAAACGTACTTTGCGATAGCGGGTGGCGCGAAAGGAATTAATTATTTCTATTATATGCCACTTACCGATGATTATGGTAATGCATTGCCAGCTCAACATGGCGAGCACACACCCTTGTTGGATGAAATCGGTCGTTTAGGCGCAGAACTAACACCTATGGGGCCGCTTTTAATCGATGCGGAAGTGGCAGAGCCTGCAACCGTGATTGCAGAGTTACGGCCTACGCCGGACAGGGGCAAAAGTGTCGAAACCCGACGATTACATTCAAAAACACGAAATGTGGATTATCTTGTCGTATTCAACAAAGATGTGATAGAGCGATCCAGTGCACAGATTAATTTGAGCAAATCATTTCTGCAGGAAAGAAATGTCTATGATATGCATAAACTCGAAGCTGTTGCGACGGAGAACTGGCCTGGTCAGGTAGCACTGTCAGTGAATCTGGATCCTGGCGATGGAAAGATTATATGTCTTGCATCCGCAGCAGATTTTAACGATTTTGAACAAATTGTCTTAAAAGGCCGATGTATGAATGAAGCATCGATACTGGACATGGACTATGAATTGGCTCAAAAATCAAAAGTTGAGGAGAAAGAAGCAACTTTCCTGCGGCAAAAATATCAAGAACAGATTAACGCTGAAAATTACAAGGATGCCTTGTTCATTATTAGTCAATACAACATTGCGATCAAACGTGCAGTGCGAATGGATATGGAATTTGCCGCAGTCGAGGACAATATTGCATATATCAAACATAGGCTCGGAGCGATGAAAGTAACCGGCAGGATAGGCGATTTATATCGTGGGTATTATGCTCGTTTTATGGATGGTGACGCTCGTGACATACAATTGCAGGTGAAAGCATTCAGAGATATGGTAGAGCAGATTGAACTTACGTCAAGACAGAAAAACGAAAAGCCTGATCTTGCTATCTATGATAAAACGGTCAATGAGCTGGAGCAGGCGGCATCGAACTAAATAATATGTAAAGGAGTATTTAATGTCTACTGTCAGAATTATTACAGTAATTATTTTTTCATTTCTTATTCACTGTACAGCGACAAACTCGTCGTTTGCCGCCGGGATTGCACTTGTCAAAGATGGGAAACCTGCGGCGACGATTGTTACCGATATAAATGCTACCACGTCCGCCACGCTTGCCGCAATGGAATTACAGTATCATATCAAAAAGATAACTGGCGTCACACTGCCGATTGTCACCGCAGATAAGGCGGCAGAAGGAGCCCACATTCTGGTTGGAGAAAGCGCTGAAACACTAAAGTTGGGCATACATGCTCAGGACTTTGCACCGCAGGAATATCTGATTCAGTTTTTACCGAACACCATCATTTTGATAGGCCGTGACTGGATTGACAATGAAGCTAATCGTAAAGAAATAGGTATTGATGCGGTTTTTAAAAAAATTGAG
>CAYTHV010000271.1:0-2334 GCA_964437685.1 uncultured Pirellulales bacterium
ATTATTTTTAAAATAGTTTACACCCCTAATAAATACAAGCATCTTCACTTATAAATATTTAATCTTTTTTGATATTTTAACCTCAATTTAACCCTTTTTTCAGTCGTTCTTGGCAACAATTCTTCTTGATTTTTCATTTTCAATTCTAAAATTACACTTTTTGCGTTCTGAATTGCCTCTTTTATTTCCTCTTTGCTAATCTTTAATGTTGGATATTTCCGCTTTTGTTCAAGATATAAGTCATAGATGTTTAGTTTTTCCAACATTTTGCGAAAATCGCGAAAGTGTGGAATATTGGGCAGAAGTTTATACGCATTGGCTGCACTTTGATCGTTTACATCTGCCAGGGCAACGACATTTATTTTTGGATGGTTAACCAGCAGGTTAATTGCATGCATCCCTTTACCACCGGCCCCAATAAAGGCAACATTCAGTTTGCCGGAGGCTGATATCCCCCCGAAATTAGCTTGGAGGATTTTTGGGGCCACGATTCCACCAACTGTTAAAAGTGCGCTGTTCTTTAGAAACGAACGTCTGTTAAATTTACTCATCTTTTGTAGTTTATTCATTTAAATCTTCAATTTATTTTTTTCAGCACATAAGCACTCTTTAATACTGATATCCTCACTTTTTCTTCTTTCGTTTAACCACGATGTTTTCATCGTTCCCCTCATCGTCCCCCACATCGTTCGCCTCATTGTTTTTGCCGCCCAGAAACTTTTCTTCGGCATCGTGAAAATGGCGGTACACCGGTTCGCCCCCTGCACTACGCATCTTTTCTTTCGCGCCAGACTTGGCCGCCCAATCCGTCCACATCTTTTCCAGCTCTCTCGCCCGTTCGGGCTGAACCGCCGACAGGTCATTCAGTTCGGTGCGGTCGGCGGCGAGATTGAACAGCTGGTACGGACGGCCCCAGTCGGAGGCGAGTTTATAATCGCCGACCCGGATCGCGCGGTGGTCGAAGAGTTGAAAATAAAGGGCACCGTGCGGCAAACGCTGTTCGCCGGAAAAGATCGGACGCAGACTCAGGCCGGGCAAGGGTGGAAGCGGCTGTCCTTCATATTCAGCAGGCCACGTCCTGCCGGAAAGATCCATGAAAGTGGCCATCAGGTCGATGATGTGGCCGGGCTGTTCGGTGATGCTGCCAGGCTTTTTAATGCCGGCGGGCCAGTACGCAATCAACGGCGTGCAACTGCCGCCGTTGTAGGTGTTGCGTTTGTAATGCCCGAACGGTGTCTCGCTCAGGTTCGCCCAGCCGAGACCGTATCCCCAGCCGCCCGCCTTCAAAGACTCCATGCTGCGGTTTTTCGAATGATCGTACGGATTGGCTCCGTTATCGCTCAGGAAAAGCACCACCGTGTTTTCCTCCTCGCCCATTTCCTTCACCTTGGCGAGTACGCGCCCGATAGCCTGATCCATGCGATCCACCATCGCCGCGTAGATCGACATGCGCATATCTTCAAAATCCTTCTCCTCCGCCGTGAGACTGTCCCACGTCGGAATCGTGACGGGCCGGGGTGAGAGTTTCCATTCCGGTTTCATGATTCCCAACCCGAGCTGCCGCTGGTAGCGCTGCTCGCGGAGCTTATCCCAGCCGACGAGATATTTGCCGCGATACTTTTTGATGTCTTTCGGCCAGGCCTCCAGTGGAGCATGCGGCGCGTTAAAGGCCAGATACATAAAGAACGGCTTGTCCTGCTGCTTGCGGTGCGATTCATCCAGAAACTTCACAGCATATTCGGCATTGGCATCGGTGGTATAGAAAGAACCATCCTTAGGAGGAACGAAAGGCGCGAGATCAAGGCGGTGTGATGGATTGCCCTTGAAATAATCACTGCCGCCGCTGAGGTGGCCAAAATAATGGTCGAAACCACGTTCCACGGGATTTCCATCAAGGTGCCATTTTCCAATAGCCAGGGTGGAGTAACCTGCCCCGCGCATAGACTGCCCCATGGTTATTCCCTTCTTAACCCCAAGACCACAAACCTGCCAGTACTGTCCGCTCATCAGTGAGGCGCGGGTTGGCTCGCACTTGCCGGAGTTGTAGAACTGAGTAAACCGGATACCTTGTGCTGCGAGTCGGTCAATGTTCGGCGTATGTATCTCACTACCGTAGCAGCCAATGTCTGAAAATCCGAGATCATCTGCGAGAATTAATAGGATGTTAGGCTTGGTTGGTTTGGGTTCAGCTGCGATTATTGAGCTTCCAAACAGACCAAAAGAGGTCAGGATCATGTTAATTTTTTTCATTTGCTTTTTTTTTGCTTTATAATTACAATATCAATGTTGTTTAGTTAAGCAAAAAAAGATAATAGAACGCGGATGATGCGGATT
>CAYTHV010000272.1:0-2298 GCA_964437685.1 uncultured Pirellulales bacterium
GGAAGAAAGGGAATTATGATTGACGCTGAGGAAAAAAACTCTTGACGTTGGACATGAGCATTAATCTGTCACATAATACGACAAAAAACTACTATTTTCAACCCTTTTCCACCAGAATTATCACTCAACTCAATTCCAGTAATTTCCTCCCTTTTTCTCCTTGTATTCCTATGTTCTCACATTCTCCCCTTTCAAGATTGTCTAAAATTTAGTGCTTAAAATTTATAATTTCCTTGCACACGTTCGTACTTTGTTCGTATAATGACGACAGGTGCGGGGGAGAAATCCAGCGCCGGAAAACGGGACCCCCGGGTGGCACCTTCAAGCCGCAGGCTTGTGGGTGCTTTGCCGCGTAGAGTTTGTCACTGCTTTCTGAAAAAGAAGGAAAACCTGACACAAAAAGGAGGATACCGAAATGAAAGAATATAAAACAAACCCAATTCCAATTACATCTATTAACTATCAACTCTTAAATATAAACTATTCTGCAAAACGAACCCAATTTTTCGACTCGCGGAGTCTTTTATTGCACCACCCCGTGCATTCTCGCGCCAAAAACGCGGACATACGTCCGCCAAAACGAAGCCAATTTCTCCATTTTTCAATCGAAAATCGCCTATCGTCAACCGCCAATGTTCAAAACAAACCCAATCTTGCTGGCGGCTGGTCGCTGGAAGCTATTTGCAAAACGAACCCATTTAATCTGTGTAATCGGCGGAATCTGCGGTTACTCTTTTCCTATAACCCCTGTTTATCCAGTCAAAAAACCACTTTTGCAAAACGAACCCAATTTCCCGATCCACCCAATCTATAATCTAAAATCTACAATCTAAAATTAAAAAACGAACCCAATTGCTAACCAGGGTTTTGTGAAAAATCTTAGTTCCAATTTTATTTCTTTTCAGGTAAAGTATTTCCCTTTACGTGGTTGTGAGTACGAATGAATGGATTGAAAGCAGATAATTGCAGGAAGAAAAACAACTTATGTTAGAAAAGAGAAAATTTGAAACGGTTTCAAACCTCTGTAAGAAATACGGCCAGGGGCATTTGCTGGCTTTTTATGACCAATTAAATGCCGCCGAGCAGGCGGAGTTATTGTCCCAGATTGAACAACTTGATTTTAAGCATATCCCCGGCTGGATCGAGCAATATGTCAAAAAGGATGGCGCGATAGCGATACCTACCCATTTTGACCCGGCTCCATACTATCCGGCCGTGCCGAAAACCGCCGAACAAAAAGATAAATACGCCAAAGCCTGCGCACTGGGAATGGATTTGCTAAAGCAGGGCAAGGTCGCCGGGTTTGTGGTTGCCGGCGGGCAGGGCACACGGCTGGGCTTTGACGGCCCGAAGGGCAACTTCCCCGTTAGCCCAATCAAGAAAAAGACACTTTTTTCGATCTTTGGCGAGTCGATTCTGGCCGCGTCGAAGAAGTTTAATGTCGATATTCCCTGGTACATCATGACCAGTCCGCTCAACTATGATGCGACGGTTGAGTCATTTGAAAAAGCGAAATATTTTGGATTGAAAAAGTCCAATGTGATTATTTTCCAACAGGGAACCATGCCGAATTTTGCATTTGATGGCAAAATTCTCATGGCGGACAAAGCGACTTTGGCAACCAGTCCGGATGGCCACGGCGGCAGCCTTAAGGCTCTGGCGGTTAGCGGCGCACTGGCGGACATGCAAAAACGCGGCATCGAATATTTATCGTATTGGCAGGTCGATAATCCGCTGGTCTATGTGCTGGACCCGCTTTTTATTGGTCTTCACGCGATGGATGGCGCGGAGATGTCGTCGAAAACTTTGCTCAAAGCGGGGCCGCTGGAAAAAGTCGGCAATTTCTGCCTTGTGGATGGCAAAGTAAACGTGATCGAATACAGCGATCTGCCGGATGCACAGGCTCTTCGCAAAAATCCCGATGGTTCGCTGGTGTTCGAGCTGGGGTCCATCGCAATTCATCTAATCAGTACCCGTTTTCTCGAAAAACTCAATGCCAGCGGCGGGTTTGCGCTGCCATTCCATAAAGCAATCAAGAAAATCCCACATATTGACGCCGCCGGAAATCTGGTCAATCCCGATAAGCCAAATGGCGTGAAACTGGAAACCTTCGTTTTTGATGCGCTGCCGATGGCGACAAAGTCGATTATTCTTGAAACACTGCGTAAAGAAGAATTCGCTCCGGTCAAAAATGCCACCGGCGTAGATAGTGCGGAAGTAACCTACCAGATGATGATTGACCGGGCGGCGGAATGGCTCGAGTCGGCGGGCGTAAAAGTCCCACGCAAAGCCGATGGC
>CAYTHV010000273.1:0-2295 GCA_964437685.1 uncultured Pirellulales bacterium
GATTATCCGATACGCCAGCCAAAAAACAAGAGGGGTTTCACCGGACGCTCACGGTTAATCCATGATAATTCGAATAGGGTACCACAGCCACGTTTCCGCAACTCAAATTTGACCAGTGGAATACATAGGCGCTGCCATGATGTCTCCAATGAGGGTTGTTGCGGATATAATTGACATTAATGCTCTGATGATGTGGAATATGCGGCCTTGGGTGATTGGCAGTCGCTTTTCCTTCAACAATGATGTTGTCATCTCCACGGATCACCACTCGGCTGGATTGAGCGTCCGGCGACCGCGACTGAAATGCAGAGCCATGGCGATAGACATTTGTCGATGCATCTAAGCGTCGAATCGGTTCACGTCTTGAATCCGCTCTGAGTGTTTCGGAGTGGTTAGTGGGTCGTGCATCGAAAGTAAGGTCATGCTTTTCATCTTGCGGTTTAACGGAGGGTGCAAAACGATTGCGGTCGCTGTCTGTGGAAGTTGATCTTGTTATCTGCTGTGCCGTATGGTTCGGCCGGATTATGCGTACCGTCCGGTCTCTAACTGCTTGTGTACTTTCCGGCGGATTTACGATCTGGTCGGCGGCTTCCTGATGCGGTCGAGTATGAATATCTTTCGGTCTTCCATGAATTGTGTCAACGGTTTTTTGACGGATAGCGATGGATGCAGCGTCTTTCTCTGTTGCGGATTTTGCCGCCGGGTTTTGGTCGTGCTTATGTGCCGTATCGTGATAAGTGTGTCTATCATTACGACTTTTTGTGACATGCTCTGTGCGGGCGTCTTGTTTCAAAGTTTTATCCGGTTTTACCTCTTTCGCCTCAATGGCGTTTTTTCGATTATCAATGGTCTGTGGCGTCTGGATTTTAGTCACGCTTTGTGGAACATTCCTGTCGGTTTTTATCGCAGATTTGCTTGAACCGGTTGTTGTAGTTGTTGCTGATTGGCGCGTCGCAGAGGTCGGCTGTGCAGCCGGAGGCGGAGTGATTTTCATTGCAGTCGAAGTACGTGCCGCAGATGATCGTCCCGGTTCTTTTGATGGAATGACCGTCGAGGGTTGAGCCGTTGTCTGCCCTTTAGACGGCGTAATGCTGTGAGAAGCAGTCGATTCGATTGGTCTGCTGTTAAGCGAGGGTGCCTTCTTTGCCGCCTGACGCTCATTATGGGGTATCGTTGCTGGTTTTGCATTTGATGCCGATGATTCCGGCCTCTGTGATTTGATGGATGAACGGTTTTCTGTTTGTCTCTGGGGCGATGAACGTGCCGCAGAAGCAGGTTGCGTCGTCTGACCTGGAGGAGATGTTCTCTGGCCTCTTTCTGAATGGCTCTTAGCCAGTGCCGCTGTCGCCAGCGTCAGGAGAATCATTACGATAAAACAATAGCCAGGGCCCCATGGACGTTCATTTCTCTCTGTCTTCATAGCTCAAACTCCTTTCTCGCTTTCGGCAGTCAGCGGAAAGACCGCTAAGCCGCAGCGTTTGAGTTCCACTCCTGTTTATCAGGCAGGTGCTATGCAAAAATGTACAAGAGTATGCTTTACTTCTTTATGTCGCGGTGCATACCCAAAAGATTGTCCAGAAATGCGGTACCTCGCTGGAAAACCCGAATCATCACCTCTTTTTCGTCAGGCGTTACCTGGATGGCATCAAAGAGCTTTTGAAACCGTTCGCGCCGCTGCTCAAGTAGTTTGTCTAATTCTGCTCGTCCCCGATCTGTGAGAGCCACCTTCGTGACCCGCTGATTGTCAGGACTGATAGTTTTGGACACAAGCTTGCGTTTCCACAGCTTGGTTAGCGTCATCGAAACCGTACTCTCACTGACATTCGGCCATGCCTCGGCAATCTGGGATACACTCAAAGGTGCTTTTTCTGCGAGCTGTTGGATTATCAAGGACTCCCGCTCCGTCAAGTGGTCTCCGTTTTGTTGTTCTTCCTGTATCGCTCGAATCAGCCGCATCCGAAGACTAAGATCGTGTATTGCTTTTTCCAAATCCGCACCCACAGCGTTTTCTCCAATTTTCGCCAGTCTCTATTAATCTTTACTTATTATACACACAATAGTTCAAAAATTGAAATGTTTAATTTTAAATGAAATACAATAATTCTGTAACTCATTGTAATAAAAAGATTAATGGTAAACTTTAAACGTAAGGTAAAGTCAGAAATACAGGGATGAAAAAATACAGAAACGCAAATATCATAAGAAATTCGTATTTTTGCATATCTACTACACTGTCCGGTTAACTGATGTTTTTAAACATGGGCAGTTCGAGAGCATTTTTGTGGTGTAGCAAAT
>CAYTHV010000274.1:0-2259 GCA_964437685.1 uncultured Pirellulales bacterium
CAGATGGAAGAAACATGGCTGATTAGCCGTCAGGTTGCGGATCAGCTTACGGCATAGGAATTTCGATAATGAATTTGGTTCGAGTTAAAAAAATAGTTTTGTCGGGAATTGTTTTCCCACAAGCCATATTGGGATTTTTAGTTTCTTTGCCTTGGATTATTCTCGGATTGTTGGCTTCTTTTTTTGATCAATATTACGAAGTCAGCCAATCTATTTCCCGTGTGCCGTTTCCATTTGGCGAATATCTGCGTTATTTTTACTATAAGGGCACGCTGAAATCGGTTGGGCGTAAAGTAACTTTTAAATACGGGAGTTACTGTCAGTATCGTAATACGATTATCGGGAATCGGGTTCTGATTGGCGCTTACTGTTGTTTGGGTGAAGTAAATATCGGCGATGATGTGCTGATTGGCGGATTTGTTAATTTTCTGTCAGGAACCGGCCAGCATGGATTTAATGACCCAGCGAAAAAAATTTCTGAACAGCCTGGAATCGGTCGGCGGATGATCCAAATCGGATCAGATGTGTGGATCGGTAGCAATTCGGTGGTCTGTAATGATATCGGGAATCGTTGTGTTGTCGGCGTCGGCTCTCTTATCGTAAAATCCATTGAGGGGCATGGTGTTTTTGCAGGTCATCCTGTTCGTTTAATTCAGGCAATTTGACATGTCCAGTCGCGTAATTCAATTAAGCGAACGGTTGCGAATTAAGGGCTGGCGGTTTTTAGCCACCCATACTCCGCAAGTCATCTGCAGTATCAATAATTATCTCTATTCATGTCTATCGGGAACTGCACAGCAGCGATTGCGCGGTTTTATGCTTCTTATGCCGCAATTGGGCAAGGATTTGGATGGCTGTTGGAACAAAATATCGGCAGTTGAAAAAAACGCTCTTATCAAAAAAGCGGATGACATTTTTGAAAACCGATTGGAAATTTTTGGTCGGACGATTGATTTCGGATCATTTATCAAATGGAACACGGACCCTATCGGCGATCATACATGGGATCAGGAAACTGTTTATGCCAAACAGCCGTGGGCGCTTCATGGCGGGATTGATATAAAAGTCCCATGGGAAATCAGTAGAGGGCATCAGTTTGTCACGTTAGCATTGGCGTATCGGTTGACCGGTAGCACAAAGTATGTAGATAAATTTGCGGAGCTTCTTTGTTCGTGGATAGAAGCTAATCCTTGGCCTTATGGGCCGAATTGGCTGGTGTCTATGGAGTGTGCAATCCGATCTGCAAACTGGATCGTGGCGCTGGCAATCTTTAATGGAGGAGAAGACGCTCCGCTTTCAACAGAATTGATAGAAAAAGCCGATCGCTCTCTTTTTGAACACGGCCTGCATATCCGTCGCGAGCTGGAGTGGGGTGGCCCCGAGTCCCCAAGCCGTGCCAATCATTATCTATCGGATATAGCGGGACTGATTGGTCTTGGCGGTTGGTTCCGCTCTTCGCGCATTGGATCACGCTGGCTAAAGTTTGCCGCGCACCAGCTGGAAAATGAAATAGAATGGCAAAGTACGCCCGATGGTGTTCACTTCGAACGGTCGATAGGTTATCACGCACTTTGTGTAGAGCTTTTTTTGTGGGGTGATATTTTAGCCTCACGCGCAGATATTCCGCTTTCTGTGAAGTTTCGCAAACGTTTGGCGGCGATGCAAAAATTCCTTTATGATGTAACCCGATGCGACGGACGCATTCCCTTGATCGGCGATAACGATAGCGGACGATTGCTTTGTTCGGGTCTATTAAAGAATAGTGTTGTATATGGCTTGCCGTCTGTGCAGGACGCGGGATTCTTCGTGCTGGATCGATATTTACTTGATGGAACACAAAAAGTCGCGCTCCCTCAAGGGGCTCCCTCTAGTTCATACTCAGACGGAGGGTTCTTCCTTTTTTCGCAAAAGACAGCCAGTTTAGTGATTCGCGCTGGCCCTATTGCACATGGGGGGGCGCATGCTCATTGCGATCAGTTAAGCTTCGTTCTCCGGTTGCATGAAAGAGATGTTTTTGTTGACCGAGGGACTGGCTCTTATGCCGCCGACCCGAAGTTACGCAATCGGTTGAGAGGTGTCGGCGCGCACAATACATTTTCAGTTAACCGGCAGGAACAGAATCCTGTGGATGGCCGATTATTTTCAATGCCGGATGAAACAAAAACTCAGGTTATTCAACGGACGGCGACAACGCTGGAGGCTGTGCATTTCGGATTCCAAACATTGCAGCGTCCGGATGCGGAATATCGCCGCCGATTT
>CAYTHV010000275.1:0-2254 GCA_964437685.1 uncultured Pirellulales bacterium
TGTCTCGAAAGCACAGATACGACTCCCGAAGCATTCTGCTGAAGATAAAAACCTTCAGTTTCATCGGGCCAGCCTAATGGGCTCAAACCCTGATTCTTACTTATGCCAAAACGCCAGTAATCACCAGTGGTTCCGTATGCCCAAGCGGTTGTCTTAAAGGTAATCACTAATTTTTCATTGACAAAAGGGACCGGAAGCTGCCGACGGGTTACAACATAGTAAGGGTATGTCCCATTTCCAACCAGTTGATTACTGAGTATCTTGAAAGACAAGTAACTCGTATTGTTGATGTAAGGAATTGACCAGGTTGTATCGCCCGTATTATCATAAAGAATAGTATCATCGGGACCATCAAAATTATCAACAATTGAAAGAACTTTCGCATTTGGCGAAATGTAGTCCTCGGTAGACACACTAAAGTCGTCGATAGCAAATGTGTCGGAGCCGCTCGTGTCAGAATAACGGAAAAATACTCCAAGGTTGCCACCGAATTCGCTCCATGTTGTACTGTTATACCCGTGTGGTGTTTGCATGTTCGGACTGCTCAATCCATCAGGGATTTGACCTGCGTCATTGAACCATACCTTGACATCGTTATAATCCATCTCGATGCGGTAGGCGCCAACAAATCCATCCGTTGAGGTAACGCCTCCACTTAATTGATTTCCAAGCTGACGACGAAAGACGGAGATCGCTCCATTAGCAGATTGATTAACATAAAATCCTTCAGTTTCATCCGGATATGTTGCGGCATCGCCCTGATTTTTAGTTATACCCACACGCCAGTAATCGGTTGTTGCCGAAAAACCCCATGTTACAACTTTAAAAGTTATAACAATCTTTTTATTCACCGCCGGCACCGCCAACTGGTTACGGGTAGAAGCATAATAAGCATAAGCTCCAACAGACTGCATTACACCGCCCGTAATCTGAAATTGATTACCTGATGCACCACTAAAGTTGCAGTACCAATTCAAATTACCGGTTGCATCATTTAACAACGGGTCGGCAACGCTAAAGTTGTCCGTTATTTGAGTTACGGTCGCAGCATTTATAACACTTAAACAACTACACAGGAGAAAGACTGCTGAAATAAATACTACTTTTTTCATTTTACTTTTTTTCATTTTTTAACTCCTCTAATTAAAATTCATATCAGTTGAACGCATCCTTAAAAAACCTCAAAAAACCTTCCAATTCAATTCCTATCAAATCCACTCTCCGCCTCTCATTAATACCATTTTCTGACACTCACTATCACCGTGACACGGTTATTGAACCTGTGTCATCATCCAATCCTCGACCAAATTGGCAAAATCCAGGAAATCGACACGGCAGTCATGGTTAAAATCTGCCTTATTTCCGTTTTTGTTGCTCCAGACTTCTGTACAGTTCTGCGGCGCACCGACAAACGGCGCACCCGTATTGAACTTGAATAAATCTCCGGTTCCTCCGTCAAGCGTCATATCCAGGTGATACAGCGAGCCGCTGTCATGCACCAGCGGAACTACCTGAACAATGCCAAGATCACGACTTATTCTCTGGAGTCCGGTAATCCCGCTCGAAGCAAAATTAAAATCTATGCGGATTTGCTGGCTTGTCGCAACGGCATCTGCCACCTCATCAACCAGGCCATTTGTGATCATAAAATACACTTCATTTGTATATCCGGTACCATCAAAGCTCTCGTCAAGCACCTTGAACCTGCTGACCAAAACATCGCCGCGGCATCCGCCATTGAGCGAACCAGGATTGGTCGCTGATATGCCGGTTATGTAAGGAATCGCCTGACTGGCCCACAAAGCAACATTACTGGGAGCCTCATTATCATACGGCGGCAACGGCGGCGTGGGCAGGGGATCGATGGAGCTAAATGAAATACTAAAATTATCCAATTCGACAGTCGGAGTTGTATTCTTGCGGGCAAACACAAAGGCCGTTCCTTTCCAATTCGACCAGTCAGAGCCATATCCATGGTTTATCGTTCTGTTGGCCGATCCGGTTCCATCGGGTATTGTAGAACTATGATTAGCCCATAAATACGCATAATTTTTATCGATTTCAATTCGGTATGAACTGGTTCCACTGGTTTGATTACCGATGGTATATCCGGCGCTTGCCCCAGTAGCTCTGGTATATAATGTAATCGAACCGCTGTCAGACTGCTGGATATAAATTTGTTTTTCTTCTTCTGACACCGAACCTCGCCCACCTGAATCTTCATCGATCCCAAGCCGCCACCAGTTACCATGAC
>CAYTHV010000276.1:0-2228 GCA_964437685.1 uncultured Pirellulales bacterium
ACGATTAAAAACATCTGTTTTACGGGGAATTAGTGCCGATTAGTAGTTAGGTGAGTTGTGTGCGTCAAGTTCTGCAATTTGGGTTTCTGATATTTCCCCTCCTTTATAAATCCAATCGTATTCCAGGTTGTTTACGCCGCATGGACGATATCGCGGTAAACGGACAGGCCATTACCGTCAATCAATTTGGCACCAAAGCCAGCTACGGTCCGTAATCAAACATAGCTCAAAAAAATCCTCGGGGATTATTCCTCGGGGATTTTTTGTGCCGTCAACCGCCCTATCTTTTCCGCCGCAAGGACTCTCCTTTGACAAATATTGGCACCTGCCCGATGTCGGCTCCGCTTTTTTTTATCCTTTGAGCGAATTATAGGGAAGGGCTTTGTCCTTTAGAAAGGATCTCCTGGGCTACCTCAAGATTCTTTATGGCGTCCGCATCCTCCGGACGAACTTGTAATGCCCTTAACGTGTACTCGATTCCTGCTTCCAGTCGACCCTGCATAATATACGCGGCACCTAGCGTCTTGTTGGCGTCAAACCGATCCGGATTGAGTTCCAAAACCCGCAATAAATAATTTTCTCCCTCTATCATCCGGTTGCTCAACACCCGCAATAACCCCAAGTTGTAAAGGGCTTCCTGATCATTCGGGTCGAGTTGCAGCGTCCGCTGGAAACAGACTTCAGCCGATTCCGGTTCGTTTGCTTCGCAAAGGGCGGCACCTAAATTGATATAAGCGATTGCGCTTGGACCCGTTACTTCAAGCGCGCGAGTCCATAGCGTCAGGTTATTCCTCCAATACCGAGCCTGAAAATGAGCCGCTACGGTCAGAACGGCAAGAATAACACAGGCACCGGCTCTACCGACTTTTTTCGGGACAGGCAACCGCGCGGCCGCCCAGATGATCAGGATAAACAATCCGATACTGGGCAGATAAACAAAACGGTCAGCCCGCGCAACCCCAAGGAACCGAATCACACCGGCCACTGGAAGCAACATGCCGAGATACCACAGCCAGCCGAACAGCAGGACCGGATTTTTTCGCCGGAAATACATCAATCCGCCCGAAATAATCAGAAGAACTGCTAACGAGGCCGACAACATGACTTCGTTCAAATCGTACTTGGGGTAAGGCATTCCAAGCCTGACCGGCAAGAATATCTGTCGGATATATACAGCATAGGAAACGACAGCATTCCCTGCACGCCACCAGAAAGAGGGTTGAACGACAGGCGTCTCGGAACCGGCAGAACTGGTCGCGAAAAAAGAAATCACGCTGAAAATGATAGAAAGAACAAACAACGGAACCTTTTCCCATAAAACCCGCCAGCGGCACGATTCAAATCGTTTTAACGGCCACCAGTCCAGCAGGAGCAAAACCGCAGGAACCGTGACTAACATCACCTTGGCCATCAGCCCGCCCAAGAACAGGAAAAACACAGCACTGTAGGCCGCAAGTGAAAACGGCCTGCGGACATAGGTAAGATAGGCATGTAATGTGAGCATAAAAAAAAGGCCGCTCAAAACATCTTTCCGGGCCGTAACCCACGCAACCGGCTCTACCTGAAGCGGATGAATTGCAAATAAAGCAGACACTAGAAAACTTTTCCCGAAGGAGCCGGTCAGACGAACTAAAAATAAAAACAGCAGCAGGACAGAAAAAGCATGCAATAGAACATTTGTAAAATGGAATCCGGACGCCTGCATCCCGTAGATATCCGAGTCACCCATAAAGGAGAGAAGCGTTAAGGGATAATAGAATGTATCGTGTATACTCGTGAGAGCCCGGCAAACCGTATCCGTATGAATTCCTCGAAGAACCAACGGATTTTGATACACAAAAATATCATCATCACAGTTGATGAATCCGTATTCAAGAGTTTGTCCGAAAACCAGCCAGATCAGCATAATCAGCACTAAACATGCTGCCCAGCCCCTGCTTCGACGACCCTCTTCTTTAAAAAATTTCATACGGGTTTATATCTGGATATCCGCCTAAGCTCCATCCTATATCAGCAATTCTCATTATGGTCGAAAACCGACTAAAGCCGGAACTGCAAACACCCCAGATAGGGAAAAAAGTCCGAACTCATTTCTTCTGTCTGATCGGCGCGAAATATGCTTTAACCTTCATAGCTAGGAGAGACACATATGAAAAAGGCATTTACTCTGATTGAAATTCTCATTGTCGTGGCCATTATCGGCTTGTTGGCTGCAATTGGTGTTCCCT
>CAYTHV010000277.1:0-2188 GCA_964437685.1 uncultured Pirellulales bacterium
ACGCTGACAAAGCCGTTCTGAGGATTGGGCTATAAAAAGCTTTTCTATAGCTCATGAACCGGTGGCGGGCTCAATCAAGCAGTAGCTGGTGCTACGTCCGCCTCTGGGGTTTTTGTCCAGTATACCGCGTTCGAGCAGTTCGCTTATGTCGCGCAGCGCCGTATCGGATGAACACTTGGCCAGCTTGGCGTATTTGGACGTATTGAGATTTCCTTCAAATCCGTCCAGCAGGCGGTTTATGACGATCCGCTGGCGGTCATTGATTGAACCTTGGTTGATCTTTTCCCAGATGCGGGCCTTTTTCAGAACTCCGGATAGCGTTTCTTCGGCGCGGTCAATCGTCCGGCCAAGACATTCAAGGAACCATTCCATCCAGCGGGTGATGTCGATGGTTCCCTTCTGAGTGAATTCGAGCGCGGCATAATACGCCTTCCGCTCTGCCTCAATTTGTGACGACATGCTGTAAAATCGTTCGGAGGTTTGATCTGCCCGTGCCAGAGCCAGTTCCGCAATCGCACGGCCGATGCGCCCGTTGCCGTCGTCAAACGGATGAATCGTGACGAACCGGAAATGCGCCAGTGCCGCTTTCAAAACCGGATCCATGCCGGACTCTGAATTAAACCAGTTTATGAATGCCGCCATTTCTTCCGGAACGCGTTCGGCGTCCGGAGCTTCATAATGAATTTTTTCGTAACCGATTCCGCCGGAAACAACGTACATCGGGCCGGTGCGCCATGCGCCGACGGTAATGTCGCGCATTCCGCTGCGACCGGTTGGAAAGAGCGCCGCGTGCCAGCCGAACAAACGCTTTTCGGTCAGCGGTTCGTTGTAGCGTCCAGTTGCGTCGAGCATCATTTCAACAATGCCGTCAATGTGGCGGGCGGCAGGTGGCAGTCCGCCGATGTCCATTCCAAGGTGGCGGGCGATCGAAGAACGAACCTGATCGGCATCCAGCTTTTCGCCTTCGATGGCGCTGGACTTAACGATTTCAGAAGTCAGGTTGGCCAGCCCGGCTTCGGCGCGTTGCCGGAAACCCTGCGCCTTCATCTGTCCGAGCAAATGACCCTGCCGGTGACGGACGTTTGCCAGCAAAGGAGCCAGTTTCCCGGCATCCCATCGGAGATCGGGCCATTCTTCGAGTTGATGGATATAAATCATAATCACCGCACCTTTTACAGAAACCTGAGGTACCCCGAACGTGCTTTTGGTATCCCAAAAGAAGCAACGCGACCAACAATAGCTCTAATCACCGCATCGGCAAGTCTATTCGCCGCAAAATATGCGGCGAATAGTGGTCTAATCACCGCAAAGTTTTGGTGGAGCGGGCCGGGACGGCGCGTTCCACCTGCTTCTGACCGGCCAAAGACGAAGTGAGTTTTGACGCTTTGCTTCTTATTTGGAGTACCAAAAGCACTTTCGCCCCGACAGATTTGGGGCTCATGTCCAATCATTGGAACTTGAATGCTAGGACCCCGTCTTCAGGTTGTGTAAAAGGGGGATTTTAACGCAATGAACGGGCTCCCTTTTCTTTTCTATTTATTCCCATGCTTGCGGGGGGGTAAGAGCCTTAAGTGCGCAAAGAAATCGCGACATATACTGTATACTTGAAATACTCTCGGTCACTGGGCGAGAACCAACTTTTTCTTGAAAAAAACACAGTTTATATTTTGCGTATCTCATACGCCCATTGTCAACCACGGGGAAGTGGATATGTACGATGTAATACGTATTGTGTTCAGCGCTCGCCGTTTTTTCCAGTTCCACTTTGGTGACATCATCCCATCGGAATCGCGCATGATCCATGTACTGAAAGTCCGAGAAGCCCTTCTGAAATCCTGTCGATGTTACTGTTGCTTTAAACGGGGCTTTGTTAATGTCGTTGATAATAAACTCTATCGTCTCAACTGCTTCATTTTTAGAAATTTGCTGCGATTCGTGGTTTGTGAGGAATACATTTGGATCGATATTCGAGATCGTCACAGTTGAGCAAGATGTATTCAGAAAAATCACAAATAGAATAAATGTGGGGTAGGCGGCAGTGCGGATCAAGATGGATGAAATACCGGCCAGAAATAAGATGCACGGGCGGGTGTTGGAATTTATTCGGATTTTCATGATTTTCTCCTCGGTGAAGTGGAATATCAGGATCGAAGGCCTTTTTTGCAACACTCGTTACGCATTACGCTCT
>CAYTHV010000278.1:0-2139 GCA_964437685.1 uncultured Pirellulales bacterium
GACATGTCCTTTCTTTTAAGACACCTTTAATTTTTTTCTTTTCATCATCTTTAAAACTATCATATCTACTTTTTAATTTTTTAGATTGTAAAGCTTTTTCCCATGTTTGACATTGATTTTTATTATCAGATAAAACTAAAAATGGATGGGGATAATCCAATTGAGAATCCATTGATATTATTGACATCTTAATTATATTCTAATATTTTTACATATATTGATAACCAACAGCTTATGGTCGAAATTGCAGATCATGGAATGGGTCTGAAAGATGAGGAAAGGATTCGCGTGTTTGACAAATTTTATCGTGGTTCCGCTGCGGTCAAAGGCCAGCGCGGTGCCGGGCTTGGGTTGGCTATTTGTCGAGCAGTGGTAGAGGCACATGGCGGCCGTATCTGGGAAGAAAACCGTCCGGATGGCGGTGCAAGGTTTATTTTCACAATTCCTTTGGAAGACCAGCCGCCTATAATTGATATGAATATTGAGAAGAATACTGCCGGATGATGGGATTATGAGTGAAAACCGTCTAAGAATTTTAATTATAGAAGACGACCATCAGATTCGCCGTTTCCTGACGGTATCTCTGTCCAGTCATAATTATGAAGTGATAGATGCCGAAACAGGCAAGGAAGGGCTTAGACAGGCAATACAACAACCACCTGATGCAGTCATCCTGGATCTTGGATTGCCTGATATGGAAGGAGTAGAAATCATCCGTCAACTGCGTGACTGGTCGTCGATGCCGATTATCATTGTATCTGCCCGAGGGCAGGAAAAAGATAAGGTCACGGCATTGGATGCAGGAGCGGACGATTATCTTACAAAACCCTTTGGCATAGGCGAATTACTGGCAAGATTGCGAGTAGCCATAAGGCATTTTGCTATGGGTAAAGACAATACAACAACGTCACAGTTTATTGTCGGCGATCTCAAAGTAGATTTGGCCTTACGCCGGGTATTTGTAGGTGATAATGAAATTCATCTGACTCCCCATGAATATCGTCTGCTGGCAATTCTGGTACAGCATGCAGGCAAGGTTTTAACCCATCAATTTTTATTGAAGGAAATATGGGGGCCTTCGGACGTCGACCAAACCCATTACCTTCGTATTTTCATGGCCAATCTTCGCCGCAAAATCGAACGTGATTCTGCCCAGCCTCGATATCTCTTGACTGAGCAGGGAGTAGGCTATCGCTTATCAGATAGCGATTAAATGTCATATCTTAATCTGTTCGATCTGCCACAGTCCCCCGTATTTTTTCACTTATTAATTGTTACACCCATTTAAGTTTTCCTTTCGCCTGAACCGGATTAAAACCACAGTCTTTTCAACTGCTGCATTGTGGTGTGTTAACCCAACTTCCGCAGTTAGAGATGCAAATCGTTGATTTTGGTTTAAAAACGCAGAAAGTCTTCACTACACTGTTTTCAAAAACTTTCTGTCAAGCGGCAGATTTTTCGGCTTTGATATGCGAGCAAGAAATACGGAAAATCACTAATTATCGCAGTTTTAATGTCGCCATTGCAATAACTGCAAAGGCGATTGATAATAGCCAGAATCGAACGACAACCTGCGGCTCAGACCATCCGGCCAGATGAAAATGGTGATGGATTGGCGCGCAGCGGAAGATGCGTTTGCCGCCGGTGCGGCGGAAGTACCAGACCTGAAGCATGACGCTGAGCATTTCCATCATAAACACGCCGCCGATGAGCAGCAGGAGGATTTCATTGCGGGTAACAATTGCGCCGTACCCCAGAGCTGCTCCCAGCGGCAGTGAGCCGATATCACCCATAAAAACCGACGCCGGATGGCAATTGTACCAAAGGAAGCTAAGTACTGCCCCCGTCATCGCCCCGAAGAATATACACAACTCCCCGGATTGCGGAATATGCGGCAGCAGAAGGTAACTCGCCCAACTAACTTGGCTGGTTCGGCCCATCATTTCCGAAGCAATATAGCATAGAATGATCAGGGTTGTGGAAGCGATGCCGAGGCAGCCGGAAGCCAGCCCGTCCATCCCATCGGTGAGATTGACGGCGTTACTGGTCGCCGAGATATAAAGGATACTAATGATAATAAAGATCCAGCTTGCCAGCGGAATACCGTATTTGTAGAAAGGCAGCCACAGCCGCTTGGCG
>CAYTHV010000279.1:0-2132 GCA_964437685.1 uncultured Pirellulales bacterium
TCGACAATCCGAAGGAGCCGCTGGAGAAGATACTGATCGAGCCGGAGATGGCGTTCGAGTAGCGGGGAATCAAAATTTTTCTGAGGCAGAAAAATTTATTAACATAAACGATACAAAGGGAGGAGATGGGAAAATGAATCAGAACAATCGACAATCTAAATCGCAACACATTGCGGCTAAAGGGTTTACACTTATAGAGCTCCTCGTTGTAATCGCGATCATCGCGATTCTCGCGGCCATGTTATTGCCTGCACTTAGTACGGCCAAGGGAACAGCCAAGAAGATTATATGTGTAAACAACATGAAAGAAATGGGTTCGGGGCTCTTCATGTACACAGACGACTATAACAGTTACTTTCCCGCTGCCTCCTATAATCACTGGCCGCAGTGGGTTCAGGAAGAATTGAATTTAAAAAGCTGGCTTCTGGGCTCTAATCAAACAAGCAATATTTTCACCTGTCCTAGCGTCTATGAACCAGGGCAAAGCGCAAAATGGAACGGAACCGCCGCACAAGCATCCGCCGTCGTTAGACGGGCACCAACCTATACGGCAACAATATTTAACGGTACTCCAACTTATTTTGACACCAACCCTTACCCGGGCGGAGCCGTTGCCGGTATGGCATGGGTTCCTTTAAATGCCACAAATAAGCCCAGAAAAAAAACTTCACAGGTGAATTTTAACTCGCCTATTCTAATCGAATCCGCCTATACAAACCTTCAGGGAACTGATATCGCATCAGGCCCGACCGGTGGCGATTCTGTCTTGAACTTAAATCTTGTTAGTATTGATACTAAGGGATATGGCGGGGATTGGCGAAGGCACAACCTATCCAACAACTTCTTAATGGGTGGCGGTCATGTCACAGCCATAAAGCTTCATCCTGGGCTTATGTTCACCAATGACAATTACAGAAATCCGATTGAATGACGGTATCATTAGTCTTTTTATCTAAAACAAAAGGATTTGAAGTTATGAGCATGGACAATTTTTTCAAGAGAATTCTGCTTTTTAGCGTGGTGATGCTGGCAGTAGCAAACTGTTACAATGGGCTATATGCCGGCGAGATCAGCCGCACGACCGACTTTGCTTGCAATGTCAGTCAGGAAACGAAAGGCAATGAACATGGGGATTGGCGTTATTATATCGCGCCAGACTATTTTAAGCACTTTGACAAGAACACAAAAAGTTTGGACTATGGCAAATTGCTGGACGTCGGCAATCTGCAACCGATGAAAAGCACTGTGGACATGACCTTTCAAGTGCTTGAACGCAACGCCAAAAATCAAACATTAAGTGACTACCGCGTAAGTGCCGAAAGCGCCTCGCTTTACTGGAACTTTTATCCGGAATCTCCTACTAACCCTCTTTCTTGCAGCGCCATTGTCATGAAATACCGCATTCCCAAAAACGGTATCTATTCGTTACGCGGGAACCTGAGTTATCTCAGCGAAAAACCGGCAAAGGATGCAATATTAGCCGTCGGAGTACAGGAAAAGTCCTTCTTTAAACCGCTTTTTACCCACACTTTTGGACAGGAAGCTGGGGTAGGTGAGGCCAAAATGCTGAAAGCGTTGGATCAGGAGCCCGCTTTGCAGGACATGAAACTATCCGCAGGGGATCAGATCGTATTCGTTGTCGGTAGCGCCCGGCAAAACCACCTGCTTCTGAGCGTGATTGACGACAATGTTCGCATTGTCTCCGATGTGCTGCCTCCGGCGACTATAATTTCCGACAAGCAACGGGTGCTTTCCCAACTGGATTTTGCCAAGCCCGGTCTTTCAGGAGTGAAGGCCGCATTGGATGCGGGGAAAGTTGACGAAGCATTTGATCAATACAAGGGCATTCTGGCGGACAGAGTTATGCTGCTTCCGCCCGTGAAGCAGGGTGGGTATTGGATTCATGGCTATGCTAAAGCGGACGAGCTGCTCAACGGCGTTTTGACCACCGGACACTACGGACAACCCGGAACCACCACCTACACCATTGGAAAACCTGGAACAGTGGACTGGTTCAAGATGCCGGAAGACGGTTACGATGTCATACTGCGGGACATCACAACAATGCATTGGATCAATAAACTGGCAGAGGCCTATGCGAACACTGGCGACAAGCGTTATCTCGACTCGTA
>CAYTHV010000280.1:0-2082 GCA_964437685.1 uncultured Pirellulales bacterium
TCTATAAAAAGTCAGTTTAGATACATTCCTGATAACTACCCGCTTGAGGTTTCAAAATAATCGGAGTGGTAATCCCGCTGGGCAGCAGTTTGGTTGGGTCGGGCGTAATTTCAATGGTGCCAATGTCGCCGATTTCCACCGTCTCCGAGCCACCGTCAAGGAGTGTCGCACCGATATTGGTGACATAACCTGAAGCGTAGGCGGAGGTATCCGCCATCGAAATAACCGTGCCGTAAATCTCGGCGTTTCCACGAATATCGACAATACCGCCGATGATCGCGCCGGTCAGTACATTGTTGTCGTTCTGGCTGGAGTTATTGTTACCCAGGTTAACATTAAAGTGAGGCGCCAAAATAGTCGCTTCCTGGATCGAAGAGGTATTATTGAATGTCGCAGACCCTGTAAAATACAGGCAATTTTTTTGCCAATTCAGCGTCTGGGGCGTATTGGTGATAATAGGCCCATTGAACGTACAGTTTTCAAAACGCACATTATTGTAAGAGCTGGTGGTGGTACCGCAATCCACATACAGCACTTCTTCAAAGGTGCAATTCTTGAAAACCGCATTGGTACCGCTTGAAATCGTTACATTTCGAAGCGTTTTATTCTCATATTTATATCGCGTCAAAGACAGACTGCTGCTGCTGGCCCTGGTGGTATAACTGCCCGCCGCGTGAGGATAATACTCAGTAACTGTAGAAACGCCTGTTTTGCCAAGTACTCCATTAGCGATAACCGAGGCTGTGCCGGACCGCGTGGTTGTTCCAATTGCGGCCTTGTACGCAGACGTGTTGTAATCGCCGATCTTCAGGCCGGGAACTGCCTCCTGATCAGGCTGGCCATAGTTGACGCCCTCATGATAGCCTTGAATCTCATCATCGGAGGTATAAACGCGGTTACCATCCTCATCAAACATGGGATTGCCATCCGCATCGAGCGCTTCAAGCTGCCAGGATTGATCTATGACCGTATTTTTCTCCATTACGGTGTTAATGGTTCCTTCCACGCGCGAATCAGAAGTCATGTTAAAAGGCGAAAGATCTGTATTATCCCACGAACTGTAAATGCTGCCATGAATCGTCGTATCGCCGGTAATCCACATACGGCCGCGACCGGCCAGAGCATAGTTCATCACCGATGCGTCTTTGGTGATATCCAGCTTCATTTTCAGGCTGCGCGTCACGCCGCCGTCTGTCCCGGTTACTTTGATCCAGATAACAAAAGGTGCGCTGTTGTAACGGTAATAATAAATATTAAAGGAGCCGCCGGTTTGGCAGGATATCTTATTGGGTGTGAAGATTCGCATCCCGGTGCCGCCGGAATCTGTAAACGCAGTTGCATTAGGAACTGTCACATTTCCGAATTTGGTTGTTTGCATTTGCGTACAGAGCTTATTCCACATCTGGGTCGCTTCAGCCGTCGTTACAAAATTTGTGCCGGTTTTAATAGGGCTTGTTGTTGAGGCTTTACGAACGGCATACATCGCGCAATCCAGTCCGGACAGCGCCGCATTTAGAGCGTTATTGCCATCTCTGTGATTGGAAGCAATCTGTGTATTAGCGGAACTGACGCTCAGAAAACCGACCGACAAAGCCGCGAAAACCGCAACAAAAATCATCGCCGCAATCAACGCAATGCCTCTATGTGTCTTAAAATGTCTTTTTCGGGTGTTCATAATCTATACCCCCATGCAACTTGTACTACTCTAATAAAGAATACTAATTAAATTCATTAGGTGTGATAAAATGTGGGCAAGATTTTCGGGTCTGATAAAAACAAAAAAGCCTGCGATATTTCGCAGGCTTTGGATACGAATAGAAATGTGCAATCAATTAAAACAGGCGTTTTCTCATCGTTACTATCGTCATTATGCCGGACACAGCCAGCACGATGGCTGTCGGAGCCGGAACGACTGCGACTGGGCTATTGGAAATCAACAGAACATCGTCAACCAAAATAGAGGTGTTGATCTGAGGATCAAGCAATAGCGGCGGTTCAATTCCAAACTCATAGTCCAAATGATTCCAAAGTGTAAAAGTCAGCGTCACATCGCTCCCGGCAACATCGGCAACTGGAACCAAA
>CAYTHV010000281.1:0-2060 GCA_964437685.1 uncultured Pirellulales bacterium
GGCGCACTTCGGCATAAACAAGGTACGTTTAGTAAGTTGACCAAATGAAGTCCTTGCTGAGGTTGGTTAGGTAAGCTGATTATGCTCAATTAAATCAAGTAGAAAAGCAGAACAGTTGTTTAAAAAGCGGAAAATTAAGGTTCAATGAATTAGCCTTTGTTTGAGTTAAGATTTATTTGCAGTAATCTCCTTAGTAAAATAGAATACCTCCCAGGTTAATGGACTTGAGACTCCAAAGCCAGATTCAAGATAGAAATAGTAGATATTTAGAAATTTCAGTAGAAAACCATAAGTATTTAATATGTCGCGAGTTATATCAGTTTTTGTGCGGATTTATGCGCGGACTTATCAGCGGACCAAAAAACGAAATTTGCGGTAAGTAATTTAAAATAAAAGAGTTATAACTACACAGGACTGAATATTTGGTTTTCAACTCCAGTCCTGGGCACTTTTAGTATCCAATCAATAATACATATCTGTAGGTTAAGGTTGTCTATAATCTATTATCACATAACAGGTTAAATCACAAACAAGAAGTCAGGAGTCTGAATTCAGAAGAAGGCTTGGAATTAGAACTTAAAGACTTTTTCAACATCCGCGGGATAAAGCAAAATTGCAAAACGCGGGTTTTTGTCGTAATATAGGGCAAACAATATTAATATAGTATGAATTTTGAATAATGGATAAAGACGTAACGATATTGGGTATTGAGACCAGTTGTGATGAGACCGCCGCCGCGGTGGTGCGGAACGGCAAGGTGGTTTTGTCGTCGGTGGTGGCTTCGCAAACGAAACTGCACGAAAAATACGGCGGGGTTGTGCCGGAGATTGCTTCGCGGGCGCATCTGGAGAATATCCTGCCAGTCGTGCGGGAAGCCCTTGATAAATCTGGGGTTACGGCAAAAGAGATTGACGCGGTGGCCATTGCCAATCAGCCGGGGTTGGCGATTGCCCTGATGGTGGGCGTTACGGCGGCTAAGACGCTGGCGTTTATGTGGCAAAAACCGCTGGTGGCGATTAACCATCTGCACGCCCATTTGCAATCGGCGATGATTACGGCGGAACATATTGAACTGCCGGCAGTTGCGCTGATTGTTTCCGGCGGACATACGAGTTTGTATGAGGCCAAGTCGGCGCTGGATTTGACCTTGCTGGGTTCGACCATTGATGATGCGGCGGGGGAGGCGTTCGATAAAGTAGCGACGATTTTGGGTCTGCCGTATCCCGGCGGGCCGAGTATCGAAAAGGCTGCCCGGACGGGCAACCCGAAGGCGATTGATTTTCCCCGGTCGCTGATGCGGAAAGAATCGCTGGATTTCTCATTTAGCGGGCTGAAAACGGCAGTTTTGTATTATTGCCAGGGGCAGAATATGAAAGGCGAAAACCGCGTCGGCCAGATGAGTGAACAGGAAATCGCGGATATTGCAGCCTCTTTTCAGCAGGCGGCGGTTGATACGCTGGTGACCAAAGCCAAGCGGGCGGCGAAACAAACCCATGCGAAAACTATTCTGATGGGCGGGGGCGTTGCGGCCAATACTGCTCTGCGGGAAGCGATGCAGGCGATGTGTGAGAAAAATAAACTGACGCTGCTGGTTGCACCTAAGCCGCTGTGTACTGATAACGCCGTGATGGTTGCGTCGCTGGCGTATTATAAATATGTCGCCGGGCAGTTTGCGGGGCTGGATTTGGAACCGGTGGCAACGAGTTAACAAAGTAAAAAGGCAAAGGGCAAAAGGAAAAATGACAAGGCAAAAGTGAAAATTCAGCCGTGCAGGGCTGTTCGCACTTTTACCGTTTTCCTTACCTTTTGAATTCGCTTATGGAACGCAAGCAGATAGAACAATTGCTAGGTGAGGTTAAATCCGGCGCCGTGAGCATTCAGGATGCGGTGGAGAAGTTGCGCCATCTGCCATATGAGCAAATGGGATTTGCGTGCGTGGATCGTCATCGTCAGATTCGCTGCGGGTTTCCGGAGGTGATTTACTGCCCGGGCAAAACAGCGGAACAGACAAGGAATATTTTTAAAAAAAAAAAAAAAAAGGGCAATAATGTTATCGCCAC
>CAYTHV010000282.1:0-2046 GCA_964437685.1 uncultured Pirellulales bacterium
ATTCCATCCGACCAGGTTTCAATCAATCCAGTGAATCTGACGCCAAACCCAAGCTGGGAAACAATGCCGAACCCCGCAACACCCGATGGCTGTTATTTTGGACTTCCCCAGGACCTTGCGGCAACAGCATTGCTTGATCCAATAACCTATCTGAATGGCCGACGATCTCTGCGGTTCATCACACCAACCGCAAGTCAGGGCGTTCTAGTTTCACCAACCCCCGTGACAACTCTGGCAGGCTCGGTGTATCGTTTCTCTGTGTGGGCGAAAACCGACCAGGAAGGCACCTCATTGTGGATGCAGGCGATCTCAGGAACGACTACGCAGACGCAGACTTTCACATTGACTAAAAACTGGCAGGAATACGCGATTACCATTACGGCGGAAACAACAACGATGTCTTCCAACATCGGTTATGCCGGACCCGGCAAGGCATGGATCGACATGATGCAGATTATACCACAGTAACTGCTAGCTCTTAAAGCAACATGTGAAAATTGGCACATTTAGGAAACGAATCATGAAGATTAAAATACACAACATATTGTTTTTTTTGCTGCTATGCTGCACCACAGCCTTTGCAGTCGATGCCATTCCATCGCAACAAACAACCGTTCTCGGCTCCACTGAATATAATTCAAATACAGTTGCTGTTAATACAATTAATAGTGCGGGGCTTGATGCGAGCGGTCTCTATCATGACAATAATGGTTATGCAATCGGTATGTGGTTAAGTTATGCTGGCGGCACGGCGCCGTCTGGCCGTGTTGGTCCGGCATGGATCCAATATACATTCGCTTATACATATTCGCTGGATACACTGTGGGTATGGAATTTCAATCAGGTTACTTTGTCAAATCGTGGGTTGCGGCAGGTATATATTGACTATTCCGTAGATGGAACAAATTGGACACTATTAAAAAACGGCTCCAGCGATACATGGACACTTGCTCAAGCAACCGGCTTACCCAACTACGCTCACAATACCACAATTAATTTGGGCTCCATTAACGCCAAATATGTGACTATCACCGCTTCTCAAACCAATGGCAATTGGGGTTCAGCAGATAGTTATGGCCTTAGTGAGGTACGTTTTTTTGGTTCCCGACTGCCGTATGGTTTTTCTGATAAACCTGTGACCAATCTTAGTTATTACACAAATGAAACGCAGGGGCATATTGCGGTGCAACCTTATGCATTGTCTCCCGCAGTCCTGACCTTAAGCTTGGAATATAATGGCCAGACAATCACGTCACCTGTTACCGTCAACCCGGGACAATGGAATTTTGTACCTTTTTCTCTATCAACATTGCCATTCGGCACCAGTATACTAAACTATCAATTTTATGTAAATGGATCCCAATACGATTCTGGCAACGTTATGGTTACCAAATTCTCGCACCATTCGTATGCCGTCAAAATCGATAATGTAACAAAAACGCTTATTGTGAATGACCGCCCATTTTTGCCGTTCGGATATTATACGTTTTGGATAACCTGGGGAGCCACAAACAGGCCACAAACCTTCGAAGAGCTTGTGAATAACGGTTTTAATCTAATGTGTCCATACTTGAGTGAAGCACGTCTGCATACGCCAAGCGAAAAGGCGACTATTCAGTCATTTCTTGATCGATGTAATATTCTTGGGATTAAAGTCAATTTTGCTCTGAATATGACTACTACTCTGCCTGATGCCGAGATGATTGATGTCATTACTGACGAGGTGACAACATTTCGTAATCATCCTGCAATCATAAGCTGGTACATTGCCGATGAACCTGAAGGACAGGGACAGAGTCCGGCCAAAATTCTTACTGCCTATAATACTGTTAAACAGTTGGATCCTTATCGACCAGTAGCTGTCGTTTTCATGGGAGGAACTAATTTCACACCATATCTGAATGGCTTGGATATAGTCATGATGGATAGATACCCAGTCCCTGTACTGCCGGCAGCTTCTATTGCGCAACATCTCGATAATGCAATCGCCATGGCAAACGGTAAGCCTGTCTGGATGGTACCACAGGCATTCGGAGGCAGTGAAAG
>CAYTHV010000283.1:0-2031 GCA_964437685.1 uncultured Pirellulales bacterium
GGTCGAAGAATGCCTCACGGAATCAGGGATACGGGAGGGTCTGTTGCTGGTCAATGCCATGCATATTACCGCCAGCGTGTTTATTAATGACGATGAATCCGGGCTGCATCAGGACTTTGAAACCTGGTTGGAAAAGCTGGCTCCCGAAAAGCCGCACAGCCAGTACCATCATAACGGGTACGAAGACAATGCCGATGCCCATCTGAAACGGCAGATTATGGGGCGGGAAGTCGTCGTGGCCATTACCGAAGGCAAACTGGATTTAGGTCCGTGGGAACAGATATTTTACGGTGAATTCGACGGCATGCGGCGCAAGCGGGTACTGGTAAAAATTATCGGCGAGTAAACTATTCTTTATCGATCAATTTTTCAAATAAAGCAGTTTCCGGATTATAACTGAGCATCTCGCCGGCCTCGAGATCAAAATACCAGCCATGAATGGCAAGGTCGCCTGCATTAACTCGTTCAACCAACCATGGAAAGGTCAGCAGATTTTCCAGTGAAATTAAAATCGCCGCCTCTTCGCAGGCCTTACATTGAAGTGTCCAGGATTTACCCGCCATATTTTGCAAGACGGCTTCCTTGGCGGGACGAGCAATATCTACCCAGTGATCAATAAATTCTCCAATTCGTAATTCTTCGCTGCTGCGCATCAGGGCGTCAATACCGCCGCAATTGGAATGTCCCATAACGATGACGTGGTCGACCCGCAATATCCGAACCGCATATTCAAGCGCAGAGCTGACGCCGTGATATTTTATATCCGGTTCATAGGGCGGTATCAGGTTGGCCACATTCCGTATAACAAATAAATCCCCCGGCCCGGATTTTGTAATAATGGCCGGATCGACACGCGAATCACTGCAGGCGATAACCAGTGTTTTCGGGTTCTGCTGTTTTTTGAGCTGTTCAAACAACGTACTGTCTGATTTAAAAAACTGCCGTTGAAACCGCTTGAATCCACGTACTAATTTTTGTAAATCCTGCACAAGTACCTCTGGAATTATTTAATTGATTCAATTCTTGCCGACCGGTCGATTCGGCGTATAATGGGTCGCGGCAGATTGTAAGTATACCGCAGTAAATGTCTATAATTAAATTTCGAAAATAGCCATGATTTCATTTTTGATACAAACTGTAGTGATTTCCCTGTCCGGCGTGATGGCCCCGGGAGCGATTACCGCGGCAACACTGTCTCAGGGCAGCAAGAATCGCTGGGCCGGGGTGTGGATCGCCGTAGGACACGGAGTAGTTGAAATCCCCCTGATTTTTCTGCTAATTCTGGGGCTTGGAACATTTCTGAAAACCGATCCTGCTAAAATCTTCATCGGCATTGTCGGAGGAGCCTTTCTCATCTACCTTGGAATCTTGACGTGTCGTGAAATTTCCAGCCCACCTCAGAGGTGCACAACAATCCAGACATCAAAACCGCTGGTAACCGGCATTGTTTTGTCCGCGACCAATCCTTACTTTTTATTCTGGTGGGCAACGGTCGGGTTGAATCTGACCTTTCAGGCACAAAACTTAGGTTTACTGGCGCTGGGTGCGTTTGCGATTGTCCATTGGCTCTGCGACCTGATCTGGCTGATGATTTTATCGTTGGCGGCGTTTCACGGAACCACATTACTCGGTGTTAAAAACCAAAGATATATCCTGGCTTTTTGCGGCGCAGCAATGGCTTTCTTTGGCCTGAAATTTCTTTATGGAGCCGTGTTGCTGATATTCGAGTTCAAGTAGTGCGGTCAAGGACTTTTCGCTATATTATTGAAAGGTAAATCAGGATTTATAAGATCCAGCAGTGGCAAGAGGATTACAATCGGTGCCACCCGAAAGAATAATGAAACGTGAGCAAAGGTGTAATGGATGATGCATAGTTGGGTTTTGTACAGTTTGTTGGCGATGGCGGCTGAAGTTGGCAAGGTGCTGGCCGTAAAGCACCTGTGTCAGGGGATTAACTCCCGGATCGTGGTGCTGGCCAGTCGGATTGTCAGCGCTGCGGTTTTGATTCCTCTGCTTTTTATTCAGGGTATT
>CAYTHV010000284.1:0-2021 GCA_964437685.1 uncultured Pirellulales bacterium
CGACCACGCCGTAAGTAAGGTGTGTACGTTTATTTCACCGAAGGCGTTTGAACATCCCGTCAATCAATCCCGGCCGTATCTCAAGGCCGCCCGTAAGCGGGGACAGGAGATGGCCGGTCAGTTCAAAATCCCTGAAAAAATAAAAGATGAATTTCAGGGTCTGGTACCGGTGGTGCTCCATCAGGGGGAAAAATTATATGTTGCGACGACGGATTTTGGGCCGTGTGCGCATGGCTGGAGCAACCTCCATCCGGATAATGAACAAATGGCGGTCATCAATGAAAACTCGGCGGTTCCGCTGGATTTGGTGATTGCCAAGCCCCCGGTGAATGCAAAATATGCCAAAGGGCTGGTTCCGCCTAAGGGCAGTGCTGACATGACGACGGACTGGTTCAAACGAGGCAAGACAATCATGCGAAAACCGCTACTGTCAGGATTGTTTGAGGGATAAAAAAGACGTGATAGTCTGTTCCCATCCTGGCAAGATAGCGCCTACTCTGGTTCCGTCATGCTGCAACGGTTATGTATATTTTGGTTATGTCGCTATGTATTACCAAGCGAAGCCGTGCATTAAAGGGTTTCGCACGTTGACGTCCTGATACACGGTCTCGCGTTCACCATTATACCAGACAATTCCCTGAATTGTGTTGTTTGCCTGAAAAGCTTTTTGGAAATGCTGAATGCCAGAAGCAAATTCAGGCTGGAATGTTTTGCCAGATTTGATTTCGATTGCAGAAAAAATCTGCCCTGTGGAAATCAAGAGGTCCACCTCGTTGCCTTTTGCATCGCGATAAAAGTGTAATATCGGCTTGGCCCCCTGGTTGAGGATTTGTTTGAGAACTTCCAAGATTAATAAGTTCTCATACAACGCCCCTCGCAGAGGATCGCGTTCAACCTGTTCTGGAGTTTCCAGCCCAAGCAGCCATACAGCCAAACCGACATCGCAGAAATACAGTTTTGAGGACTTTACAACCCGTTTGCGGATATTATTGAAATAAGGCGGCAGCTCAAAAAGGATATAACACGCCTTGAGAACGGAAATCCAGCTTTTAATCGTTGTCGATGAGACGCCCACATCATTGGCAATAGAAGAGTAGTTGACAAGTTGTCCAATGCGCCCCGCGATCAGCCGTAAAAATTGCTCAAAGCGAGTTAAATCTTTTAAATTAATCAGTTTTCGGATGTCGCGCTCGATGTAGGTTGAAAGGTAAGAACTGTAAAAACGATTCGGCCGCAACTGATATTCATGTAACCGAGGATAGAAGCCATACAAAATCATCTCGAATGGGGATAGGGCGGGGCGTGCGTATTGCTGAATTTCACCTACTGAGAAAGGAAGCAGCTCTAAAATGGCGGTTCGTCCGGCGAGCGATTGTGTAACCGCCTGATGAACTTCCGGCTGATGGCTGCCAGTCAGCACAAATCGGCCGGGAGTCTGGTCATTGTCAATAATACCCTGCAGATAGCTGAGCAGTGCAGGTACCCGCTGAATTTCATCTAAAATCACACCCGAGGTAAACCCGGCTAATAAGCCCCGAGGATCGTCATTGGCCTGTCGCCGGGTATCTGGATCTTCCAGTGAACAATACGCAAGTTGAGGAAAAACCATTTTGGCTAAGGTGGTCTTGCCAGACTGTCGTGGTCCTAAGATGGTCACGGCAGGGTACTCTTTGGCACACAGTAATAGTTCTTTTTGGAGTTGCCTGATAATCATAACAACATGAATACTCTATTTCTGTGCAAATTTCAAGTACAACTTTTAAATATCTCCATGAATTGTGCCTCAAAAGTGATTATCTGGACTCTTTAACTCCAGAAGTAGTGCACTGCTTTTGGCTTTTCAAAAACCGGTATAGTTCATGCAATGAGTGCAACGGCGTGCAATGGCACGCAATCGGGTGCAATAATTGCAATGAAATTGGGAAAGAAGTTGCATTTTGTCGCGATTTATATCTCTATATAGGGCAATGAGTTACGGCAAAAAACAACATTTTGCGACAGGCCAAGCGGGCATTGCATCA
>CAYTHV010000285.1:0-2005 GCA_964437685.1 uncultured Pirellulales bacterium
CCGCCGCCTATGCCGACCACGCCAACACCCACGCTGCCGGGGCCGCACCGGGACGATTTCCCTGGGGCGAACCATCGCCTGAAGGGGTCGTCGGTTTTATATTCTTTTTGGCTTCATCGCTAAGAATCAATTCCATCACGGAAACAATTTCAGCCGGATCACCATACTTAATCTCAAAGACCTGCTCAATGGTCTGAGAGGATTCAGGAACATCCAGTTCCTGTACGATTTTTTCGATCCGCATCAGGTTTTCCACGGTATCGATCACCCCGACCCGCCCGGAACTCTCATCAGCCATCGCATAGCCGTGCTCGCCAACCAGCGGCTTGATCATTTCAACCAGGCTGGTAGGGCTATAGTTGCTCATCTGAAACCATTTTTCAACAATGCTGGTTTTGTCCTGCACACGAGCCAGAGGCTCATCAGCGCTGAGTGTGGGAATCGCTCCCAGCTTGGCGCTCAGCAGGGGACGCAGTATAATTCGTTCAGCCGTCTGGTCCACCGCAACTCCGCGGGATTGCAGCGCCATATAGATCAGCGACAGCGCCTGACTGCGTTTAAGTTTTTGCGGGGAATAAACCGTGATCTTCGCCTGCATAATTTCGTCGCTGGATGGAATCACCGTTTTGCCTGTCCAGTCGCCGATCGTCTTCATCAAGTTGCGCATTTCAACATTATTCAGATTCAGCGATTCCAATGGATCATTCGGATCGTTAGGGTCGTCAACCGCATTGGGATCATTGGGGTCGTTTTGACCGCCGCCCATGCCGCGCATAAATTGCATCCCGCGATCCATCATTCGCTGCCGCTCTTCAGGCGACATCGAAGAAAAATCAAAATGCCCGCCCCGTCCTCCTCTGCCGCCTCGATTAAATCGCCCTTGTTCCGACATCGGCTGATTGGCTTCGGATGGCCCGGGTCGAGATTGCTCTGCCGATTGACCGGTATTCTCCTGCGGCTGCACAGGCGGTTTATTGGCATCCTCGCCCTTTTTTTCAGCAACAGTAACACCCGGACCGCTCAACCTCGTAATGCCCGGCTTCTTTACAATAAATATCAGACTTATCAACACTGCAAGTCCGACGCCAACACCCCACATAATCTTCTTAAGTTTCAAGGTCTATCTCCTTAATCGCGTTGTTGTGAACGATTTCGCTGCATTTCTTCAAACGCCGCCCGACGTTCTTCCGGCGACATGTTCATGAATCTTTCCCGCATTTTGGCCTGTTCTTCCGACGACATATTGCGAAACCCCATGCCGCCTCCGCCCATCATCGGCGGCGGACCGCCCTCAGAACCGTTTCGCGAAGGCGAAGGCGCAGGCCTGCTTCCGCCCGGCGAAGAAGGTTCAGGCGGACGGTTACCCGCAGGCTGACTATATGTTACAGCCACCTCAAAAGGACGAAGCATCTGTTCTTGCCCTTGCCATAAAACTTTCACTTCTGTCGCGTCAATCAATAATATCTTCGCACCCTGCACTTCATCTCCGACCTTACGCCAGTCGTTACCGAATAAAGCATACTCACCCAGAATGCCCGTGCATTGCGGTGCTTGAGGCGGAGAGCTCGGCGGCGCAAATAAGCTCTTTTGCCGCCTCGCCTCAAGTGCATCATTCGTCGCCGGTTTAGCGCTCGACAAATCCTTTTCCATCGCGACAAATCGGTCGATAGCCCTTTCTACCCGGCCGGTCAATCCGATTGTCCGAACTCCATAAACGAGCAATACCCAGACCACACCCGCCGCCGGAAGCATCCAGCACTTCTGAATGATCTTCTGCCCCAGCGGCCCGGCCAGCCCTCGCTTAATTTGTTTCGCAATTTTTGTCATTTTGAGCAACCTTATACTCCGCTTCCGCCAAAAGTTGATACCGTCAATATGATTTCCAAATCCTGTCGATTTTTATCGTCGGCACGAATCGACAAATCCTCGATCCCAACGTAATATGGATTATTCTTTAAATCTTCCAGCAATTTAATCAGCGATGGAAACTGACATCGCCCCTGGC
>CAYTHV010000286.1:0-1990 GCA_964437685.1 uncultured Pirellulales bacterium
CAGCAAAACACCACTTTTACTGCAAAGTAATCACTTTTTCAGGCACGACTAATTCATCTTGTACAGAAAGAGGCGGTAGCTTTTGAATTTTTTGAAGTTTTCGCCGGTTCGCTGGCTGCCCAAATATTTGTTCCGCATCTTTTCTAATTTTTTCCTGAACTTCCATTTCAGGATTTTGGATATCAGCGGGTATCGGCTGTCTAACAACTGCCCGACTAAACTTGCGACAGGGCCGCCCACTTCTTTGCAGAGACGATCTTCGATGTCTCTGGTGGGTGCGGTTTCTTCAGTGATGTCAATGTCTTTGATAAGGCTGATGGGGAATTTTGAAACCGTATCAAGGAATTTCGTGAGGTTGTGGCCGCCGGGGATGGGGCTTTTTTCCGTGGTGTCCAACTTGAAAATATCACAAATGAGCATCCGGCCGTTGGGGTTCAAAAGGGTCAGCGTTTTTTTGATGGCTTCTTCGGGATCAATATATTGAAAACTCTCGCTGAACAGAACTAGGTCGTACCGTTTTTCGGTCTGCAATTGCTCATAGAAACATTCGAAAATCTCGCTTTTGTCCTGTAATAAAGCGCGGGCCTGCTGTGCAAGAAATGCACTGGGCGAAACACCATCGACCTTGTATCCGGCTTCAGTCAGCCTTTTGGCTATTTGACCCATTCCGCAGCCGACATCGAGGATCGATTTGACTCCGTCGGGGATATTGGAAAGCAGAAGTTTTGTATAATTTTCCTGAGCTGCGGGGAGATTGGCCAATTCGACTTTGAGGTCTTTGGTCCAATACCCGTAATGCAGATGTTCTAATTTCAAAAAATGTTTACCACATATTGTAGCAATTTCAAGGCCTATCTCACGCGACAGCGTTTTCTTATCTTTCATAACAGAAGTATCCATAAAAAGTTACATGCCCTTGCCCTGCTACACTGCGGAGCATTATTACTTATAGAATACAACGGCAGCCGATGAAAAGCCAGCCTTAAATTTTAGAAGAAAGTTGATAGTAAATAGTTGATAGGTGTAGAATGCCTGCGGCAGGGAGAGTAAACAAGCTGAAGCCTCAACTCCCAACGGCACTGTGAATAAAAAATGGCGGGTAAGGAATTTTCAAGAAGGCGATGTCGATTGTCCGATAAAAGAGAGGCTGGGTTTATCGAAACAAGTCTTTGTGGGTCTTGTTCTCCTTTAAGTCGGACTTCCACGGACGGTTTTTCTTGACAGAAATCCCTTTTCTGGGATACTTAAGTGCTTAGTTTATAGTATATGGTTGATAGTGTTCTTAACAGGCGGCCCATTGACAGGTCAAAGAAGCAATAGAACACGTAAGCTCAACGGTTACAGATAATTGTACGCAATGAGTAAGAAAATCGCAATTTTGGGTTCGACCGGCTCTATCGGGCGCAGCGCGTTGGAAGTGATTGACGCTCTTGGCCCGGAGTACGAGGTTTTTGCGCTGACGGCACACAGTCAGGCCGACAAGCTGGCCGAGCAGGCGAGGCAGTATCGTCCCGCGATTGTCGGGCTGACGAATTCGGCAGGGTCGGATGCGATGTCGCGGCTTCGGCAGGGGTTTTCGGGGACGATATTGGCTGGCGCGGATGCGCTGGTTCAGATAGCCGAAATGCCGGAAGTGGATATCGTGCTGTTCGGGGTTGTCGGGGCGGCGGGGCTGCCGGCGGTGATGGCGGCGGCCAGGGCGGGAAAATCGCTGGCGATTGCCAACAAAGAGCCGCTGGTGGTGGCCGGTCAGATTTTGATGGAAACCGCCCGCCGATGCGGGGCGACGGTGCTGCCGGTGGACAGCGAACATTCGGCGGTTTTTCAATCGCTTCAGGCGGGTAATCGGGATGAGGTACTGAAGATTATTTTGACGGCTTCCGGCGGGCCATTCCGCAAGGCGACGGCGGAGGTTTTTGCCAATGCGACAAAAGAACAGGCGCTGGCGCATCCGACGTGGGCGATGGGGCCGAAGATTACGGTTGATTCG
>CAYTHV010000287.1:0-1960 GCA_964437685.1 uncultured Pirellulales bacterium
GTCCATTCTGGCCATTTCAAAAACCGGATTGGTGCCGGTGCTGATCGAGCCGGACGAACGAACCTATAATATCGATCCCGATTTGCTTGAAGCGGCGATCACAAAAAAAACCAGAGCCGTCATGGCGGTGCATTTGTACGGACAGTGCGCTGACATGGCCCCGATTTGTTCGATTGCCAAAAAACACGGCCTGCTTGTGATGGAAGATGCTGCGCAGGCACACGGTGCTACCTATCGAGGAAAGAAAGCCGGAAATCTTTCCGATGCGGCGGCGCACAGTTTCTATCCAGGCAAAAATCTCGGCGCGATCGGCGAAGCTGGTGCTGTGACTACCAATGATTGCGAACTTGCTGAGATGGTTGGATTGTTGCGGAATTACGGATCGAAGCAGAAATACCATAATCAGATAAAGGGCTTGAATAACCGGATCGACGAGCTACAAGCCGCTATCTTGCGGGTCAAGCTGCCGCATTTGGATGCAGACAACCAGAAGAGGACAAACGTAGCTCAGACTTACCTGGATCTGATTAAAAACCCCGCAGTTGTCTTTCCGTATGTTGCAGGCTATGGCACCCCGTGTTGGCACCTGTTTGTTGTTCGTGTCAAGGAACGCGACCGGTTTATGAGTTATCTGAAAGAGCACGGTGTAAACACGGCAATTCATTATCCGGTAGCGCCGCACAAACAGCCTGCTTATGCCGAATGGAATAACCGGTCATATCCGGTCACCGAAGCAATTCATCGTGAGGTTGTCAGTTTACCAATAAGTCCGGCGCACCAGCTTGACGAGGCTGTTAAAGTCGCTGAACTGATAGGACGTTATAAATGAAGTTTGTTAAAAAAGTTATAAGGAGGGTGTTCCGCCGCCGCGAAGGGCGTATTCTTTGCCAATGGTATAAAGTCCGTGCGCGAATATGCTCGTGGCTGTATGGGGCAGGGGGCTTTATTGATTCTACCTGTCGATTTTGTGTTCCTGTTCGTATAGATGGCGCTGGAAGCGTTTCAATTGCTGCCAAAGTTCAACTGGGGACTCGTTTCGCCCCATTGATCGGGAATGGATGCATTTTAATTCATGCCAGAAGTCCTGAATCACAAATATCGATTGGCGTTGGAACTTTGACCAGTAACAATATTAGTATGGTGTGTCGTAAAAGTATCAGTATCGGTGTCGGGTGCTTAATTGGCGATCAGGTTTCTATCTACGATACAGACTTTCATGAGATTGACCCAAAGAAACGAAATGGAACTCCTGCTCCTTCATTTCCTGTTGTTATCGGGGATAATGTATGGCTGGGTAGCCGTGTAATGGTGCTAAAAGGAGTTACGATAGGGGACAACACGGTAATTGGCGCCATGAGTCTGGTGACTAAATCAATTCCCGCAAATTGTATTGCCGCAGGCGTTCCCGCGAAAGTGGTCCGCATGTTTGAGGAATAAGTTTATGCTTGAGTCCTCCTCCTATAAAACGGCCTTAAAATCTACATCTTTTATAGGCGGAGCCTCGTTGATTGAAATCTTAATCCGCATGGTGAGGACAAAATTCGTCGCCATTTTTCTTGGTCCTGCAGGGGTCGGGTTAATGGGGGTCTTTGGGTCAATAATAGAAATGGTAAGTGCTGTGGCCGGAATGGGGGTTCCCTCAAGCGGAACCCGGCAGATTGCGGAGGCGTATGGTTTAGGTGATCCAGAGCAAACGGCTCGCACTGTAAAAACGTTGCGTCGGATGGTTTGGGTAACAGGATCTATCGGTATGTTAATCATGATCCTGGGACGCAATGCTTTTTCAAAAGCTTCGTTTGGAACTTTTGAATATGCCACTGCTGTTGCTGTTCTTGGGATCACCATTTTACTGGCGAACATAGCAGTCGGACAAAGTTGCATTTTACAAGGAACCCGTCGCATCAGTGATCTTGCCAAGGTTCGTATCATTGGAGCGTTTAATGGCACGATAATTAGCATC
>CAYTHV010000288.1:0-1933 GCA_964437685.1 uncultured Pirellulales bacterium
TGCTGACGAAGCAAAAAAATGTACCTACTGACAAGAAACTGGAAAACTTTTTATTATCGATACTTTGGGAACTGTGTCAATGATACCTAAGCGGAATACCAAAAAATGCACCGGATATATCTTCAGTCATATGCATTGGAATTGGGAATGTGTTGCCAAGCAGGCCGTTTGTTGATCATTTGGGCGGCTTGGTTCCGGGAAAACCCATTTACTGTGCAGCGTCTGGTTTTTGCTCGACGGTGTGATCGATACACGATATATGATCAATGTGTTGCAATCGGCAAAACGAGACAATATCGAGGATGGACGTGTGATGGAAAAAATACAGACCGCTGATGATCAGTATGTTAAGAGTTGAAATGGATTTTTCAATGGCAAATACGAGTAGGCAGATCGTTCATTTAATCTGCAATGCGCATCTTGACCCTGTGTGGCTGTGGGAATGGCCCGAAGGGGCGGCGGAGACGATTTCCACATTCAGGACGGCCGCGGAAATCTGCGAAGACAATGAGACGTTCATTTTCAATCATAATGAGGTGATCCTTTATGAATGGATCAGAGAATACGATCTGCAATTGTTCAAGCGAATACAAAAGCTGGTAAAGCTGGGGCGATGGCATATTATGGGCGGATGGTATTTGCAGCCCGACTGCAATATGCCCTGCGGGGAATCGTTTGTGCGGCAAATCCTTGCCGGTAGGACGTATTTCAAGAAGTTTTTTGGCATTGAGCCGACGACGGCGATAAACTTTGACCCTTTTGGGCATACACGGGGGCTGGTGCAGATTCTTGTGAAGGCTGGATACGATTCGTATTTGTTTGGTCGGCCGGATGCAAATGATTTATCGCTGCCAGAAAATAGTTTTATCTGGGTTGGTTTTGACGGCTCAGAGGTCGCCGCGACGCGGTTTTCGGGCTGGTACAACTCATCGCTCGGTAAGGCAAAAGAAAATATCTTGAAAAAGATAGAGGCCAATCCGAATAAAAACATTCTGCCTGTGCTGTGGGGTGTAGGCAATCACGGTGGCGGTCCTTCGCGAAAGGATGTTAAAGCCGTTAATCGGCTGATACGCCAAACCAATGATCGTGTTATACAACATTCAACGCCTGAAAAATATTTTAAGGAGCTTGTGTGTTCGGGGGAATCTCTGCCGAGATTTGAACATTCCCTTAATCCGTGGGGCGTCGGCTGTTATACGTCGATGATACGGATAAAGCAGAGCCATCGGCGGCTTGAAAATGAACTCTATATGATCGAGAAAATGTGTTCTGCGGCTGCAGTCGTACAACTTATGTCATATCCGTACGAAGAGATCGAAGAGGCGCAGCGAGACCTTCTATTTGGGCAATTTCACGATATACTGCCCGGTTCGGCGATCCAGAGTGTTGAGCAGGCAGCGCTGGATGTATTTGCTCATGGCCTCGAAGTCCTTTCTCGTGTGAAGACAAGGGCTTTTTTCGCTCTTGCGGCAGGCCAGAAAAAAGCTAAGGACGGCAGCATCCCTATTCTTGTGTATAATCCACATCCTTTCGATATTCGCCAGCCGGCTGAGTGCGAATTCAATCTTCCCGATGTCTGTCCGGCAACGATGTACTACGGGCTTACCGTGCGACGCGGCAGCACATCGCTGCACTCGCAGGTTGAGCAGGAATTAAGCAATCTTACGGTGGAGTGGCGTAAGCGTGTTGTGTTTGATGCCGTGCTGAAACCGGGAATGAACAGGTTTGACTGTATCCCCACTCCTGCAAAAAGACCCAAGCCGGGGTTGCGGCGTAAGGGCGATTGTATAAAATTCAAAACACCAAAAGTTGAAATCCACATCAACTGCCGCAGCGGCCTTATTGACCGCTATAGAGTCAATGGCGTTGACTATGTCAGCAAGAATGCTTTTTCGCCGCTGGTTATGCTTGATGAAACGGATTCATGGGGGAT
>CAYTHV010000289.1:0-1925 GCA_964437685.1 uncultured Pirellulales bacterium
CGGCGACGATGAACTCAACATTTTTAAAGTTGCCTTTTGTTGCGCTGCTGCTTGCTTTCTCGATCATTTCGGGCGTTATATCCAAGCCAATAACTTTGCCGCTTGGCCCAACTTTTTGCGCAGCGAGAAAGACATCTAAACCCCCTCCGCAGCCAAGATCCACAACAATTTGCCCCTCTTTCAGTTCCGCAAACACCATTGGATTTCCACAGCCATGTGTCACCGCTGCCTCTGCGGGTACACTTTTTATTTCCTGTTCGGAGTATCCTATCGATTTCGCATAACCAAAAGAATCAAAAGATACATTATCTTTCGACGCAACTTTTGCGTATTGCTCTTTTACATGCTTTTTGATGTCGCGTTTACCCATAACAATCCACCCAACATCTGCAAAAAACTTATTAAAGCTGGGCAAGAATCTTTTTCAGTATTTCAGGAGCTTTGCCGTCCGGATAAGTGTATTTCGGCCACTGGGTGAAGACTTTGTCATTTTCCCGACGGGGAATGATATGAAAATGGATGTGTTTTACCACTTGTCCGGCGGGCGACCCATTGTTGCACAAAACGTTAAATGCGGGGGCATTTACAGCCGAGGTAACAGCTTTGGCAAGGTGTCCGAGTGTTTTAGCCGCCTCCGCTAAAATCTCAGCCGGGCACTGATCTACCCGCTCATAGTGGACTTTAGGAATAACAATGGTATGACCATCGCTGATGGGGTTGATATCCAGGAATGCCAGAACCGCATCATTTTCAAAAATTTTGTAGCACGGAATCTGTCCGGCGGCAATTTTACAAAAAATACAATCCGTTGAACTCATCGTTGACTCCTGTAAGTTAGGCAATTATTCCGGCTTTCGCACGGAAGCACAGAATTGCCCCATCTTCATCATCGCATCATTCAGTTTATCCATGGAGCCGTCAAGCCTGACAAAGGAATCGACCAACTCCAGCAACTCCGCGTCTGCGGGCTTTTCGCCATAGTGATGCTCGATATTGACGATACCGGCGTCCAGACCGTACTCCATCGCCTTGGCGACATACGCACGGCAAATACCGATTTTCCGTCCGGGCAAATCACGGCAGCAGTTGCTGACACCCAATGAGAAATGACAATCTTTCATCTGGGGGTCAGATTTAATTTTCTTGATTGTATTAAACGCCCGATAGGTATAGCCCGGTACGCCCGGCTCCATCGGCATATCAATCGCCAGCGGAAACACCGTCGAATCAAAGAATATCTCAGAAGGCTTAAATCCGAAACTAATGGCCTTCTTGAAAATCTGTTGGGCGATGCCGAACAACTCCTCGGCTGAATGGGAACCGCCGGGGCCGGTCGATTTATCTTCACTCACCAGCAAACCAATAAACGAAAAATCATACTGCTTTTTCAGCGGCATCATTTTATCCGCCGTGTGGATTTTGATGGAATTCAGCAGCGGCGGCTTAATCGGCAGATCGGTGTTGTACCACTCCTTCAAACCCGCTATCAGCACATTGTCATTGCTGCTGTCGATACAAATCGGTACACCCTTGCCCCAATTGCGTGCCAGCCGAACATAATGTTTCATCATTTCGACCGCCGCGTCGGCATCCGTCTCGCCAAACGCATCCAGATTGACCGCCAGATAACTTGCCCCATCGTCAGCCTGCGACTCAATCAATGCGCGGACATAATCCAACTGCGGACTTGGCTTCTCATACGCGCCTTCACCAAGTGCATGCAGTTCCCGCATAATCGCCCCGGTTTTGGGTATCGAGGCGTGGATCGCCTCGCCTATTTCAATCAATGGGCGTTTCATTGTATGATCCTTTCCAAACAGATAATTCACTAATGAGCTGGTATGCTCCAGTGCTGGAATGCGCGGTCGATTGCTCGTCAGCCGCAGCAATTCACGGCCTCCAACCCGGGCAGAGGCGGAATGATA
>CAYTHV010000290.1:0-1900 GCA_964437685.1 uncultured Pirellulales bacterium
AGTATTGTCAGGCAAAACAGTAACTGACGGTTCGCCAAAGGCAAAATCGGTCCAATTCGTGCTTTTACCGGACGAGGCATGCTGAGTCGCAATGCCGGCATCCCAAGCGATATCATTTGCCAGTACCCCAAAGTCCTTTTCCGTTGGCTTGGCTACCGCCAACCATACGCCGGGTTTACCATGGCGACGCTGATTATACACAAACAGAACCTTGCCATCCGGCAATGGAGCCAGGCCTGCCGATTGTCCCATGATGGTCGTTGAGCGGGTCGGCCCCCATGTCTGTCCCTGATCCTGCGACAACGCATAGGCATTGGGATAGTCATCGCCTTCACCGCGGTGAAGGTGCCAGGCCGTGGCCAGCAATCTGCCATCGGATAATTCAGTTACCCAGGCTTCGCAGACATACGCATTCACTTCTTTCACACGGATTGCCGACGTATGCCGCCAGGTTTTCCCTTCATCGTCACTGATCATTAAAACGACGTGCTGAAGATCAACTTTGAGATTCGGATCAAAGGTATTGTGCGGGGAATAGGGAGCCACCCAACGGCCTGTGCTAGTAATGCACAGCGGAGCAGGTGACTCAACTGCACCAGGCAAAGGGGTTTTCAATGGCTGAGGCTCCGACCAGGTACAACCTTCATCTTTGGAACGTGACCAGATCATTTCATTAAGTAAGATGCCCAGCGTTTCCTGACACCAGAACGATTCGTCCGATTTGGTCCGAGGCGTGCGTGACCCGAAAAGAAACAGGTCGCCATTCGGCGCCCGACTGATTGAATTATTGATCGAGTAGCGATCACGCAGATGAGGCCAAATCGGGCCACGAACTTTCCAACTTATTCCTGCATCCGATGAAATAGCCTGATACGGCGTAAAATCATTGCTGCCTAAACACGATTGCAGCATGAAATTGCATAGAACCTCGCCCGTTCGAGTTACCGCACAGCGTGAAGTACATGCAATAAGACTATTTTCTTCCTCTGCGTTTTTATAAATAAATCCTTTATTCAAAATTTCATACTTCACGACTTACTAATCCTTTCTACATTTGTCCTATTATTTCTTTGCAAGCGCCCGGCTTAAAAGTATTTCCATGCCACGTTGATACCATTCATCTCCGCAAGTATGATGAGGGTCCGGCGTACAAAAGAAATCCACATATGTCCTGTCAAAACCGCATTTCTGGTTTTCCTTATTCAAATCAAGGAAAAATTGACAGCAGCTTAATGTGTTGACCCGTTCATCATGGCTACCGATGGCCATATATATTTTCTTACCTGCCAACTTCTCGGCAAAGAGCGAGAGGCGAAGATCGGCAACCTCTTTTAAATTCCGCTGTTCATGGAATTCGCTTAAATCCCGCCAGTCAGTCACTGGAGCAAAACCGCCGCCAATGTTGAGTTGGTCATCCGCCGCCATCAGCCGAAACGCCAGATAAGCAAACCGGGAAATCCCCGTTACCACAATCCGACCTGGCCTGGCCCATTTCCGATCAATGCAGGTCTTCAATACCGCTTTCGCTTCTTCGATTAAAACTAAAAACGGGTCCGGTCCTTGCAAAAATTCGTCCCGAAGCACCTCAATCGCAATATTATACACCCTTCCTGAAGATTGCGAGCTGACTTTTAATGCGTTATCCGCAATGACCTCAAAGGCAATCGGAAAACTGACCACCCGATGACCGCGTTCCCAGAAGAACTTTGCCGGTTGATCATTGGGCGGAAGAAGATGTGTGCTCTGGCCGCCAATTGTCAGCAGAAGCACCGGATCGGGATCCAAATGATCAGCAGCCGGCGATGCGATCATTGCGGTTATTGTCCGACCGCCCACCGGAACAATAAATTCCTCACATTGAAGACCTTTTTCAGTCAATAAGGTGTATTCTTCAAGCATT
>CAYTHV010000291.1:0-1897 GCA_964437685.1 uncultured Pirellulales bacterium
AAATTCTCAACGCCATATTCATTAAGTAGATCAATTCCAAAGTGTTGTAGCATATATTTGAAGAAATTCTCTTGACACCATCTGCTGAACATCTCAGCCGCCAGCCGGGTATGATCCAAATCGTATGCTGTGCTGATCAGGCTGGTTTGATGCCCGGTTTCCGTCAGCTTTCGCACTTCACGAACCCATAAAGCATCTTTACCCGTCCCTAACCATGTGCCCATTTCAGCAAGTTTTATTTCTGATGTCTCGCCTCTTGGCATAACCACTTTATATTCTTTGAACCACTCCTCAGGCCATGCCTCTCCCGGATATTTATGATAGGTCATACAGGCTATCCGGTGTTCCTTCCACATTTTACGAAAAAATGCCGGACTGTAGCCTTCCCGATCAAATATTATTATAAAACGATTCAGATAGGGATTATCTTCCAATTCATCGGGTTTCGCCTGATTGGGTATGTCTGTCAGCAATCTCGGCACAATGTCTTGTTCCAGTACCTTGATAAGCCCCGGATCTATTGCCTTTTCAACCTTGAAAAATGGACGTCCAATCGCATCGTTCACCCAATAATCGCTTGTCCCTCTCAGGCACAGCCGTTGACGGGCAACATGTTTGCGAGGCAGATTTGTCAATTGTCCGTTATAAACTCGTACGTGACCATCCACATACAGCGACCCAACTGATTCAGGCTCCTTTTCCATCCAATGTCTGCTTAAATGCGCTGCCCATTTCTCTCCCGCATCCGACGCACTCATTGCATCCATCTTTTCCCGCAAACATCGAACTTCTGGAATACGATCCAAACCCAGCAACTTCCCCAATTCACCTGGCACTTTCCCCCGAAGTTGCTCTAATGTCTTGACACGGATCAATACCATGAATGCTAACAGCAGCAGTACATGATACATCGTGTAATACCCGCTGATTCCTCCAAGAATAGTCTCGACTCCTTCCAACAACCCATTTGCTATAAGTGCCGGTAATGCACACAACACTCCCCCGTACGATACGTCGTGGCTCGCCTCAAATTGCACCATTGCACCATCATTGCATTTGCCCAATGAAGACAACACCCGATCCATCACACGGGTACACGCTGTACCCATTCCCTCTCCTGCCGCCGCATCTACCAAACTGCGCATGGATTTGTCCGTGACTTCTATATCGCCTCCGCTGCGATTGATCTCTCTCAGACGACCGTCTTCTATTGCTTTTCGCAGGGTATCGCTTTTAACATCTATCTGATCTGCTACTTCGTTTCTGGATACTCCCTTATCCAAAAGAGGCTGTGCCTCTTCCAATTTATCCGGCGTAAGTTTTGTTCCTCCTTTACGGCTTTTCCGCTTTGAAAAAAAAGCCTCAGCTCCCCCATTGCGAAGCCTCTTCACAGATCGGTTTACACTACTCTTTGAAACACCAAAACTCTTGATAATATCTGAATGCTTACAGGCGCCAGCCTCAACTAATGACGCGGTAACCAATCCAAACATCCGTTTGTCTTCAGGCCTGTGCCTGTAAACGGGTAACAAACCTACAAAATAGGTCCAAGCGTTGTCATCTTTATAAACGCTGACGCCACTTCCGATATTGGTCGCTCCATTTGGAATGATTGGCAAAAGTAATTGGGGCATTTTCTTCTCTCCTTGTGAATATTTCATCCCCATATTGCGTCATTAGTATTCATTTTACAAAACAAATGGTGTCATTTTCTATTTCCAGTTACACTTCAATCCTGTTTAACTTGATTAATCTATAGCCAACTGATATTAAAACACTATTTCATTTTTTTGCTTGAATTTTAAATATACAGAGATCAAGAGTTCTGATATTGGGGCCTGAAAAATGTACCTCCGCTACTGCAATCCTGGCGATTGTTGGCGCCGGGCTGCTAAAA
>CAYTHV010000292.1:0-1872 GCA_964437685.1 uncultured Pirellulales bacterium
GAAGATGCATTTTTTCAACCGCTATGCTAGGGAAGAAAGTCGTTAGAAATAGGCCGATGGATAAAACAAATATTGGCTGAAAAGATTCTGTGAGTAATACAAGCCCAACCGGTGCGAGCAAATATGTAAATGCGATTATAATGTTCCCGGAGATATACAAAGCCTCATTTAAAAAATTGAGCGACAGAATTCCTCTGGAGTTTTCCCGCATTGCCGACAAAAAATTAACGCGATAGGAACGTACAAATATAAAAATCAGTGCACCCGAAAGGGCGAGCGCCAAATGTTCCCAAAAGAGTGATCGCCATAAATTTTCTTCTAATGCGACCAACTTGAACAGCACCGATCCAAGCGCCCAGCAAAAAGCCGCTGTAAGCATCGGCGGGATTGTTTTACGCCGGAGTTTAAATTTATTTTCCGAATCAATCTCGAAAGAAATAATGGTTGTGCCGCAAATGATTGTTGCCATGGCAACAAGTTGCATCCGCGTAAGAGTTTCACCCAAAATGAAATATCCCAGTATGGATCCAAATACCGGCACCAACTGATAGAACACAACGACAATTGAGGCCTCTTCATCTTTGAGGGCAATTAGATAACACCACAAGACCAATACACTTAGAACTCCAACAACTGCTAGAACGAGAATTTTCATACCGCCAACATCAAATACGGTTCTGTCTATTAAAAACAAAAACGGTAATACACACACTGAAATCAACGAGGAAAAAAGAAGTAAAGTGCCAACACCACTTTTCTTAAAAACCTTTTCTAAAAGAACCTTATCTATGTAATTTGTACAGGCGTACAACAGCGGACCTATCAGCGCTATAAAAAACCAGCTCATATAATAACCTCCACAGGAAAACACGAGCCGAGATAGCCCGCCACATCGTCGTCACGAACGACATTCCGTAGTACACGAAAACACCCGCTTTATTCAGAACTCTTTTACGAACTCAATACATTCCTGCCCTTTATCGTAGCCCCTGCTGGAATAAAGACGCAAAGCCGCTTCACTGGCGGCGCATCCATAGAGGATGACCCATTCCGCTTTTTTCTTTCTTACCACTTTTTCGTATTCATCTAACAGCCGACCACCGACGCCTTTTCCCCTACAACACTCAGATACCGCGATACCCCAAACCAGCGATCCACTGTCTCTCAATATTTCTCCGTAAATTACTCCAACAATTTGTCCGTCAATATCAGCCACCAAAAACTCGTCCCCTAAATACTTAACCAGCCATTTCTTTTCCATGTACACGCCGGAAGCGTGCTTTAATTCGGGTATCCGCAAAAGGACAAGGCAATCGTCCAAATCAGCCTTGGTTGCTCGTCGTATTCTCAACATATCAATCTCCAAATACATCAATACCCCAGCCGTTCCAAAAGCTTCCGGTCTTCCTGCAAAAACTTTACGCCGATGTCGGTACGGTAGAACATGCGGGGAATGACGACATTGGCCGCGCGGCGGTTGGCCGCTTCGCGGGCGGCTTCAACCGTCGAGCCATATCCGGTGACGTGAAGAACATAACCAGAATCGTGGCAGATTTCCCATGTGCCGTCCGGATGCCGGAGGGCTTCTTCAAAGTGATAATGCACCAGCTCATCCGGGCTCACCGGTTCGCGGAAGCGGATTTTTAGTCCGTTTGGATTCAACGCGCAGTCGCAGGGCTTGGTGCAGTATGGAAACGGCGGAACGGCGATGAGCACGACAACGGCATAACCGCTTTTCCAGCGCAGGTCGCACGGTTTGCCGTCGGCTACCGCTTTGAGAAATTTTCCCCACGGAGTTTCGTGCAATGCCATCTGCGCCTGCACAGCGGGATAGCCGAAACGGGCGGTGGCTTCCAGCGGCCACGCGCCCTG
>CAYTHV010000293.1:0-1851 GCA_964437685.1 uncultured Pirellulales bacterium
CAGATAACCCCGAGAAACGATACCATGCCTGCCTTGAATCTCTCCATCGACTCAACATTGTTGATAAACGGGATGGTTCATTTCGGCTCTATGTCTGCGCATGCCGCTGTGTGGGATTTGACCTTGATGATGATCAGGCCGTCCATTGTATCCGGGATTATGCAGGCCAAAAGCCGTTTCCGAAAGAATATAGTGACGGGCAAATCATAAAACGCATCCGCGATGCAGAAAAAAATGTCATTCGCGGCGACGCGTTAAAAACAAACGCCGAGGGTTTAATAAAACTGGGAGGCTTTGACCCCAACAGCGGTAAGATTATCCTGTCATCCAAGCGGACGCTGCCGACGGCGAAGGCATATCTTCAGCAATTTCACGCCCATCCCGACGGGCGCACCTTGGCAAGCTATGCTGGGCTGATTATGTCGTGGGGTAACAACAGATATAATGAGATTGAAGATGAAGCCATCAAGAACCGCCTCCAGCCCTGGCTCCATGATGCACTTCGATACATGTACAACAAATCGACACGGCAAAATGAGCTGGTGGATTTCGAGTCGAATCCGGGAACGGTCAATTCTGCCCTCGACACGTTACGCACCTATGTCCATCTACCGGTGAGCCTGACACCACCGATATGGATTGTAGAGGATAAGGCTTTGCCTAATGCAAAAGAACTACTGCCCTGCCAGACCATGAATCTGCATATTCCAACAGGGCAAACTTATCCGGCAACGCCAAAATTATTTACGACCAACGCCTTAGAATTTGACTATGATGCTCAAGCCGAAGAACCGCAGCACTGGCTGTCATTTCTCAACGAACTCTGGGATGGTGACAAAGAATCCATTGCACTGCTGCAACAGTGGTTTGGATATTGTCTGACAACTGACACCTCACAGCAGAAAATGTTGCTATTGATTGGTCCGCGGCGCTGCGGCAAGGGAACCATTGGGCGAATTTTGACCAAACTCATTGGCATTTCGAATGTTTGCGGACCGACGACAGGGTCTTTGTCGGGGACCTTTGGGCTTCAACCGCTTATCGGCAAGAGTCTGGCAATCGTCAGCGACGCCCGATTTGCCGGCACTGATATCGCTACAGTTGTCGAGCGACTTTTGTGCATTAGCGGGGAAGATGCACTGACCATTGATCGCAAACATAAAGAATCAGTGACGATGAAATTGGCCACTCGTTTTATGTTTCTAACCAATGAATTGCCTCGACTGACGGATGCCAGCAATGCCCTGGCCGGACGGTTTATGCTGCTGAATATCAACAAAAGCTGGTTTGGCAAAGAAGACCTTGGATTACAACCACGCTTGGAAAAAGAACTGCCAGGTATTCTGCTATGGGCGCTACAGGGATGGCTTAGCCTGCGTGAACACGGCCGATTTATTCAGCCTACCGCATCCCAGGAATCCGTCGAAGAATTGGAAGACCTGTGCAGTCCGGTAAAGGCTTTTGTGAAGGAAAGATGCCTGATTGGAAATGCCTACCGTGTTTACTTGGATGAGCTCTATACCGCCTGGCAGTCATGGTGTCAGTCGGAAGGAAGAAACATTGTCTCAACTAAACAGACATTTGGACGCGATCTAAGCACCGCTTTCCCATGGATTGGAAAACATCGGGATCACCGGCCAAATGGTGGACGTTTTTATGATGGTATCGGACTGGCCTATTAGGACAGTATAGCAAATCAAAGTAAAATATCATGGAGATTAAAAATGTACGAATTTAAACAATCTGTTTTCAAAAGACGCAGAAATCCCGACACACTTAGCGAAGAATTGCGTCTTTTGTGGGAAGAGCGGGTAGCGATCTGTATGATTGACGGCGGGGTTAGCCAGGAAC
>CAYTHV010000294.1:0-1834 GCA_964437685.1 uncultured Pirellulales bacterium
CTGCAGTCGGACGGAACATTCAAGCCGGTGCGCGGTATAGCGGAATGCATGACACCGTGCAACCATGGTTGTCAGCAAGCGAGGAATAACACCACGGCGTCGATTGAGGCATACAAGAGTTTAGTGTATAATGAGTCGCAAAATAATTATGTTTGAGAATTTTAATAGGCTAAAAAGTTCAAATTAAGAAAGTTCAGAGACTAACAGTGCATTTGATGTGACCGATTCATGGGGCAGCCCGGCCAGTGTTCGTTTCAGCGCTTGAATCTGTTTTTTCATAACAGCAAAGTACGAGTGCACGTTCCGAATGGTCTGGGTAAAGTTCAATGATATTCCAGATTTTATCTTCAAAACGGTCAGCATTGGACAGGGAGATGAATATAATTTGAGAAAAATATTACCATCCCGCCGATCAGTTTCAGCGCCGTCCTCTGGTCTTCCGTAAATTGAAATACATTCATAAATCAAAATCTTTCTATCGTCCACAAAAAACACAAAAGAACACAAAAAGACATTTTTATCCGCGAAAGGCATCCAGCAGTCGCGGGATAAAACTGTATTGGTTTTTTTTGTGAATTTTCGTGTTTTTCGTGGTTAATGTGTATTGTTTGGTTGCGGCTATGCCGCGCTATGCCTTCTGTGGCCTTTCCGCAGTTGCGGGATAAAAAATGCTTTTCTTTTGTGTCTATTTTGCGTGTTTTGTGGATAAATAGATTAAGCCTGAATAATTCATAAACTTATGGCAAAATATTTTCAATCTGCTCAAAGTAAATTCTTTACCGATATCCTCGCAGTAGCGTTGCTACGACTGCGGCATCGTCAAAATCTTTCTTTTTGAGCATATTTTCGTTTTTTATCCCTTTTTTATGAATAATCGAGGTTAGCTTTGCGGTTTTATTTTCAGGAACAGCCATAGGCCGCCGATGAAGAGGAAGCCGATGCTTAGAAAGCCGTAGCAGGATTGACCGGTCAGCTCGATCATGATAGCCATCAGCAGCGGGCCGGCCACCGTGGCGAATTTGCCGAAAACATTGTAGAACCCGAAGAACTCGGCGGAATTCTCTTTCGGAATCAGCTTGCCGAAGAACGAGCGGCTCAGCGACTGGACGCCGCCCTGCGAGGTGGCGATCAGCATGGCCAGCGCCCAGAACAGCATGAGCCGGTGGTCACGGCTCTGGAGCAGCGGGATCATGCTGCCGATAAAGGTGATAAACGTATAGATAATAATACCGGCGGCAATAAGTTTTCGCGCGGTATATTTTTCCGCCAGGCGTCCGTAGAGCAGGGCGCAGGGGCAGGCGACGATCTGGATGCCGAGGACAACCAGCACCAGACTGGTTGGAGTCAGGCCGAGGTCCTGCCCGTAAGGCACGGCCATTTTTACAATAGTGCCGATGCCGTCAATATACAGGAAATAAGCACCCAGGAAGAGCATTGCGCTGTGATGTTTGCGGATTTCGCGGAAGGTCTTGAACAGTTGCAGAAAAGAGCCGGTGATGGAGTGTTCATCAGTTTGGTAGTGATATTTCTGCTTGACGTTTTTGAGCATCGGAATGGATAAAACCGCCCACCAGACCGCGGTAATGACGAACGCCAGTTTGGTCACAGTCAAACTGCTCTTGTCGCCGCCGAATTTAAACATGAGCAGGATGACCACCATGGGCAGGACACTGGCGATGTAGCCCAGGGCATAGCCGGCGGATGAAATCCAGTCCATTCTTGCATGAGTGGTGACATCAATCAGAAATGAATCGTAAAATACATTCGCCCCGGAATATCCCACCACGCTGATGGTGAAAATAACCAGCGCCATAAACCACTGCCCCTGTCCGAC
>CAYTHV010000295.1:0-1817 GCA_964437685.1 uncultured Pirellulales bacterium
AACCGACATCGACGTGCAACGCCGGCCTGCAGGCAACAATTTTTTCCATCGCCCATACATGCTGATAAAAATAATGACTATCCACACCCGTACCGCTGGTTTTGTCAAACAGGCAGGGATAGGTCTCTTTTAATCGAATCGGCACAGCGCCATCCATTTGGCTGTACCGACGCCAGTCCCGAAAATAACCCGGAAACCTGCTTAGTCCCGAAAGTATCTTCGAGCGAATCAGTTGTTTTTTCCACCGGCTGTAAAATTTTGACATTTTTTATCTCACCATTGTTTTTTAGAACCGCGATCAATACCTATTCGGGTATGAATACCAGATTTTGATCATCCGCTTTATATAAATCCGCTTTATGACAACCACAAATCTCATACGCAACATAGCCAAAAGACCGCAGAAAGTCCTCAAATTCACGAACGGAATGGCCGGTCAGCGATAAGCCGCGACGCGAGACTTCCACGACCAGAATTGGACGTCGTCGCGTTTTATCATCCAGATAACGCTTCAGTCCCAGCAAGACAGGAAATTCGTAACCCTCCGTATCGATCTTGATTACATTTACATGCTGTATGGATCGGCGTTCCAAATAATCATCCAATCGACAGGTCTCTATTTCATGGGTATTCTTTTCCCGCTCTGAAACAAAATACCCTTCAAGCAACGAGTGCCCTCCGGTATTCTCGCTCTGATAAATAACCGCCTTGCCGGCTTTATCGCCAACCGCAAAGGGATTGACGGATATGGCGTATGCCGGATTGAGATCACGCAGTTGTTCGAGATAGGGGAATAGCACCGGCATCGGTTCAAAACTGTGAACCTGGCCGGAAGTCCCTACACATGACGCCCCGACGGCGCTGAAATATCCAACATTGGCGCCAACGTCAATAAACACATCTCCCTTGCGGAGCATCTTTTTTATCACGTGGTGTACTTCAAAATCGTATGCGCCAAAATACATACTGCGCGTCATCTTGCCTAAAGATAAATCGCAAGGGAAATGGATTCCATCAACATCCACAATCGAAAGCCCTTCCGGACATTTCCCATGCTTGAGTTTATGGTGATAATATTTATTCTTGTAATACAGAATCGGATGTTTGAGCAGCGATAATCTTGGCACGTTTAATTTTCCTCGTTTTTTTGTTGTTTTATATGGACATAATTCTTGCCGCTATGCGTCTGGACCGGTTTATTCGATGTCAGCCAGTCAATATCCAGTCGCCAACCCTGCTTGTACTTTGCATTCAACGCTTCGACCGTGAATTCCGCCGAACCATCCACCTCATTAACGGTCGAAGTATTAACCATATTAACCTGAATGGCGCTGGCACAGATTTTCTGATATGCCAGTCGAGTGCCGAATTGCTTCGGATGCCGCTGGACATATCGGCAGCACCATGACTCGAGCGTATTGGGATTATAAAAGAATCCAAAGCATTTGTACAGCTTGCGTACCTTAAAAAGCTTTCCATAAACGCTCGCAAGTGTTGATCCGGGGCTCAAAAACCGGTTGGCGAAGTAATTTTGACTTATCGTTGCGATAAACAGCCTGCGAATATCTTCCGTTCGATAGATTGTCGCGCATAATTCAAACGGGTATCGTGTACTGGGTATCCGTCCCTGTGTCCAATCGACGGCGTAAATCGTCTGGCCGTCGATATGGTTCTGTTTGACGTTATTTGCCGCAACATCCTCCGGCATTTGCCGTGCATCCAGCCGAAACGAAAACCCGAACAGTTCGTCGCCCATGCGGGCAAATGCCTTTTCTATCGTGGCAAATTCGACACTGTCAAAATAAGCAAGATCATCA
>CAYTHV010000296.1:0-1804 GCA_964437685.1 uncultured Pirellulales bacterium
GCCGCACGCGGGCCCCGGCCACAAACAGCATCGCAAACAGCATTGGCATTAGCAACAGCGTTGTGCCGAGGTCAGGCTCCAGCAGAATTAGTCCCATCGCCAGCAGGGTCAGGGCGAATGGGCCGAATAGCCCGACCAGCGTCCGATAATTATCGCGATATCTTAAGTACCACGCCAAAGCGAGGATATAGGCGATTTTGCAGAACTCGGACGGCTGAATCTGGATGTATTGGGTCGTGGTTCCGAGGCGAATCCAGCGGCGGGAGCCGTTAATTAGCGGAATAAAGGACATATTGAAGACTTTATCGAGCAAAAGCAGGGCTAACAATATTAATACGCCCGCGTAAAGCCAAAAACTGTATTGTCCCCATTTCCGGTAGTCAATCAGGTTGACGGCCCAGAACGCCAGCAAGCCGCTTGCAGCGTAAATAAGCTGTTTTTTCCAGTTATGGGCATCGCGTGCGGGTTCCTGCGGTTCGGCTGTAATGGATGTAACTTCTTTATTTTCAGTATCTTGTGACGACGGATTGCCGGCGACATAGATTGCAGCAAGGCCTATCGCAAATAAGCCCGCGGCGGCGGCCAGCATAATTAGCCGGGTAAAGGCAAGACGGCCGGAAAAAATTGTAAATAGTTCGTAGAACATACCTCATATCATAAATTGAAAATGGAAAATTGAAAATGGAAAATTCCGGCGTTTTAGACTTCTGTGTTCTTAACGGGCAGATTTTATAGGCCTACAAACCTATATAGTTATTTCCCAATACTGAAAATAGGGTTATTTTGGGCGAAAAGATAAAAATATTTTTATTTCCTCCGGAATTTTCTTGATTCATAACCCGTTTTATAGTATTATCACTTTTGTTGATGCTGACGAGATTCTCAACTGGGTTTTTAAGGCAGAAAACGGGGATTAGAGATTAGCACCATCACTTATCGAGGCGGAGTAAAGAGGACATTTTTGACAACTAAATAGTTTCTCAGTATTATTTTCAATAATTTTTTTGCGTATTTTCATTATGGACCGGAAAGCAAGGCCCGGGGATAATGAACAAAATAGAGAAAAGAGAAGAGAAAAAGAAGAAAAAGAGAAAGGTAGGTGTCTGATGAAAAAAATCCTTGCAGCACTTTTAGTTTTGGCGCTCGTAGCGCCGGCGATGGCAAACGTAGCTGTCACCGCAACAGATGAAGGAACTGGTCATCTGAAAATCAAAATCGCCCCGACGGGCGGTGCAGTTGTTCGCGGTATTGCTCTGAAGCTGACCCGGACTGCCGGTGATGCGGTTATCGATGCCACAGCCGATGTGACTTGCACTCAGTTTAACACGTTCATTGACTATGCGTTTGACAATTCCGGCTATACGATTGGCACCGGTCATGCCATAGCCGATCCTGCTGCCGCAGGCGTTGCCACCCTTCCTGCCAGCACGTTCTCACTGAGTGCCGGTTATCTGGATCAGGCCGGCAATCAGGCTGGTGTAACGGTTGACAGCTTCTTTGACGTGTTCTTCACCCAGACCGCAAGTTCGACGATTGGTATTGCTCTGGATACACTCCGTGGCGGTATCGTTGGCGACACTCTTGGCACAGTAACGGTTCAGGCTTCGCAGACTCTGGCTGCTGCCCCGACCGATTGCGTAAAGTCAACCGCCCCATTCTATGCGGATTGGGTTGCTTTTAGCAAACCGAGTTGCTGGTGCTTCCAGCGTCAGTGCCGTGGTGATGCCAATGGTTCAATCGCGGGTCCGTATTGGGTATCTGGTGCTGATTTGACGATCTTCAAGAACGCATTCAATAAAACTGA
>CAYTHV010000297.1:0-1791 GCA_964437685.1 uncultured Pirellulales bacterium
CGGACTGACCGCTGTATGAAAAATCACCGCTCCTTGAAGATCGATGCCGGCAGCGACAAGCCCGCCAGACTCGATCAGACGAACAAGTTTGGGCAAAGCCGCATCACGACCGGTAAAAATCCAGCCGGAAAGCAGAAACGCGACCCCTGCCGACAAACTGTTTATCACGGCGTCTGATATAGGGGTTTCAACCAAGACGTCTCGTTCTGTTTTATTTTTTCTGTCCATCGTGTTCACCTTATCTGGCTGGAATAAATATCTTTCCGCATCATGGGCTGTCCGTGAATGTCATAGACCTCAATATTCTTTATCGCCGTGTTTATTTTCTCGTTCAGTCCGACGATGTCATTCGCCCCGACAAGAAACGCTCCGACTCTATTATTGCTGGATATTTCAGAGCCAACTTCCACGCCGTATGATTTATAGGTGTTCAGGTACTCAATCCCCCCGTTTCCCACAAGATCCTCATATCCTGAAATTCTTCCGAATGTACCGGGTGTCGCATACAGATAGATGTCTGCGTAATAGATTGTTGGTGTCTTATAATCCAGCGTTAGCGGCAGGCCCAAAAAAGAATCAACGGCCGAGTTAATAATGTCAAAACCGGTATGCAGTTCGATAATACGGTAATTTTCGCCGCCGCCAATCCTTGCGCCAAATTCGATTACATTGATCTCATCTCTGTTAACAATGGTTTGCATCATCAACGGCGTATTATTCAAATCAAATGCCACGGCAATGTCTTCAGCTATTTTCTTCAGCGCGGATTTGTTCTGTTCTGTTAAATCGGCGGGCCAAAGAGATCCCTGAATTTGCTGTATCGGATCGAAGCCCGACTCCACTTTTCGCCGTTCACGCGTCATAATGACGGCCGCTTCTTTATCTTTGATGATACAATCAACACCGATTTCCCTCCCCTCTTTGTACTCTTCAATAATCGCCTCATCCGTCCTGCTTATCTTTAGCGCTTCATCGAGAAACCGACTCAACTCATCGACATTACATGCCTTTCTGACACCTTTTGAGCTGTTGCTGTCAGCGGGCTTAACCGCCACTGGAAACTTTAATCCCGCCGACGCAAACCCGCTCATGTCCTTCACAAAAATAAATTTTGATGTTGGGATCCCATGCCGGACCATCCGCTCCTTCATCAGCCCTTTGTTGGTCACAGCCAAGGCTGTTTCATAACTATATGGCGCCGGGAGACCCAGTTTTCCCGCGACGTAACAGGCAGTCACATTCGCCTGGTCAATACACGTGCTGATAACCAGTTTTGCATTCCGGCTTCGGGCAATTTCCAGCACCTTTTCATGATTCAGCGTGCTCTCGCGCAGATGCTCATCCGCAGCCGCTTTTGCGGCGGGATTCTCATAGTAATCAATCAGGAGTGTATAATAACCCCTCTTTTGAAGATTATTAATGAGAGATATATGGGGAAAGGTTCCACCCAGCACAACAGCAACCGGTTTATTTTTTGCATTTGTATCCATTACAATTTACAGCCCTTAAGATTCTTCATCAGCAAATCTTTGATTTCAAGATGGGACACCTTCAGCGGAGGAAGCCCGGAACGAATGCCTTTCCGGATACGAACTTCAACAAGCGCTGGGCCACTTGCGGACAGCAGTGTTTTGACCGCGCTGCTAAGACTCTGCTCCGTTTCAACGGCCTTCCCGATGGTCTTATAGCCAGCATTTTCGGCTATCGCAGTCAAATCGGCCTTAAAGCCTGCTGAGGGCTGACCGCCGACGGATTCGTGCGCGCCGTTGTTGAGCACGACATGCAGGAAGT
>CAYTHV010000298.1:0-1770 GCA_964437685.1 uncultured Pirellulales bacterium
CCTCCGGCTGGAAGAAGAGCTTCGCAAAAACCGCCACCAGCTCGACCCCATCGACCTGCGGCTGGGCGTCGAAACCGCTAATGCCGAATCCGAAGAAGCCCGCGAATTACTGATCCTGAAGGTCTGCCTGGCTGAAATCAAACGCAGCCGGCCGTTTCTGATTGTCCTGCTGGGTGACCGTTACGGCTGGATACCGCCGCAAGAGCGTATCGCTGCCGCCGCCAGGGAACAGGGTTTCGACACCGTCACCAAAGATAAAAGCGTCACGGCCCTGGAAATTGAATTCGGTATCCTCAAGGAAGACAAAGACCAGCAGCGGCGGAGCTTTTTCTTCTTTCGCAAGCCCCTGCCCGAAAAAGCCTCACCCGATGATGTCGATGCCGCGTTTCTATCACTTTTACACCGTGTCTCCACCCAAAAACGCATCGTTCTTTTGCTGGATGCCCTCGACCAATTTGAATCGCTGCCTCGGGCGCAGCATCTGACCTAGTACTCTGTCCGCCCTAAGTTGACGGGTATAATTTTCTCAGTTTAACGCGGGCATCGGCGGTTGTAAATTGCCAATCGATGCTCGTCTTTTCGTCATTTCTCTTTCGTTCCCAAGCTTCAATTTGTTTGACTAATTGGTTTGCATCTTCAAAGTAATTACCCATACACTGCCTCGACAGGACACTCAATTCAATTTCGGCCATATTCAACCAACTGCCATGTTTGGGCGTATAATGAATTTCTAATTTCTCTGCTAAACGCCGGGCCATCGCCGGCTCAAACATCTCATATAAGGAAGCCATCGTATGAGTATTTAAGTTATCCATCACTAATACAATCTTTTCCGCATCCGGGTACAGTTCGTCACATAATTCACAAATCACCTCTGCAAAATCACGCTGAGTCCGCTGTGACCGAACGCGGACATAGCGTTTGCCTGCCAACGGCTCTGAGAGCATAAACACACTTGTTACGCCGCAACGGCGGTATTCCGGATCGACCCGCTTACACCGGCCCCGTTGCATCGGAACCGACGGACGACTTTCGGCCACCAGTTGTTTGGAGGTTTCATCCAAACAGACCTGCGGTCTATCGGGGTTATAGGGTCGATGATAAATCTCCAGCACATCTTCCATGGCCGCAACAAAGGCCGCATTCTGCTTCGGCGGAATACACCAGTATTTGTTCAGATGAGGCTGTAGTTCATTTTTTTAAGCGTCTCATGAACTGTCGTTTTACTGCAGGAATCCACGATGCCTAAAGAAACCAACTCATCCGCCAATAACCGGACTGTCCATCGTTGCCGGCCTTCCGGGGGTTGACTGCACGCTAAGGCAATCAGATGGGCTTCGGCTTTGCCGTCCAGTTTACGCTGCTTGCGTTTACCGGCATTGCCATGCTGTAAAACAGCATCAAAGCCCTCTTCAATCAATCGCTTGCGGAGCCGGTAGACGGTAGAGAGATTGCATTCAAACGCCTCGGCAATCTTGGGATCCGACCAGCCGGGGCCGTCTTTGCTTTGATCGGCTTTGAGCAAAATATGGGCGTATTTAATCCGGTAACCGGTCGTATGGCCCTTGGCAACGATCTGTTGCAACTGGGAACGTTCTTCACTTGTCAATTCTACAATATACTGTTTCATAGGGTGGATTCCTTGCCAAAATAAAGCGTTTTTTAGCATTATCGGCAAAGAAACCATGTTCTATGCACATTTAACCGGACAGTATACTAGTCGTCCCTGAAAAAGTCTTTTTTGCCATAAATTTAGTCAAGCTGCTCTTT
>CAYTHV010000299.1:0-1686 GCA_964437685.1 uncultured Pirellulales bacterium
CTTGGCGTCTTCGATGTTGCGAAAATCTGAATAAAGAAAATACGCTACCAGCATGGAGCCGCCGAATTGAAAAATCAGTTTTTCCCATGGTTTTAGTCCATCCCGGCTGTGCTGGCGGGTCTTGCTGGTCAGCTTCAGCCAGTCATCGGCGCCGCCGATGCCGCCGAACCAGATAAGGATAAACAGCGCCTTATGGACAAATGGGTTGGTTAACTTCGCCCAAAGCAGGGTACTGATAGCAATGGCTGAAAGGATGATTATCCCGCCCATCGTCGGCGTGTTCGCCCGCTCCCGCATCAATTCGTTCAGTGCGGCATGGTGAAATTCAGGTCTGTCGCCGACTTTCATCTTCATCAGCCAGCGAATGGTTTTGGGAGCGATTAAAACGCCCACGGTAAACGCCGTGATTGCCGCCATAATGCCGCGAAACAACACATCCTCCCATGCATAAAAACCCAGCATGTACATGATGTTGCTGAGAAAATTACAAAGATGGTATAACAAGTCCATTTCCTTAAGTTAGAATCAAAACAGAATATCAGTTTTTCTACAGAGCAAGAAAAGGCGTTTTAAGCCTCAAAAATTTTCTTTAACGTTGCAACTGCTTTTTCCATTCCCGCCGAGCGAGAACCTTTGACTAATATTATATCGGCAGGGCGGACAAACTTGTGCAGATTATCACAAAGTAATTGTGTATCTGTAAATATTTGGCAATCTGCGGCTTTTATTCCTTTCTTTATGGCACCCGTGATAATATCGGACGCGAATGGCCCGGCGGCAACAATTGAGCAGATTGATACGCTCGCTGCTTTCTGTCCCAATTCAAAATGAAGGCGTTTAGAGGCCTCTCCCAGCTCTCCCATACACCCGGCGACAAACACTGACCGGCGATTTTCCTTTTTAGCTAACGAAGCAAGGCAGTCGATCGCGTTTTCCATGGAAGCTGGATTGGCGTTATAGCAGTCGTTTATGATTTTTATGGGACCGACTGCCTCAATGACCATTCGCATGGTAACTGGTTCAAGAGAAGCGATTGTTTCGGCGAAATCGGATATGGAAACGCCTGCAATCTTGCAAATTGCCCAAGCGGTCAGAATATTCGTCAGATTGGCCCGGCCCGGCAGAGGAACAGTGATTGTGTGTCCGTCAATGGTTAATTGCCCGCTGTCGCCTTGTGATAGCAGGTTATCGGCTTGAAAATCACACGATGTTCCTATTCCAAAAGTCAAATAGGGACGATGCAGGCCCATGGTGTAGCACATTAAATCCGGCTGATTACCGTTGACAATCAGGATGCTGTTTGGGGTGAGGCCTTCGCAGATAGACAGTTTTTCCTGAATGATTTTCTCAACGGTTCCAAATCCCTCCAGATGTGCCGGCGACACACAGGTCACGACCGCAATATCGGGTTGAGCGATCTGTGTCAGATAGCCGATTTCGCCAGGGTGGTTGGTACCCAATTCGACAATCAGGATGTTGTCTTCAGTGCTTGCCGACAGGATAGTTAATGGCAGGCCGATATGATTATTGAAACTCTTGGCCGCCTGATGGCAACGGAAATATCGTGACAAGACATGGTGTGTGATATGTCGGGTTGTGGTTTTGCCTGCCGAACCAGTGATCGCGATGACTTTGGCTTTGAGTTGTTTGCGGTACCATGTTGCCAGTTGCCCCAGTGCCTGAATG
>CAYTHV010000300.1:0-1659 GCA_964437685.1 uncultured Pirellulales bacterium
ATGGATGACAAAGGCTGCACGCCTTCGCGCCCATGAATAGATCGCATCCGTAAACACCTGTTCGACTTCAGGCAAAATACCAAGACCTGGAAATTGAGTAACCGTTCACAGAAATATTTCATAAAAAGTACAAAATGTTAAAATAGGTAGCTTGCGCTTTTGTTTGCGTTGTGCTATAAAGCAGGCATGGATGCCAAAGATCAATTGATTCAAGAACAAGCTGACGAGATCAAGGATCTTCGCGAGATTATCGTGCAGTTGAAGGACGAAGTGGCCCGGCTCAAGAAAGATTCGAGCAATTCGTCCAAGCCGCCGTCGAGTGATATGGTTAAGCCGAAAAAGACCACGAAAAATATCTCTCGTAAAAAGCGTCAAAAAGGCGGTCAGCGTGGTCATCGTAAATTGACCCGTAAGCCTTTTAAGCCGGAACAGATTGATGAAGTGATTGACTATGCGTTTATCGATAAAGATGCCCAAGGTCTGACGCCTTTGAATGAATGGTTTGTCATTCAGCAGATAGAGCTGCCCGACAAGATGTATAAGGTTATCGAACATAAAGCCAGAAAGTATCTGGACCCGGTTAACGGCAAGGTTTGGATTGCCATGCCGGACGAGGTTCGCCAAGGCGGTCTGCTCAGTGCGGGCCTGACGGCGTTCGTGTCTTTTCTGAAAGGCCCCAGTCACCTGTCGTACAGCACGATTCAGGAGTTTTTCCAGCAGGTGATGAAGCTGGACATTTCGCGCGGGATGCTCTGCAAAGCGACGAGCAAAACATCGGATGCCCTGGCGCCTTCGTATGATGAAATCGTGGAGTGCCTTCCTGATGAAACGCAGGTGAATGTCGATGAGACCGGCCATCATGACAACGGCGATCTGCACTGGACGTGGTGTTTCGATACCGCTGGTTATAGTTTGTTCAAAATAGACAAATCGCGCGGCAGTGAGGTGCTTAAAGAAATGCTGGGCGAAAACTTTCGCGGTATCATCGGCGCGGATTATTGGGGCGCGTATCGCAAGTATGCCCGTTTGTTTGATGTTCGAGTGCAATATTGTATGGCTCATCTGATTCGCGAGATACGCTTTCTGGCCGAATACGGCCATCCGAAACTGTCCCGTTGGGGCAAGCAACTGCTGGAATGGCTCCAAAAGCTCTTTGATACCCTGCATCGGCGGGAGACGCTTACCGAAAAGGGCTTTCAACGTTCGATGAAACGAATAAAAGCGCAATTTCTTAAGCATATGCGCCGACCGCCGGACCATAAGTTGGCCCAAACATTGGCCCGGCGGTTTCAAGGGCAAGCCGCCGAAGACTATTTCCGCTTCTTGACCGAACCGATCGAGCCGACCAACAACGGCACCGAACGGCAGATTCGACCCGTGGTGATTGACCGAAAAATTACGCAGGGCACCCGCGGCCAGGCCGGCATGCGCTGGTGCGAACGTATCTGGACAACCTTTGCAACCTGCAAGAAACAACAGAATAATGTCTTTGATTTTATCCATCAATCCATCGTCGCTCATTGGAACTACAAAAAATATCCTTCTCTAATTTGCTAAAATCTGTGAACGGTTACGTCAAATGCTTATGGCTGTAAGATACAGCAGAGCGGCTCTTCTGGCAGTTACAGCTACAGCGTAGCCTCAGACTATGCCAACCGA
>CAYTHV010000301.1:0-1641 GCA_964437685.1 uncultured Pirellulales bacterium
TTGCCGCAAACATCATGTTTTGGGGACTGCCCGGAACCGGTAAGACCGAGTTTGCAAAATATATTTCGCAGGAACTCGGCAGGGAGTTGCTGGTTAAGCGCATGTCTGATTTGCAGAGTAAGTTTATTGGTGAAACCGAAAAGAGGATTGCTGAGGCGTTCGGCGAGGCCGACCGAGAAGGCTCGGTGTTGTTTCTGGATGAAGCCGATTCGCTGATTCTTGATCGCAAGACGGCCTCGCGTTCATGGGAGTCCAGTCAGACCAACGAAGTGCTCACTCAAATGGAAAATTTCAGAGGCATCTGCATCTGCTGCACCAACCTGCTCAATGGAATCGATGAGGCGGCTTTGCGACGCTTTACGTGGAAGATTAAATTTCTGCCGCTCACCGCAGAGGGCACCGAGTTCCTATTTCGGAAATACTTCCAGCCGTCCGGGCGTCTCTCGGCAGAAGTGAAAACCGGCCTGCGAACCATTCGCGATTTAACTCCCGGCGACTTCAAAACCGTCTGGCAGCGCCAGCAGTACAGCGGAACAAAACCGTCTGCGCTGGATAATGTGAAAGCCCTGAAACAGGAGGTTTCTTACAAGCGTACACGCTCCGCCAGCCCCATCGGTTTTTCTGCATAAATAGCGGAACAATTATTAACGAAAAGGAAACGGGCCTATGATTCCGCTAAGAAAAATAGTTATTCGAGAGACCACCCGGACGCGTGATGCCGGACGGAATATTATTGTCAGCCTTGAGCCGGGGGATGTTATCGGCTTCCGCCTGAAAGGTTGCCGCCAAACTTTCAGAATGCCTCTGCAAGCCTGCTATAGCGTGGCGGTAAAGCTGGAATTGAAAGCTCGGCGGGAGGCCAAGAAGGCATTGAAAAAACGGAGGTAAATGGCGCTCCGCATTTTTTTAATGAGGGCAAACTTCCGCCGGTAATTTTGTGTTTACCTGCGCCGGCAGTGCTCCCTTTTGATTCCCCATCTTACTTTAAGGAGGGAATATCACACAAAGAAACGCCGGCCATGTCACTTAATGGTTGGATATGTCCTGCGGAGTTATTAAACACTGGGCTTTTTTAGATCGATCAGAATACCGCGCGGGCCGCATTCAACCGGCGGGCCAATGATTCCAATTTCTTCCAAAACATCCATTAGCGTGTTGGCAAGGACACAGCTGATTTTAAGGCGTTGCTGTAACAACGTGGTTGAGACGTATTTAGCTTCGCAAATAACTGCGCAAGCGGCATCAACCAGTTTATCCCGGCGAATGATCGCAAAGCTTTCGTCAATCAGATGTTCATCTACAACATGTTGGTACTGTAGCTTTATCTTTTTTTCAATCTCAACACCAAATTCCAGCGATCCATGCACGCGACTGGAGTCGGTTCCGTGGTGCGCTTCACCGTCGCCGCCCATATCCAAACGCCCCGCTTTGTTTTTTTTGTTGGTCATAGCTACCTCCCCTGTTAATTATCAAAGGCATCGTACCCGATCCGGTTGGACGTAGGGAGTCTGATGATGCGCGATTAGTGAGATTTTTGGGGTCAGGTCATTATCCCGCGCTTTGTTGATTTGTTGGCACTATTTCAAGCGTTTCACTATTACCATCCCAGCCAAGGGGGCACCGCTTCCATCAAGCAAGTCC
>CAYTHV010000302.1:0-1608 GCA_964437685.1 uncultured Pirellulales bacterium
GAATTTGCCGGGCAGCTTTATCGTCTTGCTGCCGCCTTTTTCCGCACAGAGCGTCAGATAGCTTTTGTTGATATAGGTAGTGTCGTCAGTATCGCTGTAAATGTGCACACCTGCCGATGCGGCGACATTGCGATAAAATGTCGGCGGCAAGTTTGGACTAATTATATAGATGCTTGTCCAGCCGTTTACTTTTTTGACCGCAAATGTAGCTTCCTTAGAACCTGGGAGCGTCCCGAGCACAGTTGCCGCAGGGTCATCAACATAGAACAACTGACACTTGAACGGAGGAGCTTGATTGGCATCAGCAACTCCATGTTCGTATGCACCGGTTGATTGAACATATGCCAAATGCGGACCCATGATTGAAAGTCCCGCATCTTTAAGAGATTTACCCAACGAGTTTTTCGTTTCCACCAATTGAATCTGAGGTATTTCCAATCTGTCAGTGGGAACGATTTTCATGCCTGTAAGTTTTTTCATCCCATCTACGGTGGTTTTGTTGAAATTAAAAAGACCCGGCGCATAAGACCAGACGACCGTTTTGCCTTTCCTGAGCACTTTATCAGCGATAAGTTTACGCTGAGAATCAGTCAGGTTGTAGGGATTAAGGAATATCACCAGCTTGTACTGATCCATATTAGCGAGTGCTATATCGTCGGTGAGAATGGAATCGTAAGGTGCGCCAATCTTGGTTAGATTATGCTGAGGATGATAGAGAGAATCATCCAGCAGAGAACTGCGAAAACCGGCATAAGAGCAGGAAAGCTCATCAGAGACTACAAGAATCTGGCTGACTGAAGTGCGCTGGTATTTCTTTGATTCGTCGAATACTTTATAGATTCCCTTGAATCCCTGCACGATATTTGGGTCGTGATAATAGCCGCCATGCAGATCAAAAATGCTTTCAAAAATTCCCCATCCAAGTATGAAACCGGCGGAACGCTGATACATCCAAAGCGACTGCTGTAAATTTTTTGTACCGCCAAGCCTTGAAGCCTCAAATTCGGCCTGTTCATGGCTGTATTTAATCCTTCTCGTCATGACCTCAGGATAATGAAATGAAACGCTGTCGTTGTCGTTATTCCAGAGTTTGCCGTGAAGCGCTGCAGATGTCGCAGGCGAACGAACATAGTCTGCGCCCTTACCGAGGAATCTGTCTCCGTAGCTTGCTGTTACCATAACAAAATCCAGGCTGGGGCATTGAAGATATTTCGCAAGCGCATTGTGACCGAATTCCGGGTCGCCGGTGAACTCAAACATATATCCATAGAATGCGCCAACAACTTTTTTGCCGCCGGTTACATTCTTAACAACTTTTGCAAAATAGCCTGAAGTATCAGGAATAAGGTCATTGAAGAATAAATAATAGTCTATTACATTCATGTCTTTTTCAGGCATACGGAAGGTTTTATTGCTATCGCCCATGCGTTGTGTTTTTGATGGGACTGCTGCCTTATCGAAAGTGATTGCCGGATCATTCCAAGCCTTTTGCAGGTTCTCATTGCTATTGTATTTCTCTTTCAGCCATTTTTGGAAGGCCAGCGTATTGGGTTTACTGTAGTCCGCCAGACGCGGCCCATTAAGCACATAATGATACCATTCCTCCGT
>CAYTHV010000303.1:0-1599 GCA_964437685.1 uncultured Pirellulales bacterium
CTCATGCAGGCGGTTTTCGGGGCCACCCTGGTCAGCTATACATTCAATGTGTTTTATTTGAAGGAAATGGGCCTGTCGCTTGAAGAAATCGGGAAATATACGGCAGTCACCACGCTTGCGGCATTGGCATTTATGTACTTTATTATGGCATTTATTGATCGGTGGAATCCTGTGCGTGTAACGGCCTATTGGTCTGTCTTTGCAACTATTGGGATATTCATGAACTGGGTATGGATTTTTGTCACTCTGCCGGGCAAGTTATTTTTCTGGCTTTACCTTATGAATGGTCTGGTCAATGTGCTCCAGCTTTCTTTGTCCGGGGCAATCCAAATGCCGATTCTTATCCGGCTTTTTCCCAAGTCCAGGTTTGCGCAATTCTCTTCGGCCCGGGGAATCATTGCGTCCCTGTTCATGATCTGTGCGGGCATTCTCATTGGCGTTTATCTTGATTTTGTCAGATGGTGCTTTGATGGCTCCGATTTCGCCTATCGTTTTATCTTTGTCTGGAATACGGTTGCTTACAGTATTATCGCCATAACCGTTATTTTGACCTATCGTTACTGGTATCGTCTCGGCGGCGACAGCCATTACCATCCGCCGGCCCCCTGGAATAAAAGCAACATCGAAGAAATGCCCGTAGTACCGACTGTTGGACCGCAGAGTAAGTGGCTGAACATCGCATTCCGGCTTTTTAACTTGATTATGGCAATTTCAACTCTCGGGATATTGCCGCTGATAGGGTGGATGTATTATAATGATGCCATGGTTGCTTTTTTTTGGCATGCCGCGATGCTCCTGCCATTGTCGGCTGCTGGATGGTTCTGTTGGGTAAAACTTGAAAAGAACATCCGCCAGGATATGGAGCGGAGCCTCAAAAATGAACCGCTTCGCAACGGTATCCCGCATCACGGCGTATTGGTTGTCATGGGACTTCAATTTTCGCTGGCGGTCGGATTATGGGTAACGCAAATTATTGTAACCATTCACATAAAACAAGAGATGTCTGCAATCGTTTTTGGGATTGCCAACGTGGCCACAAACTATCTGTTGATTGGCGCAGTGTGGCTGTTCACCAGGATCGAACGCGGCCATCTTGTCACATTAAACAAAGCGCTGGCATAAGGTCTCCGAAAAAACCCATATTAATTGAGGTGTTTTGTGCAAAAACTCATCTGATGACCAAATCAAGTAATTTTAAAGGATAGGACGTATCCGATTTGCTCTTTCAAAAATCTATATTGAAAGATTCGTGGCAGAAAGTTATTGTCCGAAGTGCAGAAACACAGTGAGGTTTCACTTTCGGCGCAGACCGTGACTGTGGCACTGAACTTAAGTCACACTTTAAGCAACGCGGGAGTAGATATGATGCAAACCGCCCAATATGGGTTTGCTGACGATTTTGCCGTATTTTTGCACCAGTCGCGGTACGGGTGAGTCCTTGTTGAGCGACATGTGCGTCCGGGCGATGTTGTAATAGTTGTCGATGTAGTCCGTCAGTACTGTTCGCAAATGGCTTTCATTCAGAACAATGATATGATCTAAGCATCCCGTCCTCCAACGTTGGCGTGCGGGACAGAATCCACAAATAGCTTCGACTGC
>CAYTHV010000304.1:0-1591 GCA_964437685.1 uncultured Pirellulales bacterium
ATGACCATTATTTTCAAATCTCCTCCAGTTTTATGGGACGATGCCCATTCCGAGGGCAAACGTATTATCGGTATAGAAAAAGATGATCGTGTAACTTTTCGACGGCAGGGAGGGGGCGATGAAGATTTCCCAGTTGCCGTTTCCCAAATCCTCGGCGGAGAGCGCCCAGTCGTTGCTGCATGGCTGTTCCCATGTCAGCGTGGAGTTATCTCCTGCAACCAGAATCCGCTCCACTTTCTTTTCCGTATCCACGTTGCCGATGATGAGGTGATAATTTTCGATGACGCCCTTGCCGTCTGTGCCGGGGCATCCGCTGCCGATGACCTTGTGACCGTCCAACCCCAGAATCGCCACGCTCAAACGTTCCAAAACCACCTGCGGCTGTTGCGGAGTTGGCTTAATCCCGCCGATTGCCTGACAGGAGAAGGAGAATATCAATAGGGTAAGGATCAAGAATACGCGCGTTTTGATGGGACTCCACATATTTTTTATATCTTCCCTTCCCGTTTAATTTTCAAAATCTCCGCGAACGTATAACTTCTTTGGTTGATCAAATTCTCGAAGATGTAAGTTCCCTTGAAGGTTTGTATTCGCAGACTTGCCCCGCTGGCTGGGGTGGGTGTTGACTCTGCTTGGGTGCAGAAAAAGCTTGAAGCCACGCGTATGCGAAATGCTTGACGCGAAGCGTGTCGTAGAATTTCTGGCGTTCAGTATGTGCTTTGTTAAGTTGCGGTTTTGGCTAGGAAGCCTTCAATATCTTTAATAAATTTCAAAGTTGCTTTATCTATTTGTTTTGTTAAATTTGCCAGATCACTAAAATCTGGATTGTCCATCAAGACATGCTCTACAATAGAATCAACGCCTTTTACTGGTTCGACAATTTTGTATTTGTCCCAATTACTTTTTTTGAAAAATTGCCAGTATTTTGAAAGAACCCGTTTATTTTTTCCAGATAGCCAAATTTCGAATCTAAATGCGTCATAAAGAAACACAATTGCTATCTTCAAATCTCTGTCTTTCAATGATTTTGGTAGAACAGAAAAATATGTCATATCCATATATCCGTAATAAATACCTCCAGGTATGGAATAATCAGGATATTTGCCTGCAAAGTGATTTTTCAGGCTCATCATATATTCGATTAATCCTTGATATGCCTTTTGAATTGTCCCCTTTTCTAATTGTTTCCTAAATTCAGCCATATTTTCTTGCAATGATCTCATGTTTATCTCCTTACCATTCACCGTTTACTATTCTAAGCCCTACTCCCCGCTCTCCCGCACAAACTTCCGCACTTCCGGCAAAACGACCTCGCTGTGCTGTTCGGGGAACCAGTGATTAAACTCGGGGTAAAGCACCAGGCGGCAATCGGGCCGGGACTGAATCAGCCGCTCAAAGGCGGCAGTCGAGGCGATCCGATCGAGGGGCGTCCGCAGGTAGAGGACCGGGAAGGAGAATTCCAGGTATTCGGGCTGGTAAAAGAGGCCGAGGAGGGCTTGGGGGAGAATCGTCAGCAGTAGGCGGGGACGGTCCCAATAGTGATAGGTATCCTTCCAGAGTTCGGCAGCGGTCTCCGAGCGATACCCGGCGG